>JBAWFB010000035.1:0-35476 GCA_049591495.1 Solirubrobacteraceae bacterium
GCCCACACCAGATCCCACAGAGCCTCAGCGAGAGCGGGAGTGGGCACATCCAACTCGGCGAGCAGGTCACCGAAGAAACAGGGTCCCAGCGCCAGACGCTCGCGCAGAAGCGCATGCTCAGGTTGCGCCGGCGGCTCCACACCGCCACGCGCAGCGGGCGGCCCGATCAGCTGGGCGTCCTCGCGGAAGTACAGCGCGACCCGGCCCGAGTCGCGGCCAAGCGGGCCCGCGCCGACCCACACAACCTCGCCGCTCGCACACAGACTGTCGAGCCACGCCGGCGAATAGGAGCCAGTGCGCGCGCGCAGCACGTCGCGCTCCCACGCCGCCACCGGAAGCGCGAGCCCCTGAAGAGGAACGAGCACTTCGCGCAGCCGCTCCACACCGCCGTGACCCTGCACCGAGCCCGGGCGCCAGCGGTCGACGCCCTGCCATGAGGGCATGAACGCGCTCAGCGCACGCGGGTCAACCGGCTCGATCTCCTTACGCAATGCCGCCAGCGAGGCGCGGCGCAGACGGCGCAGCACCTCCACGTCGCACCACTCGCGCGAGCGCGAGGAGGGAGCCCCCTCCGGGGGCTTGTCGGAAGTGTTGGGAGGGCCAGGAGGGCGCGAGGGCTTGGGGGATTGGTTGATTGGGTTGGGACGCAGCTCGCCGCGCACCAGCTCTCCCTCCTGCTCCAGCTCACGCAGCATCGCCGCCGCGTCGACGCCATAGCGCTCGTGCAACTCGGCGGTCGTGAACGGGCCGTGGGTACGCGCATAGCGCGCCACCAGCTTGCCCAGTGCATCAGGCACATCGGCAAGAAACGAGTCCGGCAGGCCACCCGGCGGCGGCACGCCAAGCGCGTCGCGGTACAACCCCGCGTCGTCGGCCGCGATCACACGCTCCTCGCCCGCGATCCGCACGCGCACCACGCGCCGCTCCCGCTCCAGCGCGGCGAGCATCGCATCCGCGTCGAGGCCATCGAGCACGCGCTCACGCGCCTCGGACTCGCGCAGATCGCCGACCCAGCGCAGCACGTCACAGAGCCCGTCGCGGCCGGTCGCCTGCGTGCGCGGTGAGCGGTGTGCGAGGTCGTCCTCTACCTGAGCCAGCGCGGTGGGGTCGATCAGCTCGCGCAGCTCCTCCTGACCCAGCAGCTCGCGCAACAGGTCGCGGTCCAGCGACAGCGCAGCCGCACGGCGCTCCGCGCTGGGGGTGTCGCCCTCGTACATATAGGTCGCCACGTAGTCGAACAGCAGCGACCCCGCAAACGGGGAAGCGCTCTGCGTGGTGACCTCCACCAGCGACAGCTCACGCGTGGAGAGCCCGCGCAGCAGCTCCTGCAGGCCCGACAGGTCCAGCACATCGCGCAAGCACTCGCGATAGGTCTCCAGAACGATCGGGAAGTCGGGATAGCGGCGCGCCACCTCCAGCAGGTTCTGCGACTTCAAACGCTGCTGCCACAGCGGCGTGCGCCGGCCGGGGTAAGCGCGCGGGATCAGCAACGCGCGCCCGGCGTTCTCGCGAAAGCGCGCCCCAAACAGCGCCGAGCCACCGAGCTCGCCCACGATCGCCTCCTCGACCTCCTCAGGGTCAAGCGCCACCAGGTCGGCATAGGAGGCCGCGAGCGCGCCATCCGCGCCGTCGTCGATGTCGACGTCGGGCAGACGCACCACGATCCCGTCGTCCGACCAGATCGCCTCGCCGTCGATCCCAAAGCGCTCGCGGATGCGCGCCGAGATCGCAAGACCCCACGCGGCGTGCACACGACCCCCATAGGGCGACAGCACACACAGCCGCCAATCGCCGATCTCGTCGCGAAAACGCTCCAGCACGATCGTGCGGTCGCTGGGCAGCACGTGGGTGGCCGCCTGCTGCTCGCGCAGATACTCCAACAGGTTGCGCGCCGAACGCTCGTCGAGGTCGTAGTCGCGCACCAGCAGCTCCGCGTCCTGGTCGACCGCCCAACGCGCAAACGCGCCAATCGCCGCACCCAGCTCCTTCGGACGCCCCACGCCATCGCCCTTCCAGAACGGCACCTCCCCAGGCACGCCCGGGGCCGGCGTCACGATCACACGGTCGCGCCCAATCTCCTCGATCCGCCACGAGGAGGCGCCCAGCAGGAACACCTTGCCCGGCCGCGCCTCGTACACCATCTCCTCGTCCAGCTCCCCCACACGGCGGCCGTCCGGCAAGGTCACCGCGTAAAGCCCACGGTCAGGGATCGTGCCGGCGTTGACGATCGCCAGCTGACGCGCACCCTTGCGCGCACGGATGCGACCACCGACGCGATCCCACACGATGCGCGGGCGCAGCTCCCCGAATTCACTGGACGGGTAACGGCCGTCGAGCATGTCCAGCACGTTCTCCAGCAGCGACCGCGCAAGCCCTGAATAAGAGTGGGTGCGAGTGACCAGCGCACACAGATCGTCGACAGAGACGCCCTCGTCGTCCGCCGAAGCGGCAATCGCCACGATCTGCTGGGCCAGCACATCCAGCGCGTTGCGCGGCACCACAGTCGGCTCGATCGCACCTTCGCGCATGCGCCGGCACACCACCGCGCACTCCAACAGATCGCCGCGGAACTTCGGGAAGATGCGACCCTTGCTCACGTCTCCCACGCCGTGGCCGGCACGCCCGATCCGCTGCAGCCCGCGCGCCACCGACTTCGGCGACTCGATCTGCACCACCAAGTCCACAGCCCCCATATCGATCCCGAGCTCCAGCGAGGAGGTCGCCACCAGGCACGGCAAGTCTCCAGCCTTCAGCTGCTCCTCGATTGCAGTGCGCTCCTCTCGCGACAACGAACCATGGTGAGCCCTCGCGATCTCGCGCAGCGCCACAGGCGGCGGATCCTTCCTGAGAACGTGTGGGCCGCCCTCAGGGGCGGCCCCGTCCAAACCATCCCCCAACGACTGCTCAGCCTGCGCGCCATCGCTCTCGCCCGCGGCCAACTCGTTGAGACGCAGCGCCACCCGCTCGGCGGAGCGACGGTTGTTGACGAACACGATCGTCGAGCGGTGCTCGCGCACGAGCGCCAACAGCTCCGGGTAGATCGCCGGCCAGATCGAGTTGCGTGTGGGGTCGGGCAGGTGGGTCTCCAAACCGGGATCCAACGGGTCGCCTGGGAGCGAACCTCCTGGTTCTGTCATCGACTCGACCGGCACGTCGATTCGCAGGTCCAGCGGCTTGCGCACCCCCGTATCGACAATCCTCACGCTGCGGCTTGGACCCACCAGGAAGCGGCCCACCTCCTCCAGCGGGTTCTGCGTCGCCGACAACCCCACGCGTTGCACGGCCGCGCGGCGCGTAGTGTTTTGGTGCGTCCCGGTGTCATGCACACCCGCGTTGTGCCTGCCGGCGCGCACCTGCTCCTCCAGCCGCTCCAGCGTCAGCGCGAGGTGCGCGCCGCGCTTGACCGACGCCACCGCGTGGATCTCATCCACGATCACCGTCTCAACGGTGCCCAGCATCGCTCGCGCGCGCGAGCCGAGGATCAGATACAGCGACTCAGGGGTCGTGATCAAGATATCCGGCGGACGACGCGCCATCGCGGCACGCTCCGCCTGGGTGGTGTCGCCCGTGCGGATGCCCACACTCACCCGCGCCCCGATCCCGCGCAGCGGCGCGCGCAGGTTGCGCTCGATGTCATACGACAGCGCCTTCAGCGGCGACACATACACCACGCGCACCCCCGACGGGCCGTCCTCAGCGCGCGCGCTCAGCCTGTCCAGCGCCCACAGAAACGCTGCCAGCGTCTTGCCGGAACCGGTCGGCGCCGACAGCAGCACGTGCTCGCCGCTGGCGATCGCCGGCCACGCCTGCGCCTGCGCCTGAGTCGGCTCGGCAAACGACGACGCAAACCAATCGCGCACCGCGGGGCTAAACGCCGACAGCGGATCCAGCTTGGAAGAGGGCATCGGTCGAGGCTAGCGCGGGCGGACGCGGGCGCACGCGGGCGTCGCGCACCCACCACCGTGGCAATCGTTCAGCGGCCGCCGTCAACATGGTCGAATATCTCCGAAGAGTGCACAAGACCGCTTCTTGGGATAGTTCGATTAGACTGCCGCGCGTGCGTCAGGACGACAATACGCAACAGCCCCCAAACGACCGCTCATTCAGCCCGATCGGGTGGCCGCGCGCGTGGCGGCGCTGGCTCGGGGGCACAATCCGCAGCCCTACGCCAGCGCCGCCGGCCGACCCCGCGACTGCCGAAATGCTGAGCGTGCACGCCACGCTGCGCGCGCTCCCCACGCTGATCGACGGCTCCAGCCTGCCCAACGGGGTCGTCGAACTGCTGATCGACGACTTCGAAGAGCCCACCCGCCAACTGTTCGACATCCACGACGGCGCGATCGCGCACGTGGAGCCCGGCACGGCGATGCCGTGGGCGTGTATCGCAGGGACGCTCGCCGCCTGGGCGCTGGCGTTGGGTCCCGAGCGCAATATCGCCGAGCTGCAGCTCACCGGCGACGAGCAGCTCGCGCGGCGCGTGCTCGCGGCGCTGGCGCACCATGACCAGTCGGCTCACTGATCTCAGACCCCCAACGTGCCAACGCCTGCGCGCTCACGAGCACTCCGGTTCAAGCAGATGCCGCTAGCGCGGCGCGAGCCCCCGCGCCCCCGCCACCACCCGCGGCTCGCCGTGCAACACCCAGTCGGCCACCAGCTCGCCGAGCACCGGCGAGAGCTGAATGCCAGAGCCACCCGCGCCACCCGCGACGATCACAGCAGCGTCGCCCGAGAGCGGGCCCACCAATGGCCGGCCCGTGACGCTCACCGGATACAGCCCCGCCCAACCTCCAGCCAACGTCGCGTCCACAAGTCCCGACAACCTGCTCGCCAGCTTGTGCGCGAGCTCCTGCTCAAACCCCTCGTCGACCCCACGCGCATAAGAATCAGGATCGGCAGGCGAGTCTGAGGCCTCCTCGCCGTGCAGCCCAGCGATCAGCCTGCCGGGTCCCTCGTCGCGAAAATACAAGCCACGCTCACCACTCCCCGGCGTGTAGTCCATCACCGAGGGCATCACGTAGGACAGCTCGCGTGGAAGGCCCACCAAGCACGCCTGGTGCCTTTGAGGAGCCAGTTCCAACTCACAACCCAGCAGTCTCGCCACGCTCCCCGCCCACGGACCCGCCGCGTTTACCGCCACCTCGCAATCGAGCTCCCCCCCGCTCGTATTCAGACGCAGCCCGCCGCCATCTCGGGGCTCGGCTCCAAGCAGCTCGTAACCAACGCGCATCTCCACACCGGCCGCCGTCGCCAGCTCCGCAAGCAGCCCACAGTAGAGATGACCATCGATATACCCATCGTTGCTCCCCCACAACCCAGCCTGCACGTCATCCACGCGCATGTCCGGGACGAGCCCGCCCAACTGCTCGCGATCCAGCACGCGCGCGTGGCGCACGCCCAGCTCGTGCTGGATCTCCACGCTGCGAGCGAACGCCGTCTG
Organism: Solirubrobacteraceae bacterium; assembly: GCA_049591495.1. Taxonomy (GTDB): domain Bacteria; phylum Actinomycetota; class Thermoleophilia; order Solirubrobacterales; family Solirubrobacteraceae; genus Palsa-744. Next base: position 5,438 of record JBAWFB010000035.1, read on the forward strand.
CGCCTCCGCGTCATGGCCGAGACGCAGATAGCCGTTGCGCACAACACGCAACCCAAACTCGCGCTCCAGACGCTCGAAGACCCGCATCGAGCGGACTCGCAGCTCGATGTCGAGCGGGTCCAGATATTGCGTCTCCACAATCCCCACCGACAGCCCCGAGGAACCCGCTGCAACATGCCGCGCCTCGATCACCGTCACCCCACCCACGCCACGCCGCGCAAGCTCCAGAGCGCTCGACAAGCCAATCGCGCCGGCGCCAACCACACACACCCGCGGGCCCACGCGCTTCATCGGCCGGCTTCCGGCACACTCAACACCACCGGATCATCCGCGCTCACCATCGCCCGCTCGTGGGCCCACCCGCTCAAACGCCAGCAGCACTCGCTCGAGGACCCGCTCATCCATCGGCGTCGACACACACGCAAGACCGTTCCCCGCAATCAGCACACCCGCCTCATAGAGAGCCCACCACAGTCCGGTCGGATCGCGCGCGCCGATCTTCAACAAAGAGCCCCGGCCACCCACCGACCAGCCCCGCTCGAGCAAGCTCTCACGCAGACGATCGCCGAGGACGTCGATCCGCTCGATGTCTGGGAGCTGGAGCGCCTCAAGCGCCGCCACCCCAGCTCGCATCGTGACCGGATTGGCCGAGAACGTGCCACCGTGCCTCACCGCATCACCGCGCCGCGGATCGAACACCTCCATGAAGGAGGCGCGTCCACCAATCGCACCCACGGGAAAGCCGCCGCCGATCATCTTGCCGAGCACGATCAAATCGCCCTCGATCCCGTACAGCGAGTGAAGTCCAGCTGGCGCCAGCCTGAACGTGACCACCTCGTCGATCACCAGCGCGATCCCGCGGCTTGTGGTCTGCTCGCGCACCAGCCTCACAAACGCCGAATCGAGCGGCCGCAGGCCAGCGTAGTTGGGCATCAAGTCCAGCAACACCGCCGCCAGGCGCCCCTCGTGCTCATCCAAGGCAGCCACAAACGCCTCGCCGTCACCCAGTGTCACCTCCACCACGTCCCGCTGAGCGCCCTCCGGCACACCTGGCGCGACGCGCGGCACAACCGCATCCCAGCTGCCGTGGTAGCAGTCGGAGAACCGCAACAACCCGTCCCGGCCTGTGACCGCACGAGCAGCCCGCACCGCCATCATCACCGCCTCCGTACCCGAGTTGGCAAAGCGCCAACGCTCAGCCCACCCCACGCGCCCAACAAGGCACTCCGCCATGTCGATCTCACTCGGAGTCGGCAGGCCAAACGCCGACCCCTCCTCCAGTGCCGCCACGACGGCCCGCGTCACCGGCTCAAACGCATGACCGTGCACGAGCGCGGTGTAGTTGTTCTGCAAGTCGATCGCCCGACGACCGTCCACGTCCACGATCTCACACCCCTCGCCACACGCCGCGTAGGGAGGGTGGGGATCGACCCACAGCGTCGAGCGCGAGTTACCGCCGGGCAAGCTCCGCAGCGCTCGCTCATAGAGGGTCCGGGCGACAGGCGCCTCAGTGTCCATTGGCACCCGCTCCATCGGCCCGCAATGTTGGCAGCTCACACATGCGCCACCAGCACCGCCTCGCCCTGCGCTGCAAACAGCTCGACCTCGCCTCCAAGCGCGAGCCCGGCACAGTCGCGCGAATCGATGCTCGCCACGACGCGGCCCAGCTCCGGCGATTGCAGAGAGATCTCCTGCTCGTCACCGAACAACAGCATCTCACTCACAACACCCTTGATCGGCAAAGCCCCTGGGGATGCTGTGCGACGCAGGCAACGACGACGCACCGCGAGCACCACACGATCACCGGCAACCGCCGTCGCGGGACAATGGATCTCAGCGCCCGCGCAGCGCACACGAGCAGCGCCATCGGCGAGCAGCTCGTGCTCCTGCACCGGCAGGAGATTGGCGTTCGCGAAGAAGCCCGCCACGAAGCTGTCCGCCGGACGCGTGTAGAGCTGCTCGGGCTCCCCCACGCTCGCGACTTTCCCCGCACGCATGATCGCGATGCGGTTCGACAGCGCAAGCGCCTCCTGCTGGTCGTGAGTGACATACACGATCGTCGCCCCCAGATCGCGGTGCAAACCGCGAATCTCCTCCTCCATCTCGATGCGCAACGCCCGATCCAGCGCCCCCAACGGCTCGTCCATCAAGATCACCTCGGGGTCATACACAAGCGCTCGACCCAGCGCCACACGCTGCTGCTGGCCGCCAGATAGCTGGCGCGGATAGCGATCCTCCAAGCCCCCCAGCCGCAACAGCTCGAGCATCTCCCCAACACGCCGCCCGCGCTCCGCGCGCGGCACACGGCGCAACTTCAAGCCATAGCCAATGTTCTGGGCGACAGTCATGTGAGGGAACAGCGCATAGTGCTGAAACACCATCCCCACGCCGCGGCGCGCGGGAGAGAGCCGCGAGATGTCGCGTCCACGCAGCAACACCCGTCCCGACGTCGGCGCCTCAAAGCCCGCTATCACCTTCAACAACGTCGTCTTGCCCGAGCCACTCGGACCCAGCAGCGTCAGCAGCTCACCTCTGCGCACACTGAGATCCACCCGCTCCAGCGCATCTGTATCCCCATAGGACTTGCTGAGCAACTGGATATCGAGCACCGCCTCCGGATCGCTCATCGTGCCCCCCCTCGCGCCAGCCGCGCCGCCAGCCCCATCGCGAGGCTGGTACCCACCATCAAGAGCGTCGCGATCGCGGTGATCACCGGGTCAAGCCCATAGCGCACCGAATCGAGAATCGCCTTGGGGAGCGTTTCCAGCCCGGGGCCGCCGAGGAAGTTGATGAACACAGCCTCATCCAAGCTGGTCATGAACGCCAGCACCCCGCCCGCCAGGATCGCCGGCGCAAGCAATCGCAGTGTGATCGCAAACCACGCCTGCGCCCTGCTGGCGCCGGCGACCATCGCCGCCAGCTCCAGCTCCACCGGTATGCGACTCATCGCGGCGCTCGTCACAAACAACATCACCGGCACACCAAGCGTCAGATTGGCGAGCACCAAGCCCCCATAGGTGCCGAGCAAGCCGATCTGGGCGAACATGCCGTACATCGCCACCGCGTAGGCCGAGATCGGGATGATGATCCCGGTGAGGCCCCCCACCTGCAGCACATGGCGCCCGGGGAGCCTGCTGCGATGGATCACGAACAGGGTGGGCACCACCACAAGCGCCGACAGCAAAGCCACGGGGAGGGCGATCCTCACCGACAGCCACAGAGCCGACCCCCAGCGCGGAACTTCAAGCAACGTCTGGTACTGGCGCAGCCCCCACGCATGCGGAGGAAAGTCGAAATAACTGTCGTTGGAAAACGACAGCACCGCCACCAACGCCGCCGGCACCAGCAGCGCGAGCGCCGTCGCGCCAGTGGCCACCACGCCGAGCACTCCGGTGAGACGATCCCCGAGCACCATTCGAGGCTGGGGTCGCGCGCGCCCATCCGCCGGCACCGCCGAGAGCGGCCCGCCGGCCATCACGCCACAGCTCTCTGCAGGCGCGTGCGACCGACGAGCGCCAATGCCAATCCCAGCGTGAGCAGCGCCACGGCCAGCAGGATCACCGACGCCGCGCTCGCAATCGGGTAGTTGAAGAACGTGAAGATGTAGTCCTGGATATAGCTCGCCATGAACGGCGTCTGGGCCCCGCCGAGCAGCACCGGGCTGACGTAGAAGCCCAACGAGATCGCAAACACAAGCGCAGCACTGGCAACGATCCCGGGCATCGCCAGAGGCAACAGCACCGTTCTGATCGCGCGCGCGCGCGAGGCCCCAAGGCCCCGGGCGGCTTCAAGCAGCGACTCATCGATGCTCACGAACACCCCATAGAGCGAGAAGGCCGCATAGGGAACCATCGTGTAAACCATCCCAATTGCCACGGCCGTCGACGTGTAGAGCCACGACACCGGCGAGAGGCCAACGAGCTCGAGCAACTTGTCAAGCGGCCCTTCACCCGACAACAGAATCACGATCGCATAGTTCTTCACCACCGTGCCCATCCAGAAGGGCGCAAGCACAGCCAGCCACAGCAGCACCCGAACCGCACGGTGCCGGCTGATCCGTATGTGCCACGCGAGCAACCCACCGAGGGTCACGGCGACGGCGCCCACAAGCAAGCTCGCCACCACCGTCGTAACCAGCGCGCGCCTCCCGGCCGGACTCTGAAAGACCGCTTCGTAGTTGCCAATTCCGCTGCCGGTCGTGAGCGAGTCGATCGCGAGCTTCACCAGTGGGTAAACCACAAACCCCAACAGCACCACCAGCAGTGGAACGGTCAACAACAGCGCCCAGCGGTTAGGGAGAATCGCGCTCCAGTGGGCGCCCTCTCCGCGGCGGCGCTTGGCGAGGAGGCTCCTAGCCAAGCTCCTCCTCGCCAGCCCCATCGTCTTCAGACTCTCCGTGGACCTATCCGCGCAGAAAGTTCTCGTAAGCGGTGTTCAACTCTTCACTGTTATGCGCATACCACAAGAAGTTGGGGGTAGCCAACTTTTTGAGGTTCACCGGATTGTCCGCCAGCTGCGCAGCGATCGAGCTTGGCAGATATGTCAGCGCCAGCGGATTGGGCACCGAGTCGTGAATCAGATTGGCCCACTTGGCCTCCGACTTCGGATGGCTCGCTATGAACGCAAGCAGCTTGGACGCCTCTTCGGAGTGATGAGCCCCTTTCAGGACCGCCCAGTAGCTCGGCTCATATGCGCCTTCGGCCCACACAACCTTCAATTTAACTCCCTGCGATATCAGCTGGTAGGCACGGTCGCTCCACATGATCCCGAGTGGAACCTCACCGCTGCGAATCACCTGCTGCTGCTGTTCACCGGACTGCCAGAAAACCTTGATCGACGGCTTCAACTTGTTCAGAGTGGCCATCACAGCCGGGACGTCCACCGGAGTCGTGGCGGTCTTTGAGATCGGCATTCCGTCGGCGACCTCGGCCGTGGTGACCGCCTCGATCGGCTCGATCCCACCAAACATACGCGGCTGGGGAAACTCCTTGGTGTCGTAGAATTCCGCCATCGTCTTCGGGCAGGTCTTCATCTTGTCCGTGTTGCACACGATCACGTCTCCCAGGCTTCCGTGGGAAAAGCCAAACGCCGTGACCTTCTGGGGGCCGAGCTCCTTTACAAAGGTCGCCTTCGTCGACGCGGACAGTGGAGCGATCTCGCCCTTGGCGTAGAGCGTGAAGGCAGAACCCCCATCGAGCGAGTCAACCGCGTCCCATTGGACCTGTTTGGCCATGTTCTGTGCTTCAACGCGCGCCAGCTGCGCGCCCGGAGCATCGACGAACTGCGACTTCAGATGGTTTTCCGCGTCGAACTGGTTGAGGTAGGACGTCTGCGTAGCTTCATCGATCACGCCACCCCAGCCGCCGATCGTGAGCGTCGCCGAGCTTTTGCTGCTCCCGCACGCAACAACCCCCAGACAAGCGACGATGGCCACAGACGTACCAAGGACCTGACGCCTCCTACCACGTTTCATCGACCGCATCCATTCCTCCCTCATGATCTGGTCGGGCCCATCCGTTCGGCGAACGGTACGCCTTCCCCACGTCGTATCGGTGGATCATCTCGCATATGTCAAATGCTCCGAGACACTCGAACTTCGATGGGATCCACCCTACCGAGAGAACAACTCCACGGGAACCTCGTTGAGCACCTCGGGCCCGTCCTCGGTGATGAGCACGTTGTTGCCGAGCATCATCGTCGCGCCGTCGCTGTAGGACAGCCCTGGCTCCATTGTGATCACCATGCCAGGCTCGATCACATGCGGGTCTCCCCGCATCAAGCTGAGCGCCCCGATCCAAATCGGTGGGTAGGCGATCTCCATGCTGAAGCCAAACCGGCCCCATGTGTTCTGCTCATAGCCCCGATGGCACTCGGCGACAATCTCCACGATCTCCGCCACGCTCGTGCCGGGTAGCAACGCCTCGGTGGCGCGGTCGAGCGCGTCGCGCACAACGCCATAGAGCTCCAGCACTCGCGCCGAGGGCTCTCCCACCACGACCGTCCGGGAGATGTTGCAGTGGTAGCGGCGCACCACCCCGCTCACCTCCAGGTACACAACGTCGCCGTCGCCGAGCACCTTGCCGACAGGAGTCCCGTGCAGCGTCCCGCGCGCATCCACCAGTGTTGGGTAGGCCGGGAACTCACCGCCGCTTCGCGCCACGGCCTCCTGGATCGCCGCCATCACATCGCGATCGGTGACGCCGGCCCGGATCGCCTCGATGCCGGCCATCACACCCGTATCGGCCACGCGAGCGGCTTGGCGCAGCAACGCGATCTCAGCAGGGCTCTTGACCAGACGGAGGTCGTCAAGCCCCGCACACACATCCACCATCTCCGCCTCAGGCAGCGCGCGCATCAACTCAAGCGCATAACGCGCCTTGAAGTGATAGCTGGAGAGGTTCACGCCGATGCGCCCCGCCCCGTCGAGATCGCGCTCGCGCAACAGCTCCATCAGGCGCGCGGTTTGATCCTCGTGAGTCCAGATCGGGCGCACGTCCGCCACCCAGCAGGTCTCCTCGCACAGCAACAGCTCAGCCTTGTTACACAGCAGTGTGAGTGGCGAGTCCTGAGCTGCCGGCACGACCAGCGCTTGGAAGTAGAAAGCGCTCGTCGGCTCATAACCCGACAACCAGTTGTAGTGCTCGGGTTGGGTAAGCAGCAGCAGCTCGACTCCCTGCTCCCGCATCCATTCGCGTGTGCGCAACAGCCTCGCCTGATACTCCTCAAGCGCCACCGCCATGCGGGGAGCAACACGACACCCCGCCGGCAGCGGCGAAGCCGCCTTGCCGCTCACAGAAGGCCCTGCCATCTCGCTCACCCTATCGTGCCCCACCCTTGACGGAAGCAGTCATCGCACGATCGTACGGCTCTGCTCACGCATGAATTGGGGAAGGTAATACGGCCCGAGACCACCCTTGCCCGTCAACCCACTGGCCTTCCAACCGCAGAACGACTGCGACCCAGGCCATGCGCCTGTCGTGGCGCCGGCGCGACGATTCACATAGACGACGCCCGCCTCGATCTCCCTGAGGAACTTCTCCACCTCGGCCTCATCCTCGCTGAAGATCCCCGCGGTCAGCCCATAGTCAACCGCGTTGGCCTCTGCCAGCGCGCCGTCGAGACCGCCAACCCGCTCGACGGTCACAAACGGTAGAAACAACTCGCGACGGGTCAAAGGGTGTGCGACGGGTAGATCACACACCACGGTCGGCTCCACAAAGCGCCCGCCGAGCTCGATCCGACCCCCACCCACGGCGATCCTCCCATCGTGGCGAGCGGCAGCGACGCTCTCCACAAAGCGGGTCACGGCGCGCCCGTCGATGACGGGTCCAAGAGCCGAGAGGGGATCGGCTGGGTGTCCAACAGCGAGCGTACTCGTGAAAGCACACAGTCGCTGCAGGAACTCGTCGTAGACCTCATCCAGCACGATCGCGCGCGAGCACGCGCTGCACTTCTGGCCGGAGAGCCCAAACGCGGCCCTCGCGACACCCTCGGCGGCCTTATCCAAGTCGGCGTTGGCGGTAACGATGGCCGGGTTCTTGCCCCCCAGCTCGGCCAGCACCGGACGTGCCCAGCGCCCCTGCGACAGGCGCGCCGCGATCTCTCTCCCAACCTCCGCCGAGCCCGTGAACGCAATCCCCGCGACATCCGCCGCGACAAGCGAGCGACCGGTGTCGGGGCCGCCGTGCAGAAGGTTGAACACTCCGGCAGGCAAGCCGGTGGCAGAGATCACCTCACCGAGGAGAGCCGCCGTCCAAGGTGTCGCCTCCGACGGCTTTAGGACCACTGTGTTGCCCGCGATCAGAGCTGCCGAGAGCATGTTCACGACCAGCGCAACCGGGAAGTTAAACGGAGCTATCACGCCGAACACGCCGTAGGGCCTGAGCGTCTCGAAATTGCGCTCAGCCGCGGTGAGGCTCACAAGCGGGGAGGTGAACCCCTCAGCCGCCTCGATCATCTTGCAGTAGGTCTCGATCAGGTCAATTGCCTCCTGCACCTCAGCGATCGACTCTCCCCTGATCTTGCCCGTCTCAAGGCTCACCACAGCAGCCAGCTCGATGTGGCGATCGCCGATCGCTCGCGCCACGGCGCGCATGTGGGCGCAGCGCTCGCCGTAGGGCGTAACTGCCCATCGCGCCTGTGCCTCATGCGCAGCCCGCACCGCGCGAGCAACGGTCTCGGGAGAGGCCGCATGAGCACGACTGACATGCCCAGCCAGCTCTGAAGGATCGCGGTGCTCGAACACCTCTCCGTCCGCTGATGAGCGATCCGCGACGATGTTGGTGAAGGGCGCGGGCTCGGCGGCCCGCAAGCGGGTGAGCTCGCCCTCAAACCGATCGTCGAGCAACGCGTCGAGCGCACCGCTGGTGTAGGTCAAGCGCTCGCTCACGTTGTGTTTGCCCGTTTGTCGTTTTCGTCTCGCATCGGCCACCAGCTGAGCAGAAGTTCGAATCTTGAATATTCAGTTCTGAATAGCTGGATGCTATTTCAAGCGAAGAGAGTAGCTGGCTCGCGGTGATTCGGGAAATCCCGTACCTCGACCCGCAATCCGCCTAGATAAAGGAGATACGTACTCACATTCTGGTGTCAGAGGGGGCGACGCCAACGCCCGCGCGTGCCGCGCATGTCAAGTGACGATCCGCACTCGCAACGCAAACATGGTCAAGATGCCGCGCGCGACTGAGACCGCCTGCATTCCCAGTATGATGACTGTTCAAATAGAGGTGCATCCATCTACCAGCATCTCTGTCACTACGGATAGGGGCCACGAGTACAGATGCCTAGAGTAAGCTCGAATTCTTCCAAAAACGGCCAAGAGGGCGAGTGGTCAATACCCAGCCTTCGCGAGCCGCGCTACTCCCAGTCGCTCGAGCGTGGGCTCGCGATCCTTGGCTGCTTCACGCCGGATCGTCCAGTGCTCGGGATCGCCGACATCGCCGATGACCTCGGGATGAGCCGCTCCACCACGCACCGCTATGTGATCACGCTCGTCGCGCTCGGCTTCCTCGAGCAGGGCGCATCGCGCAAGTACCGTCTCGGACTGCGCGTCACCGACCTCGGAATGTCCGCCCTGAACTCAACCGGTCTGCGCGAGCACTCTCGCCCCTACCTGGAGGAGTTGCGCCAGCGGACCTCCTATACGGTGAACATGTCGGTGCTGGACGGTCCGGAGATCCTCTATGTGGATCGCGCTCGCAGCTTCCGTCGCGGGCAGAACAAGATCGATCTGAACCTGCGCCCCGGCTCAAGACTGCCCGCCTACTGCACCTCGATGGGCAAGGTTCTGCTCGCCAACCTGCCCGAGGCCGAGCAGCGCGATCTGATCGGCGACATGACGCTCACGCGCCGCGGGCCGAACTCGATCACGAGCAAGAAGGCGCTGCGCACAGAGCTCGAGCACGTGCTCGACGAGGGCATGGCCGTCAACGACGAGGAGCTCGCTCAAGGTCTGCACTCGATCTCAGCACCCGTCCGCACGGAGTCGCGCGAGGTCGTGGCAGCCGTGAACATCGCGGCCCACAGCTCGATGATCTCGCTCGAGGAGCTGGTAGACGCGCTCGGCCCGCACCTGGTGGCAACCGCCGACAACATCTCGGCGCGGCTCGGCTACCGTCGCGACGACGAGTAGCAACGCCCAAGAGCGTCCCTCCGCGGCCAGGAAGGCCGCGGAGCATCTTGGCCATAGCCTTGGCGAGGTTGGGCGCAGCGTCCGCTGGCCCGCTCGCATAGGCTACGGCCCGATGACCGCATCGCCTAGACAGATCGTGGTTGGGCTCTCCGCGCTCGCGCTCGCCGGCGGGCTGGTGGCCTGCGGCGAAACGGTCTCCACCGGCAACTTCAAAGGCGAAAGCCACAATGTCGCCCAAACCGTGTCGAATTTCGAGAACGACGCCACCTCGCTCGACCAGAAGAAGGTCTGCGAAGACGACCTCGCCGCCACGCTGACCACCCGCCTGCGCAAGGTCGGAGGATGCCAGACGGTGCTCAAGAACCAGTTGCGCGAGATCGACGCCCTCACGATGTCGATCGAGTCGATCAACGTCACCGGCACAAACGCGCTTGCGCACGTGAAGAGCACCTACTCCGGCAAGAATCGCGTCACGACGCTCAAGCTGGTCAAGGAAGGCTCAAAGTGGAAGGTGTCGGGCGTCCAATAGCGCGAACTCCAACGAGCGGCCGGCGGGTCCGAGGACGCCGCTCAGCGCGGCCGATCGGTCACGCCAGCGAGCGGCCGTACTGGCGCTCGTAGTACGCCCGGTAGTCGCCCGAGCGGATCGGCTCCCACCACCAGGCGTTGTCGCGATACCAGGCGACCGTCTTCTCCAAGCCTTCGGCAAAGCGCACGCGTGGCTCCCACCCGAGCGCACGGACCTTCTCTGAGGAGAGCGAGTAGCGGCGGTCGTGCCCGGGACGGTCGGTGACATACTCGATCAACGACTCATCAGCGCCGGTGAGCTCGATGATGCGGCGCACCACCTCGATGTTGGGGCACTCGTCGGGGCCGCCCGCGTTGTAGACCTCCCCGGGCACCCCGTGCTCGAGCACGTGCCCAATCGCGCGCCCAAAATCGACGGCGTGGATCCAGTTGCGCACCTGCATCCCATCGCCGTACACCGGCAGCGGGTCGCCGTGGAGCGCGTTGAGGATCATCAGCGGGATCAACTTCTCCGGATATTGGTAGGGGCCGTAGTTGTTCGACCCGCGGCAAATCGTCGCCGGCAGACCGTAGGTGTGGAAGTAGCTCTGCACCAACAGATCAGCACCGGTCTTGGTGGCCGAATAGGGCGATGAGGGCCGCAGCGGCGAGGACTCCGTGAACGAGCCGTCCTCGATCGAGCCATACACCTCGTCGGTGGACACCTGCACGAAGCGCAGACCGCGCTCGCGCGCAGCCTCCAGCAGCACGTAGGTCCCCAGCGCATGCGTGCGCACAAACGCATCGGGCTCGGCGATCGAACGGTCCACATGCGTCTCGGCGGCAAAATTGACGATCGCCTCGACCGCACCGCTCCCGGCTCCATCAAGGGCGGTTGCGACCGCCTGTGGGTCCTCGATCGCGCCGTGCACGAAATGAAAGCCAGGGTCATCCGAGAAGTCGTGGAAGTTCTCCTCGCGCCCAGCGTACGTGAGCTTGTCGAGCACCACCAGCTCGTCACCGTGCTCACGCACACGCACACGGGCGAAGTTGGACCCGATGAAACCAGCGCCGCCACAGACCAGAAGCTTCATGCGCGCATCATCCCATCCACGAGCCTCTCACGAGTACGTCATCCCCTCCCTGGCTGCGAGATAGCCCGCCAACCCGTCCTGCCACGGACCCATCGGCAAGACATCGTCGCGCTCTGTCTCCAAAACGGAGAACGCCGGCCGAGGCGCAGGACGTGACATCTCGGCGCTCGAGACCGCCTCCACGCGACAGCTCACATCGGCTTGGCGGAAGATCTCCTTGGCAAATCCGTTCCATGAGACCGAACCCGCCCCGGTGAGATGGACGAGCCCGCTGACCCCACGCTCGAGCAGCCCGACCACCGCCGGAGCAAGGTGTCCAGACCAGGTGGGAGATCCGATCTGATCGTCGACCACCTGCACCGCGTCGCGTTCGCCTGCGAGTCGCAGCATCGTGGCGACAAAGTTGGGACCGCCGGTCCCATAGAGCCAGGCTGTGCGCACGATGGCATGACTCGGGGAGGCCGCGAGCACCTGTCGCTCACCCGCGAGCTTGGTCTCGCCGTACACCGAGCGCGGGCCGGTGGGATCGGACTCCACATATGCTCGTGGGCGGCCCGACGCGTCCAGCGGGGCGTTGCCGTCGAACACGTAGTCGGTGGATATGTGCAGCAGCGGGGTGCCGATAGCAGCAGCCGCGCGCGCCAGGTTGCCGGCCCCATTGGCGTTGACCGCGTGGGCCGCCTCACGGCTGGTCTCAGCGCCGTCCACGTTGGTCCAGGCGGCGCAGTTGACAGTGGCCTCGGGGCGCTCGCGCTCAAAGAACGATCCGACCGCCGCTTCGTCGGTGATGTCGAGCTGCGGCAGATCAACCAGGATCAGCTCGTGCCCAGCGCGCTCCCCGACGCGACGCACGTCGTTGCCGAGCATCCCCGCGGCGCCCGTGACCAACAGCTTCACGTCCGCTCCGGATCCGGGATCCGCGTCGAGAGGAGCCGCGACAGTCGATCGGCTACCGCCACGGGCAGCAACGGCCGGGCGGCTGCGATCGAGCAGCCCATCACAGGATCGAGATGTCGGAGTTGTCGCCGACCATGAAACGGTAGGCACGCGGTTGGCGGTCGCCGCGTCGAACGGTCACGTTACGTCCAAGCAGCGAGGACTCCATGCGCCCGTCCAGATCGCACACCGAGGAGCCAGCCAGCAGGATCGAGTGCTCGACCTCGGCGTTGGAGATCGCACAGTTATCGCCGATCGCCGTGTAGGGGCCGATGTAGCAATCCCGCAACACCGCGCCCGCACCAACGATCGCGGGGCCGCGCACGGTCGTGCGCTCCAAGCGCGCGCCCGGCTCCACCACGACACGGCCCTCCACCTGCGATTCGATCAACTCTCCCTCGACTCGCTCTCCCAAGTTATCGAGGATCAGCCGGTTGGCCTCCAGCATGTCGTCGAGCCGTCCGGTGTCCTTCCACCAACCGCGCACGATGTGCGGCTCGACGCGGCGGCCCCCGTCCACGAGGTACTGGATCGCGTCGGTGATCTCAAGCTCCCCGCGCGCCGAAGGCTCGATCGCGCGGGCGGCATCGTGGATGCGCGCGGTGAACATGTACACACCCACAAGCGCCAGGTCGGTGACCGGCTCAGGCGGCTTCTCCACGAGCCGCACAACCCGCCCCACCTGCCCAGGCGCAGCGTCCCCGAGCTCAGCCACCCCGTAGTTCTGCGGGTCGGGCACGGGCGTCAACAGGATCAGCGCGTCGGGCTCGTGCTCGCGGAAGGCCGCCACCAGATCGGAGATGCCCCCCTGCAGCAGGTTGTCACCCAGATACATCACAAACGGGTGCTCGCCGAGAAACGACTCGGCGGTCAGCACCGCGTGGGCCAGACCAAGCGGCTCGTCCTGAACGATGTACTCGATCTGCACGCCAAAGCGCGATCCGTCACCGGCCGCCTGCCTGATCTCATCGCCGGTCTCGGGCGCGATGATGATGCCCACCTCCTCAACCCCCGCGGCCGCCATCGCCTCGATCCCATAGAACAGCACCGGCTTGTTGGCCACCGGCACGAGCTGCTTGGCGCTCGTGTGGGTTATCGGACGCAGACGCGTGCCCTTGCCCCCCGAGAGAATCAGTCCCTTCAGCGCGTCCATTCGTCGGGAAGCCTAGTAGACGCCCGCCAGCTTGCGATGGTCCCAGCTGGTGCGACGCCGCTCGACGAACTCTAGTCCAACCCGCTTGACGGCCTGCTTGGCCACCATCCCAGCGACTTCGGACGGCAACTCCCGGACCGGCGGGTCGCCTCGCTGCGAGGCGTAGCGCAACAGGATCTCTTCCCCCAACGGCTTCACCACGTCGATGTCGCGGTGCACGACCACCTCACTCTCGATCATCACACCGCGCAGCTCCTGGTATTGCTCGCATGCCTCGACCTGCAGGGTGGCACGGGGGTCACGTTCGAGATTGCGCACCTTCTGCGAGGACGCATACGTCCACGCCCAGATTCGCTGGCCCGCGAGCTCGCCCAAATCGCCGGTACCAGCGCTGTTGGGGTCGCGCAGCACATACCAGAGCGGCATCAGATGCGGCCAACCACGCGGACCGACCGTCGCGCACGTGACCGTCCGCTCTTCTGCCAGGAATGACGCGACCTCGACGTCGCTCATCTTGATCTGCTCGCGCCGGCTCACGAGACGCCCGCGGGTACCGCCCGCAGGCGCCGCACGGCCGCCAGCACCGCCTCACGGGCATCCTGCGGCTCCAGCACGACAGCGTCACCCGCCTCCTTGAGCACCTCCCGCACAAGCCAGTCGGTGCCGGCGAAGCTCAGCTCCACGACGATCGAACCGTCGACGAGCTCTTCGCTGAGGCGCCGCTGCTCTCGCGCCCAGCGTGCCCGCTCGGGGGAGATCCACACGCGCGCGGTGCGCGAGGCCTCCACCTCGCCGGTGCGCAGCCAACCCTCGACCTCAGCGACCGGATCGACCTCGGCGCGCGGCTCGAATGTCTCTTTGCACACCTGCGCGCGCTTGATGCGATCGAGCCTGAAGTGACGCATCTCGTGCTTGTCGGGGTCAAACGACGCGACGTACCAACCCTCGCGCCCATTGGTCAGCGCGTAGGGCTCCACCCGCCGCAGCGAGAACTCGTCCTCGTTCTCCTTGTAATAGTCGAGCTCGACCAGCCGGTGCCCGACGATCGCGCGCGAGATCGTGCGCGCGACCTCGGAGTAGTCGCTGGTGGCGTGCGCGACCTGCAGCCCCTGCTCCATCGGGTCCTCGCCGAGCGCCGCCACGATCTTCTCGCGCGCAGAGGCAAGCGAGCCCTCCGGGATGTGCTCGCCGATCAGGTCGATCGCGGCGACGAGCGCCTTGGCCTCGACCGGCAACAGCCGCGCGGGTCGGTCGAAGTTGTCGCTGTAGGGCTCGGGGTCGACGTCGATCTCACCCTCCTCCTCGAGGATTTCGGCGTACAACACATACGAGCCCCCGCCGAAATTGACGACGTTCAGCACGTTGATGTCCTCACGCAGCTCCTCGTCGCTGATCTGCAACCGCTGCAGCAGCTCTGCGATGTTCACGCGCTCGCTGCGTCGGCCCGCGTGGATCAGGATGCTTGCGAGCGTCACAAGCCGCGCGAAGCGCTCGGGTCGTATCGCCACCTCTCCGTTCGCGTCGCGCTCGGCTGCGGCCGCACGGCGATCCGCGCGCGCAGCCGAAGCCTGGGTCGGATTCCCAGTCAAAGGCTCCTCCACCGCGGGCACGCTGTCGGCCAGCTCCAGCGCCTCGGAATGGAGCTCCTCCAGCAGGCCGAGGCGTCGCCCGAGTTCCTCAACCAGCTCGGGTGGACCCAGCACGCGCGCGTGCTCGCCGAGTCCGAGCACCCACGAGAGGATCATGCGCGCGCTCGAATAGCTGGTTCGCAGCAGCCTGTCTCCCTCGCTGTGCCCCTGCTCCTCAGCCGGGGAGATGTCTCCAAAGCGTCCAAAGTGACGTTCGATCTGCCACGCGATGCGCTCGCCGATGAGGACCTCCGCAATCCCCTGCTCCTCACCGAGCCGCCACTCGGCTCGGTTGGCGTATGCGCGGGGGTCGAAGTCGGCGGGCCGACGGAAGTCGTGCTCGGCCTTGGTGGCGTAGGAGACCTTGCCGCGGATGCGCGAGAGGCGGAACACGCGGATCGCCTCGCGCTCGTGAGCGTGGCCGAGCAGATAGAACTCGCCGCCCTGGAACAGCAGGTGATATGGGTCTACGCGGCGCGCGCCAACCTCGTCGCGCGCCATCGTGTAGTAGTCGAACGTGATCGTCTTGTTGCGGAAGATCGCCGTCTCGATCTTCGCGAGGCGCACCGACAGATCGTGTCCTCCTGCGGACGCCGTGATCCCAAGCGCCACCGAGCGCTGCTCGGGGGCACGCAGGGGGCTGGGGCGACCCCAGGTGATCTGCTGCAGCGCGAGACGCAGCGGCTCGGCGTAGGCGAACTCGCCGTCGAGCAGGTGCAGCGCGGCCTGCAGCGCGGCGAGCTCTTCGTCTGAGAACTCAATCGCGGGCAAATGGAAGTTCTCGGGACGCAGCGAGTAGTTCTCCTGCTCGGCGGCGCCGTCAGCCGGACGGTCCACCGTGAGCTGGATCCGCAGCGACTCGAGCTCTGAGCGATCGGCATAGAAACGGCGCGCGAAGGCGTCCTCGTTCATGCCGCTGTAGCCCTCCACGTCGCGCCGGATCTCCAGAGCCGTGACGGGCCTGCGCTCGGCCATCAGGTAGGAGATCAGCGACAGCTGGCGGATCAGCTTCTCGGTGTCCTTTGCCATCGACCATCAAAGATAGAACCCGGGGGCGAGACGACTGTGCCCGGATGGCCGGCCGCTCGCAATTTGCGGGGTTTTGACCGGTCCTCGAGAGCGTCTTCTGGCATGACTTTGGGAGCGTCGCTCCCGCAGCCTCGTTCACGGCCGCAGCCTTCGGGCCGCCAACACGCGCGGCTGTGACCCTCAGGCGGCTTCGCGGGCGGGCTCTTGCGAGGGCAATGGCGGCTCGCGCTCGGCAAACCACGCGCCGGAGCCGATCCCGCGGTCAAAGCTCGACCAGCGCGCCCCCGGGGCGAGCTCCTTCTCGATCCGGTCGAAGCTGCCGAGGCGTCCGCCGAGGTTGTCGATCATGTGCACGAGTGTCGCCTCGCGCGTGCAGGGGATCACCGGGCTGCCGTGCTCCAGCGTCCCGTGGTGGGAGAGGATGATGTGCAGCACCGCCCACGCCAGCTCAGCCGGAAAGCCCACGATGTCCTCGATCGCGCGGCGAATGCGGTAGTAGCCGAGCGGAATCTCGCCGTGCAGGCGGCCGAGGTCGGTGAGGTCGATGCTCTGCGGATCCTCCGTGTAGGCGTCGAGCTTGCCGATGTCGTGCAACAGCGCCCCGCACACCGCCACATCTCGGTCGATTCCAGGGAAGGTGGCCGAGATCGCGCTAACGCCCTGTGCGACGCCCAGGCAGTGCTCGAGCAGTCCGTGGCGGTAGGCCTGGTGGTAGTACTTAGCCGCGGGCGCCGCCTGGAAACGCTTCCACAGCGGCGAGCCCTCGCCGAACACCAGCTCGAGCAGGGAACCAAGGTGAGGGTTGCGCACCGTGGCGATCAGCTCGCGCAGGTCGGCCTCCATCTGCTCGGGCGCACGGGGCGGGCCGTCCAGCAGATCCCCCAGCTCGAAGCTGCCGGGCTCGGCGGCGGCGAGCGAGCGGAGGTTTATCTGTGGGCCAAAGCGCGGGTGCACGGTGTAGCGGCCGGTTACGTACACCGGAGTACCTGAGATTGCGAGACGCTCCATGTCCGGCAGGTCCTCCCATACCATCGCCACAACCGCGCCCGTGCGGTCGCCGAGCCGCAGGCGCAGATAGTCGCCGCCATCGCGGCGTGAACGGCGCTCAATCTCCCGTACCAGTAGGACCTGGTCGATCTCGACGCCATCGGAGAGCTCATTTACGAGCATGGTTTGGAAGGTAGAGCGCTCAGCGGACGGTACCCGGGGAACTACCGGACACGCATGCACCTAAATGTCTAATGGCACCTCCGTAGTTTGGCCATTTGACCTATAGACGTTTCTCGTTGTCGCACCTATTGTGTCCGGTTGTGTAGGACACAGTTTTCGCCTTTGTGTAGAGACTGGTTTACACGGAGAAGTTGGCTTCAAACCACGGGAATCGGAACATAGGGATCGGGACAATGAACGCAAACGAAACAAATGGGATCAGGATCGTCAGCTGGAACGTAAACGGGATTCGGGCGCGCATGCCACGCATCGCGGAGCTGCTGCGCAGGGAGCGCCCCGACATGGTGTGCCTGCAGGAGACGCGCTGCCCGTTCCGCCACTTCCCCCACAAGCGCCTGGAGCAGCTCGGCTATCGCGCCCAGCACAGCCCCGGCCGACGCAACGGTGGAGTGGCGATCCTGGTGCGCGAAGACCATCGTGTAACCCGCCGCTGCCTGTCGCTCGCCGGCCAGCACGACCTGGCAGCCGGACGCTGGCTGGAGACCACCTGCGCGGGCCTGACGCTCGGGTCTGTGTATGTACCGGCAGGCCCCACGCGCGAGGAATTGGACGACTCCGGCAAGCTGGCGTTTCTGGAGGCGGTCGCCAACCAGGCCTGCCACGACCACTACCACCCGTTGCTGATAGTCGGCGACTTCAACGTGGCGCCCTCAGACCGCGACGTATACGAGCCCACGTGGCTGGAGGGCTCCTACCAGACAGCGGCCGCCGAGCGCGAGGACCTGCGTCAGATCATGCGCGAGGGCGAGATGGTGGACGTGTACCGCCATCTGCATCCCGAAGACCACGGCTACACCTGCTGGGACCAGCGCGATGGCCACTACGCGCGCGACTACGGCCTGCGGATCGATCTGGCGCTGGCGAGCAGCAAGCTGGCCGAACACATCAGCCGCTGCGAAGTCAAGCACGCCTACCGGCAGGGACGCCGGCCCTCCAACCACGCGCCGCTTGAAATCGAACTGCAGGGCATCGGCGAGTGCGATGACTGCATTGAGAGCGCAATTGCGGCCTAGCGCGATGACAAGACCAGCCAACATAGAACCGCGCCATGACCACCACATAATGCTCGCGCTCGTAGCCCACTACCACCGCCAGCTGCGCCGTGGGCGACCAGGCCCCTCACCGGAGCGGGGGTTGGGGAGCAGTCCTCCCCCGACCGCCCCCAACACCCCGCTCCCCCACATGCTCTCCGCCGTTCCGATCCCGGCGTAGCGCCGGCACGGCGTCCCCGCCAAGTGCGGTGGACGTAGTGCCGGCGTGGCGTCGAGAGGGCTAAGGCTCTAGGCGGTTTGGGCCTCGGTACAAGAACGTGACCTCGCGCACATTGTCCTGACCGAGCATCTGCATCAGCAGACGCGTCAGCCCGAAGCCGAAGCCGCCGTGCGGAGGGGCGCCGTAGCGGAAGAAGTCGAGGTAATACTGGATCGGCTCGACCTCCACGCTCTTCTCGCGCGCCTGTGCCAGCAGCTGCTCATAACGGTGCTCGCGCTGGGCGCCGGTGGTCAGCTCGATGCCTCGCCACAGCAGGTCGAAGCTCTTGGTGAGCGTCGGCTCCTCGGGGTGGCGCATGTGGTAGAAAGGCCGCACCGAGGTGGGGTAGTCGGTGACGAACACGAACTCACTGCCGGTCTGCTCGGCGACGATCCCCGACAGCGCCCGCTCGCTCGGCGGGTCGAGATCGTGGTCGGGACCCGGCACGTCATGACCGTGCTCGGCCAACAGCTCCTTCGCGGCAGCAAGCGTCATACGCGGGAAGGGGTTGGCCGGGGCCTGTATCTCCACACCGAATGTGTCGGTTATCTGCCGTCCATGCGCCTCGGCGACCACCCCAAGCACGTGCGCCAGCCAGCGCTCCTCGAAGGCCATCACATCCTCGTGGGAGTCGATCCACGAGATCTCCACATCCACGCTCGTGAACTCGGTGTCGTGGCGCGATGTAAACGAGGGGTTGGCGCGGAACACGGGGCCGATCTCAAATACCTTTCCAAAGCCTCCCGCCATCGCCATCTGCTTGTAGAACTGGGGCGACTGTGCGAGGTAGGCGGTGCGCTCGAAGTAATCGACCTTGAACAGCTCGGCGCCCGACTCGGAGGCCGAGCCCATCAGCTTGGGTGTGTGGATCTCGATGAACCCCTGCTCGCGCCAGTGCTCGCGCATGGCGTACTCGACGGTGCTCTGGACTTCGAAGATCAGACGGCGGTCGGGGCGACGCAGGTCGAGATAGCGCCAGTCGATGCGCTTGTCCAGCGCCGAGTCGGGGGTCACCGGCAATTCGGGCTCGGCCGGCGAGTCGAGCGTCAGGGAGACCAGTTGGATCTCAATGCCTCCGAGCTTGACGCGCTCGTCGGCCACCACCAGACCGGTGACGGTCACGGCCGACTCGGGGGTCAGCGCAGAGATCGTCTCGTTGAGCTCGCTCGGCTGCTCGTCCTTGCCAAGCACCAGCTGAGCCAGACCGGTTTCGTCGCGCAGCACCACGAACTGCATGCGCTTCTGATCGCGCACCGCGTGCACCCATCCACGGAGCTCGACCGTTTGGGTGAGGTGGGACTTGAGATCGGCTACAGCAGTACGCGCCACGGGACGGGCAATGCTATTGCAGCGCGATCCCCGTCGGTCGCTCGACCGGATCCTTGGCCTTGGTCGCCGACTCCTCGCGTGCGTCACGCGCAACGACACCCGCATCGTCAGTGCTCGCCTCACGCGCGTCGCGCTGGTGGCAGTGGGTGGGGCAATACACCCCGCGCACCCCGCCCTCGCGCAGGCCGTAGGCCAGCCACACGCCGTTGCGCCAAGAGAAGTAGAAGAACCCTTCGAGCGTGCCTTTCAGCTGTATCTCGCGATGCCACGCCTTGACAACAACGCTCGCGGGGATGCGCGAGCGGCAGTCGCGGTTGTGGTCGAGGTAGCCACTCCACACACACTTCATCGGCTTACCCGCCACTTCCACAGGCTTGGACGCCGTCGGCGACTCCTGCCCATGCGGCCGGTCGCCTCGCTCAATATGGTGTTGCTTAAGCTTCATCTGCATACCCTGGCCCGCGGGCGTGTCGTCCGCTTGTCCCTACGAGATTTGTACGTAGGAATACGACAGGTTGCAAAATGGGGACGCGTCCAGCTGTCGAGATTGGACGATCGTTCTAGACGTGTCCGGTTGCGCTCACGGAGCGTCCAGGCACGTCAATCCGTCCCCGGCTCTACGCTTGGACGGTCCCGACCGGAATTCCAACGATCGATGGGAGCCGCATGAGCGACACGGCCGATGAGCCCGAGGAGGAGTATCACCTGTTCCTCGACCCAGACGAGATACCGGTGGCTGCAAGCGCACTGCGGCTGCTGATCTCCGACGAGGCCCACGAGCCGCTGATTCGGGGGCTCGCACGAGAGGTGATCGCGAGCCTGCAAACGGTCCCCGACGCTCGTGGCAAGCTCACGGTGGGGCTCAGCCCCGGACAGATGAAGATCACCCACACGGCCGTGAAGCTGCTGCTCGACGACCTGCAGCGCGGACAGGCCGAGGAGCGCGCGATCCTGCGCCGCGTGTTGGACAAGCTGCCCGACGAGCACACGATGCGCGCTATCGCGCTGGAGTAACCGCAAACCCGTGCCAACGAAGGCCAGGCCAGGTGCACTGGCGAGCACGGCGCACGCATGCAAGTCCGATGTGCGTACGCAGGACGCGCGCGCGAGAGCGGTGTGCCCTGTCTACTGCTATGGTGCTCGCATCCATACGGGGCCAACGCCCCGATCAAAGCAGTGCCAGCGCTCGTAGCCTTTGCTCATAGCAATCTCCGCGTTCGCAGCACACACATCATCACGGAGGTCAACATGGCTACAGGAACCGTCAAGTGGTTCAGCGACGACAAGGGATTTGGATTCATCACACCCGATGACCAGTCCAAGGACCTGTTCGTCCATCACAGCGGGATCGCCGGTGACGGCTATCGCTCGCTCGCCGAGGGAGCGAAGGTCACCTATGACGCCGAAGCTGGCGACAAGGGACCGAAGGCTGTCAACGTGCAGGTCGCCTAAGACGTAGACGCTTGGCACAGGCGGCGCTCAGGCGCCGCCTGTTACCGCCACCCACCACACGGTGGCAGCAGGACCCAGCGTCAAGAGCTGTTGACCAAGAGCTGTTGATCGGTGGGCGCGCGAGAGGCTCTATGAGCAGTTGACGGGTGCGAGCGCCTTTTCGTAACTGGCCAGGAGCTGAGCCAGAGTCGATTTGATGTCTGTTTCCGCCCTGCTGAGCGAGGGTTTGGAAGTCAGTTCGGAGAGAATCTTTTTGACTTGCGTTTCAAACGTGTGTGTGGCGGCCTGAATCTGTTCCCTGCGCGCGGGTTGAAGATCGGGCTGCGCGTCCTTG
The DNA here is from genome assembly GCA_049591495.1 of Solirubrobacteraceae bacterium. GTDB lineage: Bacteria > Actinomycetota > Thermoleophilia > Solirubrobacterales > Solirubrobacteraceae > Palsa-744. Next base: position 27,009 of record JBAWFB010000035.1, read on the forward strand.
ATCTTGGCGAGATCCTTGCCGATCGCTTCCACCCCGGTCTTGGCTTCGGAGAGGATGCTCAAAGAGATCGTCAATTCGCCAAGCGTCTTGACCTGCTTTGCGATGTCAGAGCGCGCCGAGCACACCTGAGCCTTCGCTTTTTCCTGGGCCGATTCGCCACAGGAGGCAAACACGAGCGCACAAGCCAGCATGACCGCGAGGGCAAGCAGCTTGTGTGTAGCCCGCGGCACCGATCAGGCTCGATTCCCAAACAGCCTTAGGAAGAACAAGAAGATATTGAGCACGTCGAGAAAGATGCCAGCCGCGAGCGGAACGGCTTCTTCCATCCCGGAGCGACGCATACGGTTGAAGTCGAGCACGGTGTAGCCACCAAAGATGACCAACCCAGCGATCGCGTAAATCAGACTGGCGCCGGGAATCGAGACGAGCACGCCGATGAATCCGAACACGATCAGCGCCAGCAGCAAGACGAACAGGACGCGATAGCCCCCGGAGAGATCGGTGCGGATCGCGTAGCCGATGCTGCCGAGAGCACCGACGAACAGGGTTGTGGCAGCGGCCGCCTGCCAGACCGCGTCGGGGGAGGCTTCCGCGTACTGGTTCAGGACGCCACCCAAGCCGAGGCCAAGTGCCAAGCCCGCGACAAACAGAAGGCTTATGGCAAGCATCTCCGAGCGTCGTGCGAAGTTCAATCCGATGATGCACACAAAGCCGACGATGAAAAAGACGATCGACATGCCCCCGACGATTTCACGGCCCAGGTAAGCGCCCAGCGTGAAGAAGGCGAGCGTGGCGGCAACGAGGCCCATGACCTGGCCGAACACCCCTGCGGTGCCCACGCTCTGCACCGAGCCGAACATCCCTCGGTTGCCGGCACCGTATGAGGCCCCTGAGGACATCTAGGACATCGTAGAGCCTATTCGTCCTTCTCGCTGGAAACTCCCTTTGCAACGCTTGATGCTAGGCGTATGCTGAGCGTGAGCATGGGCCCGCAATCGAGCCCATGAGCTGGTCTTCACCCTTACCGAAAGGACACATCGATGATCCTTGCAACCAGCTATCCGTTCCTCGAAATCTTCTGGACGATGCTCATCTTTTTTGCATTCATCGTCTGGATCTGGATTCTGATCACAGTGCTGGCTGACCTCTTCCGCCGTCATGACATTTCTGGATTCATGAAGGTCCTGTGGATCATCTTCATCATCGTGCTCCCATACCTGGGCGTCTTTGCCTACGTGATTTTCGAGCACAAGGGCATGGCCGAGCGCTCCATCAAGCAGCAGAGCGACGCAAAGGCGCAATTCGACCAGTACGTGCAGTCGGTTGCCGCCAAGACCGATCCAACCGAGCAGATCGCCAAGGCCAAGCAGATGCTCGACAGCGGGACGATCAACCAGACCGAGTTCGACCAGATCAAGCAGAGGGCGCTCGCGTCGGCTTAGGAGCGTTGACGGGCCCCACCAGCGCCGCGCCGCTGGTGGGGTCAAACAGGTGAAGATGCTCAATCGCGACCGCGAAGCGCGCCTGCTCGCCGGCCCGCAAACGACTCGCGGGCTCTACTCGCGCCACACCGTTGACGTTGGCAGCGGCGGAGATCTCACCCGCCTCAAGTCCCTCGGCTTCACCCTCCACGGCCGCGATCGACTCGAGCGCACGCACGTGCTCAGCCTCGAGGCGGAAATGCACGAGCTTCTCCGAGCCGAGCGCCTCGACCAGCTCGACGGTGCCCACCAGTTGCCGGCCGGCGTCCTGGCCGTCAGCCGCAAGCGCCGCGTCGCTGAGGTCCTCCGGGCGCACTCCCACGACCACCTCGCTATCGGCCAGCGATCGCAGTTGCTGCTCGCCGTGCAGCGCGACCGGCAACTCGAGCGTCTGGTCGCCCACCTTCAGAGCGTTCCCCTCAGTGTCGACGGTGGCGCGGTAGAGATTCATCGCGGGCGAGCCGATGAAGGCGGCGACGAACAGGTTCCTCGGCGTGTCATACAACACCTGCGGAGCGTCGCATTGCTGCAGAGTGCCGGCGCTCAGCACCGCCACCCGGTCACCCATCGTCATTGCCTCGGTCTGATCGTGGGTCACATACAGCGTCGCCACACCGAGACGCCGCTGTATACGCGAGATCTCCGCACGCATCTGCACGCGCAGCTTGGCGTCGAGATTCGACAGCGGCTCGTCCATCAAAAACACCGCGGGTTCGCGCACGATCGCGCGGCCCATCGCCACACGCTGGCGCTGGCCGCCGGAGAGCTGCCCAGGCTTGCGCCGCAGGTGCTCTGTCAGTCCAAGGATGCGCGCAGCGTCCTCGACCTTCGCGCGAATCTCATCCTTGGGCAGCTTGCGCAAAGTCAGAGCGAACCCGATGTTGTCGGCGACCGTCATGTGTGGATACAGCGCGTAGTTCTGAAAGACCATCGCCATGTCGCGATCGCGCGGCGACAGGTCGTTGACCACCCGCTCACCGACACGGATCGTGCCTTCGGTCACATCCTCAAGGCCCGCCACCATGCGCAGCGTGGTCGTCTTGCCGCAACCAGACGGTCCCACGAGCACCATGAACTCCCCATCGGCGACGTCGAGACTCAGATCGCTGACGGCCTCCGATCCATTTGGGTAGACCTTGGTGACGTGTTCGATATCGATCGTGGCCATGCGAACCCCCTTAGACCAGCCTCATCGGCAAAATGCGGGTGAGCTTCGTGGACAGCACGCGAGTCAGCACCAATGCCGACTTGCTCATCGGAACGATCCCGTCGTCAGCCCCGCGACAATGCGCCGCTGGGCGAACAGCACCAGCAGCGCGATCGGGATCGTGATGATCACCACCGCCGCGTCGATACGGTTGTAGAAGACCTGGAACTGGCTCTGCCCGAAGTTGACGATCGCAAGCGGCGCGGTGAAGTGCGCAGGAGTCTCGAGGAACGAGACGGCGAACGTGAAATCGTTCCAGGCGAGGATGAACGCGAGGATGCCGGCCGTGAACACGCCTGGCGCGGCAACCGGGATGACAACCTTGCGCAGTGCCTGCAGCGGCGTTGCGCCATCGACGAGCGCAGCTTCCTCCAGGTCCTTGGGGATCTGTTCGAAGAAGTTCTTCAGCAGCCATGTGGCGATCGGCAGCGTGTAGACCAGGTAGACGATGATCAGCGGATAGATGTTGTCGAGCAGGTTCAGTTCCTTGAACAGCAGAAACAGCGGCCCGACCATCGCCAGCACGGGAAAGAACCCGGCGATCAGAATAAACGCGAGGATCGCTCCCGCGCCGCGGATCGGCAGGCGCGCGAGCGCGTAGCCGGCCAGCGAGGCCACAACCACCGTTACCGCGGTGGCACCCAGCGCGACGATCGCGCTGTTGAGCAACGGGGTGAGGAAGTGCTGCTGGTTGAAGTCGTTGGAATAGGCGCTGAACGTCAGGTGAGACGGCAGCAGCCCGTTGGATCCACCCACGCCCTGAGCGACCTCCGCGTTTGACTCCAGCGACGTGCGCAGAATCCAGTAGAAGGGAAACAGCGCGATCGCCACCGCCGCGAGCACCAGCAGATAGAAGAGGACCTCCCTCACAAGCGCCCAGCCGTGCGGCAGGCGGCGCGGCGCTCGGCGCCTGCGCACTGTGGATCGCGCCGGTGCGACCGCCAAAGCCTCTGGTGTCGCTTCCGCGCTCATGTCATCTGTTCAGGTCGCAGGACACGCACGTAGATCGCCGCGATGATCAGCGAAATGATCACCAGCATCACCGAGATCGCGCCGCCGTAGCCAAAATCGGTGCTCACGAGAAACGTCTGCCAGTTAAGGAAGGACAGCGTCTCCGTGCTGACCCCGGGACCGCCGCCGGTCATGATGTAGATCACGTCGAACACCAGGAACGCTTGCAGCGTGCGGAAGATCAGCGCCACGCCAAGCGCCGGCTTCAGCAGCGGCAGCGTCATGCGGCGAAACGACTGCCATTGGCTTGCGCCGTCCATGCGCGCCGCCTCGTACACCTCGCTCGGTATCACCTGCAGCCCCGCTAGCAGGATGATTGCGATGAACGGCACGTTCTTCCAAGCGTCGGCGACCAGGATCGCCGCCCACGAGGTCCACACGCCCGCCAGCCAGGTGGTGGTCGCGCCCGGTAGGTGCAGTCCGCTTAGCAGGTAGTCGACGAAGCCAGCGCGCGGATCGAACATCGTCTTCCACAACGTGGCCGAGACTACGGTGGGCACTGCCCACGGCACGAGGATCGCCGCCCGCAGGAAGCCACGGCCGCGGAAGTTGCGGTTGAGCATCAGCGCCAATCCCAGCGCGGCGATCGTCTCAAGCACAACCGACACCACAGTGAACGCGGCGGTGCGCTCGAGCGCTGTCACCCACTCCGAGGACCCGAACATCTTCGTGTAGTTGTCAAAGCCGATGAACGACCGCGGCTGATTGGCGATGCTGAGGTTGACCCTGTGGAACGAGTTCCACAGGTTGTAGAGCAGCGGGTAGGCCGTGACGGCCAGCAGCAGGATCACCACCGGCGCCACCAGCGCATAGCCCAACCTTCGTTCCGCGCGCGCCTGCCCACCACCCCTCCGGGCTTTCCCGGACGGGGCGATGGGGCGGGCGGCTGGTTGTGCGTGAGCGCTCAACTCACCACTCCTCGCTGGGGCAGGTTGAGCCGGTCAGCCTTCTTCCAGGGTTTTGATCTGGCTGGCCGCCGTGCCGAGCGCGCTGCTGGGCGAGCTGGCGTTGGCGTACACCGAGGAGATCGCCGACTGCAGGTAGGCCGATATCTGCAGGTAGGACGGACTCACCGGCCGCGGTTGGGCGTACTGGTTGAGAACCTTGACCTCCTTGAAGTACGGTGCCTTCGCGAACAACGCCTGCGTGTAGGCCGCCGGCAACGAGGGCGGGTCCCCGGTGGCTTCCGCGCGCGCCGTCTGCACAGGCGCCGAGGTCAGGTATTCGATCAACCTGTAGGCCGCGGCGGCGTGTGAGCTCTTGGCGTTGATCGCCAGCATCTCGCCGCCGAGCGCCGAGCCGGGACTGCCGCCGGGACCGGCTGGGAACGGGATCAGACCTGTGTGACCCTTGGCGGGCCCGCCTTCGGCCGCCACCGAGGCGACGAACGGATAGTTGATGGCAAAAGCGGTGTGCCCGGAGGTGAACTCTTCCTGGACCTGCCCCTCCTGCCAGCCGGTCACCGCTTCGGGCGCGATCTTGTTGGTGTAGATCGCTTCGTGCAGCCAGTTGAGAGCAGCCACATTGCCCGCCGAGTTGATGCTATTTACGACCAGTTTCCCACCGAAGGGCGCGACGGTGGTGAGGTATGAGGTGATGGCCCCCTCGTACTTGGCACCCTCAAACGCCAGCCCCTCCTTGAGTTCGGGGTCCTTCTTCATGGCCGCCTTCGCGTCGGCGACAACCTCGGCCGGAGACGTCGGAGGGCTCGGGACGAGATCTGTCCGGTAGAACAGGCCCTCCGGATTGTCGAACCACGGGATCGCGTAGACGTTGCCTTTGTACATACCGGCCGCTCCCTCGGTGGGGAAGAACTGGCTCATGTCGGGTTTGAAGGACTCAAGCGAGCTGATCCAACCCGCTTGAGCGAACTTGGCCGGGTAGGTGACGTCGGACTCGACCACATCAGGAGTGCTCGATCCCGCGATGAAGTGCTGTTGCAGCTGCTGCAAATAGGTCGTCGAGTTCGGCGATAGCACCTCGATCGACACTTTGATGTTGGGGTTCGCCTTCTCGAAGCCTTCGATCGCGACCTGCGTCTGCTTGCCCTCGGTGCCCAGGCCCGACTCGGCGAACACGATCGTTTGCGTCGCCGACGCGGCGACCTGTTTGGTCGTGCTGGAGCTGCCGCAGCCCACGGCGACCACCACTACAACAACGAAAGCGAGGGTCCCCAAGCCCTGCCGCTTCACCCAATGCCCGGACATCAAGCGCCTCCTGCTCGTCACCATGACCCTGACTGGCGGACACTTCAAGGCGCACGTCAGACACAAGTCTTTACCAAGTGTTTACCCGATGTTTTGGGCTCTAAGCAGGTGCTGCCTCGAAGTGGCGGCAGCGCGAAATGGCGAGACCCGGACTCGAACCGGGGACACCACGATTTTCAGTGGTGGGGCGACCAGCCCCACGCGCCGTGCGGCTCGTAGCAAAACCCCCGTGTTTGCTGGCATTTTTGGGCAACCAGCGGCGGCACCGGATCAGTCCGCTTTCAATAGAGATACCGACGGATTCCGATGGGTTTGTGCCGCCGTGTGGGTTCCGCGACATAAACCCCAACGGGTCGCTGGGGCGGATTTCTGCGCGTCTTCGCCGGGCGACGGGGTTAAGGTCGCTGACTACTAGCGCACCACTGGCGCCAATGGAATGAACGAGACAGTGCCGTTGCGACCGGCGAAGGCTGGCGACATCGGCACGCCGGTTCGACAAACAAAAGGGTCCCCACCCGGCGGGCACAACTTCGGACAGAAGCGTCTTCAGGAGCTCGGCGGGTGGTCGCGTGGACACGGCACTCAGCTACCGAGCAACGTGGCCGTCGCCATGAGCGCCCGATGACGGAAACCGTCCCGTCGCGAGACCGCGCCGAAACGGATCTCCTTTGCCGCCATAGACGCGACCACGTAAGAAATTGGCAAACGCCTCGTCAAACCCAACCGCGCTCGCACCCAAACGAGTCCTTGCTACGGGCAAGGGCGCTTGGGCGGGACAGAGGAGTTCCGTGATGACGGGTGGGCCTAGTGTTCGTCATCCCTCTGGTCCTTGATCTGTACCTGCTTCGCCGATCTTTGACGGCCGGCTCAGGCCGGTAGCGCGGCGTCGGCGAAGTTCAGAGGCCTCAAAGGCCGCAGGGCGGAACAGCCGTGCGGCGGTTTCGAAACTCGATCTCGCGGACGACTGCACCCCGTCGCTGATTGCCCGAACACCGTCAACTCCTGCGGCTCGCGGGCGTAAGCTACGGAGCAATCGTGTGGCCCAAGGACCAGCAGCGCATCGAAGAGGAGCGGGCGGGGATCGCTCGTCCGGCTCCCGCCACCCTCGCGTCGTCTCATCTTGCGCAGGCGCTCGACGCATTTGACGACGCGTGCAGTCCCGAGGCGGTCTTCGCGCCGCGGAAGATCTGGCCGCTTCAGTCCTCCGACTCGGTTCGCAGCCGACGAACACTCTCGGAGATCACGCAGCGCAACCTCGCCCTGACCGCAACGCTTTTCACTGCGTTCGCGGCGGAGGCGTTCGTCAACAACTTCCTCGACGCCCATGACCTGAAATCGCGTGTCAGTGCTACGAAGTTCAAGAAACTCGATCGCGGAAGCGCGGTCCAGAAGTACGTGGAGGGGGTCGCCATAGCATATGAGCCCCTATTCGAACCGAACGACGTCGACTATCACTCATTTCCGGCTGCGTTTATCTGGCGCGGCCGCAACATCATTACTGATATTGCCGCGAGGTCTGAGCCTCTTCCGGACCCGGCTATGACGGGCCGGGCGCTGGTCATTCAACTTCTGGCCGACGAGGCGGCAGAGCAAGCGAAACCGGCCGGGGGCATGAGGCTCACAGTCGACGAGCTCCGGGGTGCGCGGCTGAGACTTGCCGCGGAGGTTGGTCCCTGGGATAAGTTCACCGAATTGCTCTCACGTGATCCTCATGCAGAATGCGGCGAAGCACCTGGTTCAGCCTAACCGCCCCGGATTAGTCGGATACAGGAAGGTGCTCGATCTCTTCACGAATTGCCGTGAGCGCGGATACGGCGCGCGAGACATCGTGACCTCGGTCTCCGATCCTCTGGTTCGTGCCGTTTGATCGGTGTCCTCAGCCAGCGCGTGTGGGCGCCAGCTTACCGCTCACGGGCGGCCTGCTTCGACAGCATCTCGCGATGCCTGGCACGAGCAAGAGTGAGATCAAGAATCTGGCGAAACTCGGATGTCGTCTGCGCGGCGGCTTCATGAACCCCTTCCATGAACAGCGCCCTCCCGGTGTTCGGGAAGGCAATCAACACGAACGCAATGCCTGCCGCTACGGCGGTCTTGAACCGCCGCGGAGTGAGCGATAGCAAATCGAAGCGAGTCATCCCGTTAAGGTACGACAACTGCTCGAGCAGTCTGCCGAACATCGCCTGGGCCAATCCAATTGCTCGCCCGTCATCACTGGCCTGCGCGCGCTCAGCCAGCCCGACAAGAGTGCCAAACAGCCGTGGGACGAGCGAGATCACGCTCCGCGCGTAGAACAGGCCGCGGTTCATGCTCGTTGTGCCGTGGCCGTCGAGGCTCCGCCAGTCGATGAACTCGCCCTGGGTTCGCAGATAGAGGCTTACCAATGGCAGCGCTTCTCTGGGTTTGGCACACAGCAGTCCGTACGCGATCTCCCAGCCCACGCTGAACAGGTAGGGGCGGCTCGTGATGTGTATGTCGGCGCCCGCTGCGGCGGCCGCCTACGCAGCGATGGCGTCGGCGCGGCGCCGCTTCGAAGCCATACAGGAGTCAAGGTCGGCGTAGGCG
>JBAWFB010000036.1:0-35336 GCA_049591495.1 Solirubrobacteraceae bacterium
GGCGTGCGGGATCAAGCCGTCCGGCAACCCCGATCTCGCTCTGCTCGTGTGCGATTCCGAGAAGCCGGTGTCCGCCGCGCGCTTTGCCGACACCGGTGCTCCCGCCGCACCGGTGGTGCTCAGCCGCGAGCGCTGCACACTCGCCGCGCTGCGCGCGATCCTCGCCAATTCGGGCTGTGCCAATGCCGCCACCGGGAAACGCGGTCTGGACGATGCCGCCAAGACCCAGGGTGCCGCCGCGATGGCGGTTGGCGTGGCGCCCGAGGAGGTGCTGCTCGGCTCCACCGGCGGGATCAGCGACTACCTGCCGGTCGAGAACGTGCTGCGCGGCATCCTCGACGCCCGCGGTCGTCTGGCGCGCGAGGGGGACACCGGTTTCCAGCAGGCGATCCAGACGACCGACGCGTTTGAGAAGCGCGCGAACCTGGAGGTCGAGCTGCCCTCTGGTCTCGTGCGATTGAGTGCTCAGTGCAAGGGCGCCGGCATGATCTCCCCACGCTTCGCGACGATGTTCTGCTTCGTTGAGACCGACGCCGCGCTTGCGCCGGAGACGGCCGAGCTGCTGCTGTCGGTGTGCCTGAAGCGCTCGTTTGACCGCTGCACGGTCGACGGTCAGCTGTCCACCAACGACACCGCCGTGCTGATCGCCTCGGGTGAGAGCGACGTGACGGTCGCTCCCGAGAGCGAGGACGAGCTGCGCTTCGGCGAGGCACTCGACGCGCTGATGCGCCAGCTGGCGATCCTGATGGTGGCCGACGGCGAGGGCGCGCGACGGATCGGGCGTGTGGTTGTGCGCGGCGGCGACCAGACCACCGTTGAGACCGCCGCGCGTGCGGTCGCCAACTCGCCGCTTGTAAAGACCGCCCTGCACGGTGCCGACCCCAACTGGGGCAGGATCGTGCAGGCCGTCGGTGGCGCGTTGGGCGGTGGGGGACCGGATGGGCGGGGAGCCGATCGTTTGCCCCTGTTGATGGACATAACGCTCGAGCGCACCCAGGTGTGCTCGGCGTCGGTCGCCGTCGACTACGACGAGGCCGCGCTGACGGAGGCGCTTGCGGCCAAGGAAATCGATTACGAGATCACGCTCCCAGGCGACGGTGCCGAGACCGAGGTGTTCTTCTCAGATTTGTCCCACGAGTACGTGACCATCAACGCCGACTACACCACCTGAGGAGACAGTCATGCGCGATGTAGCCACACTCCTTGAGGCGCTCCCCTACATCAGGGAGTTCCACGGCAAGACCGTCGTCATCAAGTACGGCGGCGCGGCGATGGAGGACGATGCGCTGCGCGAGGAGTTCGCGCGCGACGTGGTGCTGCTCAAGTACGTCGGCCTCAATCCGATCGTCGTGCACGGAGGCGGCCCCGACATCACCGCCTACATGGAGCGGCTCGGCCTGCCCGTGCGGTTCGTGGGTGGGCTGCGCGTGTCCGATCCGGCCACCGTCGAGGTCGCGAAGATGGTGCTCGTCGGCAAGGTCAACAAGGAAATCGTGTTGCGCCTCGGTCGCCACGGCCAGCCGGCTGTTGGATTGTGCGGGGACGACGGCTCGTTGTTTCGGATCACACGGCGCACCGCGCCCGACGGTGAGGACATTGGCTTCGTGGGCTCGATCGAGCGCGTCAACGTCGACGTGCTCAACCATGTCTCAAGCGACTACATCCCGGTGATCGCCTCAGTGGGAGCCGACCGCGAGGGGCAGTCCTACAACGTCAACGCCGACGAGGCAGCGGGTGCCGTAGCGGGCGCACTGGGCGCACACAAGATCGTGTTTCTCACCGACGTCGCCGGCTGGCTTGCCGACCCCGCTGATCCCGCCAGCCTGATCGGCCAGGCAGCCTCCGGCGATGTCACCGCGCGCCTGTCGGAATTGCAGGGCGGCATGCGCCCCAAGCTCGCAGCCTGCGTGCACGCGATCGACGAGGGTGTCAACTCGGCGCACATCATCGACGGGCGCATACCCCACTCGCTGCTGTTGGAGCTTTTCACGGATGCAGGGATAGGCACAAAGATTGAGGCTTCGGCGTGAGCCTCGCCGAGTTGCAACAGCTGGAGCGCGATTACGTCGTTCCGTCCTATGCGCGCTTTCCGGTCGAGTTCGTGCGCGGTGAGGGTGCGTGGCTGTGGGACGAGCGGGGGGAGGACTACCTCGACTTCCTGTGTGGCATCTCGGTCACGAGCCTCGGGCACTGTCATCCGCGGGTGGTCGCGGCGGTGCGCGAGCAGGTCGGTGTGCTGATGCACGCCAGCAACCTGTACTACACCGAGCCCGCGATGCGGTTGGCCGAGCGGCTGGCCAAGTCGAGCCTTGGCGGCAAGGTCTACTTCTGCAACTCCGGTGCGGAGGCCAACGAGGCAGCGATCAAGCTCGCGCGCAAGGCCCGCCCGCGCGGGGACATCGTGGTCCTCCACAACGCTTTCCACGGGCGCACCTACGGTGCGCTGTCGGCCACGCCGCAGGAGTCAAAGCAGGCGCCGTTCGCGCCACTGGTACCGGGATTCCGCGCGGTGCCGGCCGAGCCCGACGCGCTCGCCGCCGCGATCGACGAGCACACCGCCGCGGTGCTGCTTGAGCCGATCCAGGGGGAGACCGGCGTCAACGTGATGAGCGCTGAGCTGCTGCGCGCGGCGCGCGCGGGCTGCGACGCCCACGGAGCCGCGCTCGTGTTCGATGAAATCCAGTGCGGCATGGGCCGCACCGGCACGCTGTGGGCCTACGAGCAGACAGACGTCGTGCCCGACGCCATCACCAGCGCCAAGGCACTCGGCGGGGGCCTGCCGATCGGCGCGCTCATCGCCGGCCCGCGTCTTGCCGATGTGCTCCAGCCCGGCGATCACGGCTCAACGTTCGCCGGGGGGCCCGTGGTGGCGGCCGCCGCGCTCGCGGCCTTGGAGGTGACCGACGATCCCGCTTTGCTCGCCGCTGTGTGCGAGCTTGGCGCTCGTTTGGCCGACGGCCTTGCGCGGCTTCAACACGTGCTCGCGGTGCGCGGGCGCGGACTGATGCTGGCGTGCGAGGTCGATGTTGCTGCACCCGAGGTGGTGCGCCGCGCGCTGCTCCAACAGCGACTTGTGGTCAACGCCACCGGCCCCACGACGGTGCGGCTGCTGCCGCCGCTGGTCGTCTCTGAGGAGGAGATCGATCTGGCGCTAGAGCGTCTAGGTGCGGCGTTGTCCGAAGCGGCGCGCGCGTAGCCCGTCGATGCGCCGCGATGTCAAGCATCGTATTCAGCGTGCGCTTTGTGGTAGACATACGGCCCTCATGAGCGTCCGTCTGCCGTCCTCCACCCGCCATCTCATCGCGCTTGCGCTGGCGATGTGTGGGCTGGCGGCATTCGTGCTCGCCATCCAGACGGCGCCGGCGGGCGCCATTCCGCTTACGGGCGGCCCGCTTCCTGGCGAAGCGCTGCTGGTTCCTCAGATCGTGGGCGGCCAGGAATCGTCGATCTCACAGTTTCCCTGGCAGGCGTTTGTGCTAGTCGAAGAGGGATCCGGCAAGTACGGCAGCTGCGGTGGCTCGATCCTGAGCTCCACGACGATCCTCACGGCAGCGCACTGCGTGACCGAAGAGGGCACGGAGACCAAGTACCCGGAAAAGCAGATCTTCGTGATCGTTGGCGCGAACGTGGCGGACGTCCAAGCGTTGCTTGAGATCGAGGAAGCCGAAGCAGACAGCGGTTTTACCTGGAGACCAACGGAAAAAGAAGAGGAATCTTTTGTGGCGCCGCTCGGTCCCTCGGGTGCGCAGATCGAGGTCGGCAAGAACGCGAGCGTGCGCGTCGATCCCGACTACGCGGCCATCACCAGCAGCAATCCTGTCGCCAAGGACGATGTCGCGGTGATAACGCTCTCAGGGCCGCTTGAACTGACACCGGCCAGAAACACCGCCGCGATCTCGCTCGTTGGCGTCGGTGCAACGCCCACGGCGGGAACCTCGCTCTCGATCAGCGGCTACGGCAAGGAGGAAGGCGCGGAAACCGCCAAGCCGAACGGCAAGCTCTACTCGACGACGCTCACGGCGATGAGCGGCAGTGCCTGCCAGGAATACGCCGGGCCCCAGAACGCCATCTACCTGTGCGCGGAGTCTGCGACCTCGGCGACCTGCCAGGGAGACAGCGGTGGCCCACTTACCGAGGGCAACCCGGCGGTGGAGGTCGGCATCGTCGACTCCGGGCTCGCCGGCTGCCCGGCCGGCAAGCCAAGCCTCTTTACCAACGTGGCGTCGCCCGAGATCCGCGACTTCATCGAAGGCAACGAATCGCCTCCGATCGCGCCACGGCCAAGCACCCTGCCGACGATCAAATCGGTTGGGGCCGCCCCGGTCGACTTCAGCCCGCTGACCTGTGAACCCGGGACGTGGGCCGGCTCGCCGACCTATATCTACACATTCCAGGCTGGAAGCATCGCCGGCGCAGTGCTTCAGAGTGGAGCGAGCAACGTGTTCACCCCACCCGAGAGCCTTGTCGGCACTCCGCTTGTATGTGTCGTGCAGGCCAGCAACGCCGGTGGGGTCAGCACGATCCACGGCGTTGCGACCGCCGCGATCGCCGCGGACACAGCGGCTCCCACTGCCTTGATCACCGCGCTGAAGTGTCACCTGCAGGCGTGCACAATGTCGATCTCCGCCAGCGACCCCAACGCGGTGGCACTCACGCTCACATCCTCGGCGGCCTATGAGGTAACGGCTAAGTGCCAGGTGAAGAAAGGCAAGAAGAAGAAAAAGGGCAAGCAGCCGGTGTGTCACAAGACGCTCACCGTGAAGGTGCCGGTCAGTGCTGTCTCGCCGGGTGTCTACAGCGCCGCCGCAACCAAACTTCCCTACGGCGAGAAAATCACGTTCACCGCGCTTGCCACCAACGCCGCGGGTCTGCATCCCGTGACGGCGCCGGTCGCCTCGACCACGCTTCACAAGCCGGTCAAGCCGAAGCAGAAAAAGAAAAAGAAGTCAAAGAAGCGCTGAGATGGCGCGTACCGCCTCCTACGAGGCCGACCCGGCAGCGGTCCAGCGTGTCCTGTTGCTCTACTCGGGCGGTCTCGACACGAGCGTGATGCTCAAGTGGATTCAGGACGAGTACGACGCCGAGGTCGTGTGCCTGACCGTCAACCTCGGCCAGCCCGGCGAGGACTACGAGGTGATCGAGGGCAAGGCTCGCAAGCTCGGTGCGCTCGACTGTCACATCGTCGACGCTCGCGAGGAGTTCGCCCGCGACTTCGTCGCTCCCGCGATTCGCGCCAACGCTCTCTACGGCGGCGGCTACCCGCTGTTCACAGCGCTCGGGCGTCCATTGATCGCCAAGCTGGCGGTCGAATATGCGCGCAGCAGTGGCTGTGACACGATCGCTCACGGCTGCACTGGGAAGGGCAACGACCAGGTGCGCATCGAGGCCACCGTCGCCACTCTGGCGCCCGAGCTGAAGGTGATCGCGCCGGTGCGCTCCTGGCAGATGGGCCGCGAGGAGGAGATCGCCTACGCGCGCGAGCACGGAATACCGGTCAAGGGCGGAACCGAGATCGCTCCCTACTCGATCGACGACAACCTCTGGGGTCGCTCCTCGGAGGGCCGCTGGATCGAGGATCTCGACCACGCGCCCGACGACGACGTTTTCCAGCTCGTCACCCGTCCCGAGCTCGCGCCCGATGAGGCCGAGACTGTGGAGATCGAGTTCGAGCGAGGCGTCCCGGTTGGCCTGAACGGCGAGCGCATGGAGCTGGTCGCGCTGCTCGAAGCGGTCGCCGAGATCGCGGCGCGACACGGCGTGGGAATCGTCGATCACATCGAGGACCGCATCGTCGGACTGAAGGTGCGGGACATTTACGAGGCTCCCGCGGCGGCAGTCCTGCTGCCAGCCCACCAGGAGCTCGAGAAGCTTGTCTGCACGATCCACCAGAACCAGTTCAAGGCCCAGCTCGACCGCCAGTGGGCCTATCTCGTCTATGCGGGCCTGTGGTGGGAGCCTCTGCGCAGCGACCTCGATGCCTACATGGACAGCGTAAACGCGCAGGTCAGCGGCACGATCGGCCTGAAGCTCTACAAGGGCCACGCGCGAGTCACGACCCGCTCCTCTCCAAACGCGGTCTATGACCAGGCGCTCGCTTCCTTCGGCGAGTCCGGCGGGCTGTTCTCACAAACAGCCTCCCCCGGTTTCATCGAGCTGTGGTCACTGCAGTCGCGCATGGCCTGGCGTCTGCGCAACGAGTAACGACTGCGCAACGAGTAACTGCCGTCCGGGTGCTCGTCGCTCGCCGGCGCGCAGTCCGAGCGGTTGGCAGAGCCGTCCGAGCTCACCTCTAGGGTGGGCGCCACATGATGATCGAGGAGAGCGAGTCTTCGGGTGTGGGCTCACAGTCCGAGGCATCCGACGACGTACTGGCGGAGCGTCGCGCCCGTCGTGCGGAGGCGGGTGACCCGAGCGTGATGCGCCGAGCGGACGCCGCCGAGGCTGCCGTGCGCAACCTCGAGACCCATTTGGCCGCACTCGAGCGACGCTTGGAGGAGGTCGGTCGCGAGCGCGAGCGGATCGCCCAGCAGCTCATAGAACGCGAATCCGACGTTCGCGACGTCAAGCAGCGCGAGTTCGCCGAGCAGCAGCTACGGGTCGAGGCCGAGCAGCGCAGCGAGCGTCTACAGCGCGACATGCGCGCCGAAATTCAGGAGCTCGGCAGCCGGCTGGAGGAGACCGAGCGACACGTTCGCGAGCTCGACGCCGAGCTCGTTCAGCTGCGTGAACGCGATGCCCGCCTGGTCCCGATCGTGCGTGAGCTGATGGACGTGGCCGCAGGTCTGCGCACCGGCTTCGAGCGTGAGCTGGCCGCCGTTCGCGAGGAGCTCCAGCAACAGGTTGTGTGGGAGCGTGAGACCTACGTTCGCGAGCTCACAGCGATGGGCGCCCGCATGGAGGATCTGCGCTTCGAGCTCACCCGCACCGCCGACGACCTGCGCGCGCAGCTCGCGGCCGAGCCGCCCGAGGCCGGGTTGCTCCAGCCCACCACCGAGCCCGACTCCGAGCGTGAGGCAGCCCACCGACGCGAGATGGCCGACGCGCTCGTGGCAGCCGTCGAACGTCTCCGTGCCCGCGTCGCCGAGGTCAAGGAGGCCGAGGAGACTGAAGCGCAGGGGCCGGGAGGGGAGGAGCCGATTGTCGAGGGGTTGATTGTCGAGGGGTCGACGGTTGAGGAGCCTCGCTCGGAGGAGCCTCCCGCGGTCGCGGAGGAGCAGCCTGCGCAGCAGTTCCTGCCGGAGGAGACACCCGTTGAGCCCGTCCACACAGCCGAACCGGAGGCGGATTCCCCGATCGTCGAGCCCCCGGTGGTCGATGAGGAGGCTGAGCAGGCACCCACCGGGTATGTGCCCGCAGTGGAGCCCCAGTCGGTCGCTGAGACGCCAGTCGTCGAGCGGTCTGCTGAAGAGGCAAAAGCCGAGGGAGCGATAACGGGATACGTGCCGGCGGTGCGCCCGCTTGTCCAGATGTCACCCGCGATCGAGTCGCCTGTGGTGGAGCCCTCGCTAGACGAGTCGCCGATAGTCGAGCCACCGGCGGTGGATGAGAAGCCCGAGGGTGCGCACACAGGTGAGCCGTCAGTCGAGGAGCCACGGGTCGAGCATCCGCTGAGTGTCGAGGAGGAGGAGCTCCCGCTCGTCGAGGAATCGCCGCTCGTCGAGGTCCCGTCGCAGGAGGTGAGTATCGGGGCGGTCCCGCGTGAGGAGCCGCCCGCACCGGAGTCGCCGCTCAGCGGTCTGAGCCCAGGCGGTGCGGTGAGCACCAAAGTGGTTACCTCGAAGCCGGTTGCGCTGCAGTCGCGGCTGCTCTCCGTACCGGACAAGCGCAGCTCGTGGCTGGCCCCGGCCATTCGCAGGCTCGCCTCCCAGCGCGACGCGAAGCTCGCGGCCGAACTCGTGATCGAGTTGATACCCGCTCAGCGGCAGGTCGTCGAGGGCGCGCTCAGCTACGAGATCAAGATCAACGAGCTGGGGACCTTCTACGTGGCGCTGGACTCCGCCCAGGCGATCATCTCCAGGGAACCTCGAGGCTCGGTGGATTTTTCACTGGAAGGCCCCGTCGCGGCATTTGCGGAGCTGGCCGCGGGAGGCATGTCGCGCAGGCGCCCAGGCCTGCGCATACGCAAAGGCAGACGCCGTGCACGCGCGCTGTTGAAGGCGCGTCGCCAGCCGATCGCGCTCGCCGACCTGGCCGCCGCTCAGGTAGATGTCTGGCCGGGCCTGCTGCTGCTCGTGATGGCCGAGGCAATCGACCCTTCCTGGACGACTGGACGGCGCTTCGAGCTGGCCTTCGACATTCAGGGGACCTCGGGGATCGTCATCTACATACGCATCTGCGACGGTGAGCCCATCCTCGTGAGCCGTACCCCTGTGGGACAACCTGTGGCCACAATTTCGCTCAGTGGACATGCGCTCATTTGCCTGCTGGCAGGCACCCAGGCGCCGGCCGAGCACAAGACGCTGGTGACCGGCGACGCAACCTCCGTGGACATGTTCCTGCAGTGGACGGCTCGCGCCCAGGGCCTGTCAGCCACAGGTTCCTGAACACCTTCACGGCACGGTCTGGCAGCGCCGGGTAGATCTCTGGGGTCCGTATGCCCAGGTGGAGATTGGCCATTGGGGCCCCCCGCCGGGGCGACGGCCCTCCGCCGGTTTGAGGGTTAGCATCCAGCCTCGGTGAGAACCCCGTCCTGCGCCCACCTGCACGTCCACTCCGAGTACTCGCTGCTCGATGGCGCATGCGGTATCGACGCGCTCGCCCGGCGCGCCGCCGAGTTCGACCAGCCGGCCCTGGGACTCACCGATCACGGTGTGATGAACGGCATGGTCGAGCTCCACAAGGCGTGCTCCAAGCACGGTGTGAAGCCGATCTTCGGATGTGAGATCTACCTGGTCGAGGACCACGCCGCGAGGGGACCCGGAAAGGTCGAGCGCAACCATCTCACGCTGCTGGCCTCCAGCGACACCGGCTACCGCAACCTCGTGCAGCTGTCCTCCTCCGGCTTCCTGGAGGGACTGCACCGGGGCAAGCCGACGCTCGACCTGGCCCAGATCGAGCAGCGCTCAGAGGGCATCATCGCGCTCACCGGCTGCCTCGCCTCGCGCTTCTGCCAGCGTCTGCTCGACGATCGTCCGGGGGACGCGCGCGCCCACGCCGACGATCTCGTGCGCATCTTCGGCGAGGACAATCTCTACTTCGAGGTCCAGAAGAACGGCCTCGCCCCGCAGGACAAGTGCAACGAGGGAATCGTGAAGATCGCGCGGGAGATGGGTGGTCGGCTGGTGGGCACCGGCGACGTGCACTACCTGCGCCGCGAGGACTACGACCATCACACCGCGCTGCTGTGCGTGCAGACCAAGAGCACGCTCGCCGCGCCGAAGATGACCTTCGAAACCAACGAGTTCTACCTGCGTGACAGCGTCGAGATGGCAAACGCGTTCGCGGAGTGGCCTGAGGCGATCGCGAGCACGCTGGAGATCGCAGAGCGCTGCAACGTCGAGCTTGAGCTCGGCAACCAGCTGATCCCCAAATATGAGACCCCCGATGGCAGCTCCGAGCGCGACTACCTGCGCGCGCAGGTGCAAGAGGGTCTGCGCATCCGCTACGGCGACCCGCCGTCTGCGGAGGCGCTCGCGCGCATGGACATGGAGCTCGGCGTGATCGACAGGATGGGCTTCAACGCCTATTTCCTGATCGTGTG
Source organism: Solirubrobacteraceae bacterium (assembly GCA_049591495.1). Lineage (GTDB taxonomy): Bacteria > Actinomycetota > Thermoleophilia > Solirubrobacterales > Solirubrobacteraceae > Palsa-744. The sequence goes on from JBAWFB010000036.1 coordinate 9,701, forward strand.
GGACTTTGTCAAGTACGCCAAGGAGAACGGCATCGCCGTTGGGCCCGGACGCGGCTCGGCGGCCGGCTCGATCGTGTCCTACTGCCTGGCAATCACCGACGTGGACCCGCTCCGCTACGACTTGCTGTTCGAGCGCTTCCTCAACCCAGAGCGTGTGTCGATGCCCGATATCGATATTGACTTCTCGGTGCGCGGGCGCGAGCGGGTGATGCGCTATGTCACTGACAAGTACGGACGCGAGTCGGTCGCGCAGATCGTCACGTTCGGCAAGATGTTCCCGCGCGCGGCCACACGCGACGCGGCACGCGTGCTCGGCTACGACTACGGTGCCGGAGACCGTCTGGCAAAGCTGATCCCCGACCCGATCATGGGTCGCGCGCCGTCATTTGAGGACTGTTTGAAGAATGGCGAACCGCTGCGCAAGGCCTACGACGAGGAGCCCGACGCGCGCCGGATCGTGGATGTGGCGAAGGGACTGGAGGGGATCGTTCGCAACTCCTCGATCCATGCCGCCGCGGTCGTGATCGCCGACCGGCCGCTCACCGACATCGTGCCATTGCAGCTCGCTGACGCCGGCACCGACGAGGCGGGAGAGCGCTCCTACCGCACCGTCACCCAGTTCTCGATGAAGCCGATCGAGGAAATCGGGCTGCTGAAGATGGACTTTCTCGGGTTGCGCAACCTCGACGTGATCGAGGACGCACTCGACATCATCGAGCGCTCAAGCGGCACACGCCCGGACATGTCGATGCTGCCGCTCGACGATCCGGCCACGTATGGGATGCTCACCAGGGGCGACTCGATCGGCGTGTTCCAGTTCGAGTCCGAGGGGATGCGCGAGGCGCTCAAGAAGGTGCGCCCCGACGAGTTCAACGATCTCGTGGCCCTGAATGCGCTGTATCGCCCCGGCGCGATGGACCAGATCCCCGTGTACGCCAGGGGCAAGCACAACCCCGAGAACATCTCCTATCCCGACGAGCGCCTGCGCCCGATCCTGGAGTCCTCCAACGGAGTCATTCTCTACCAGGAGCAGGCGATGCAGATCTCCAAGGAGATCGCCGGCTTCTCCGGGGCCAAGGCCGACGATCTGCGCAAGGCGATCGGCAAGAAGAACCGCGAGGCGATGGCCGCCCTAAAGCCGGAGTTCGTCGAGGGTTGCCGGGCGTCGGGCACCAGCTCTGAGGTGATCGAGTTCCTTTGGCAGACCAACGAAAAATCAGCCGACTATTCATTCAACAAGTCCCACGCCGCCTGCTACGGCTTGATCGCATATCGCACGGCGTGGCTGAAGGCGAACCACACCGCCGAGTACATGGCCGCGCTGATCTCCTCGGTAATGTCGACCAAGGACAAGGTGCCCTTCTTCGTGGCCCGCTGCGAGGAGATGGGCATTGAGATATTGCCGCCCGACGTCAACCTCTCAGACCACGAGTTCACAGTCGTGGATCGCAACATTCGCTTCGGGCTCGATGCGGTCAAGGGGGTCGGCTATCAAGCGGTCGAGGCGATCAAGCTGGCGCGTGCCGAGGACGGCCCATTCAGCTCGCTGTGGGACTTCTGTGAGCGGGTCGACAGTCGCGCCGTCAACAAGAAGGCGATCGAGGCGCTGATCAAGTGCGGCGCGCTCGGCTCCACCGGAGCCACACGCAAGGGGATGCTCGCGGTGCTCGAAGCCGCCCAGTCGGCCGGCCAGAAGGCCCAGCAGGACGCACTCGTCGGGCAGGGCTCGATCTTCGACCTCGAACCGGCCGCGCCCACCTCCCTGGGAGGATCCCAGGCGCCGGGCGCTGGGCTGCTCAGGCCGAGTCATCCGCTGATTCCATCGGAGGAGTTCGACCAACCACAGCTGCTCGCGGTCGAGAAGGAAGCGATCGGACTGTTCATCTCCGCCCACCCGCTCAAGCCGTTGCGTGAGGCGCTCAGGGCGCGTGCGGACTGCACGCTCGCTGCGCTCACCGGGCGGCGCGACAAGGATTGGGTCACGGTCGGAGGCATCATCACCGAGTCAAAGAAGATCCGCACCCGCAACGGCGACCACATGATGTTCGCGACGCTCGACGATCTCGAAGGGTCCGTCGAGATCCTCGTGTTCGGCAAGGCACTCGCCGAGCACGAGGCGTCGCTAGCGGTCGACCAGGTGGTGCTCGTCAGAGGTCGCGTCGACCACAAGGAGGCCGGCAAGACATGCGTCGTCGTGCAGTCGGTCGACACGTTCGCGCCCAGCGAGCAGGAGATCGAGCGCGCCAACAGCGACGCCAAGGCGCTCTCCGTCGCGCAAGCCACCGCGGCACAACCGATTCGTCTGCAGGTCGACGCCGCACGCCTGCCCGCCAGCGCGATCGAGGACGTCAAGGACATCATCGAGACCAATCGCGGTCCGGCGGAGGTCATACTCGAGATGCTCACCAGCGCCGGCACGCGCATGCTGCGCCTCGGGGAGAACTATCGCGTTCAGCACACTCCAGGTGTGCGCGCCGAGCTGGAAGCCGCACTGGCGCCATCCGCGGCGCTCGCCGCTACGGCTTAGCGGCGCTTCTCTTACGCTCCTTCACACCCTGCGCGTGCAGCTTTACGGCGAGCTGCACCTCCTCGAGCGTCGCACCGGAACGGTTCACCCCAGGGGTCTCCAGGATGCATGGGAGCTCCTGTAGCACCGGCGATGCCAAGAACGCCTTGCAACCCTCCTCGCCCAGCTCGCCCTGGCCGACGTTCGCGTGCCGGTCACGGTTGGAGCCAAGCGGAGTTTGCGAGTCGTTGAGGTGCAATGACCCCACGCGATCCAGTCCGATCTTCTGGTCGATCTCCGTCGTCAGCGCGTCCATCCCGGCAGGTGTGCGGATGTCATAGCCCGAGGCAAACAGATGACACGAGTCAAGGCACAAGCCCAGACGCTCACCGCCACCGGCGCGGTCAAGCAGCGAGGAGAGCTCGTCGATCGAGCGTCCCAACGTGCCACCCGCGCCCGCGGTGTTCTCCAGGTGCAGCGGGCACCGCTCGCTTTCGGCGAGCGCCTCGCGGATCGTCTCTCCCGCGCGCTTGACCGCCGCGACCGGATCGCCGGTCTTGGCCGATCCGGGATGCAACACCACGCCGCATGCCCCGATGTCGTGGCCCACTCGCAACGACTGGGTCAGAGACGCGAGTGACTTCTTGCGTATCTCAGGATCCTCACTGGCGCAGTTGAGCAGGTACACGGCGTGGATCAGCACCGCGTCGATCGGGCTGGACGCCATCGCCTCGCGAAACGCCTCCACGTCCTCGGCCTTGTAGGCGGTCGGTCGCCACATGCGCGGCGACTGATTGAAGATCTGGATAGCGCGGCAGTCGCGCTCCACACCCCGCTGGATCGCGTTCGGCAAGCCGCCCGCGGGAGACACGTGGGCGCCGATCAGCATGTTGGCGTCGACCTGCGCGCATGTGGCACCGGCGTCCCGCTCAGAGGATCGCCGCTCAACATGTTCGCGTGAAGTGGATGACTACGACTAGCATGGCGGCAGATCTTATGAGGGTTCGTTTCGCACCATCGCCCACAGGCGCGCTTCACATCGGCGGCGCGCGCACGGCGCTGTTCAACTGGCTGCTCGCACGCCACGATGGCGGCACATTCGTGCTGCGCATCGAGGACACCGACCGCGAGCGCTCGACACCAGAGAACGTCGAGCAGATCCTCGACGCGCTGCGCTGGTTGGAGCTCGACTGGGACGAGGGCCCGATCTTCCAGAGCGAGCGCGCTCCCCGCCATCAGGAGGTGCTGCAGGCGCTGCTTGAGAGTGGGCACGCCTACAGGTCGAGCGCCACCGCCGCGGACGTCGCCGCCTACAAGCAACTGCACGGCGCCGAGCGGGGGTTCCGGGGTGAGGGGTGGGTGGGAAATCAGAAAGAGGCGGCGGTGCGGCTGCACGTGCCGGCCGGAGGAGCAACCATCGTGCACGACGCGATCCGCGGCGACACCCGTTTTGAACACGTGCACCTCGACGATCCCGTGATCGCGCGCGCCGACGGCTCGGTGCTCTACAACTTCGCGGTCGCGATCGACGATCTCGACGCCGGCATAACGCACGTGGTGCGTGGGGAGGACCACCTCTCCAACACCCCCAAGCAGCTGCTCGTGCTGCAAGCCGCCAAAGCGGTCGGCTTCGCGCCCGAGGCATCTGAGCCGATCTACGCCCACCTGCCGCTGTTGCACGGCCCGGATGGCAAGAAGCTCTCAAAGCGCCACGGTGCGGCATCGGTGCAGGAGTTGCGCGACGCCGGCTACCTACCCGAGGCTGTGCGCAACTACCTGGCGCTGCTCGGCTGGGGCTCGGGCGACGACGCCACCGTGATGTCCACCGAGGAGCTTGTACGGCGCTTCGAGCTCGAGCGGGTCAGCCGCAATCCCGCCCGTTTCGACGAGACCAAGCTGCGCTGGCTGGACGGTATCTACATCCGCGAGCTACCCGTTGCCGAGCTTGCCAAGCGCATACTCGACTACCTCCATATCACCGATCCCGCCGCGGCCGAGGCCGCTCGCTCAGACACCGCACTGCTGCAGGGCGCGGTGGCGATCAGCAGGGAGAAGATTCAAACGCTGGCCGATTTCTGGCCGCTTGCGCGCTTCTTCTTCACCGGTATCGCGCCCGATGACTCCGCGCGTGAGCGTTGGCTGGGCCAACAGGGTCTCGCCATGCTGCGCGACGCCCGCACCGAGCTCTCCTCGGTGGGCGCCTTTGAGGTGGAGGGTGTCGAGGCGGCACTGGCAAGCATCGTTGAGCGTCACGCGGTCAAGCCGCGCGAGGTCTACCAGCCAGTGCGGGTCGCGATCGCGGGCACCACGATCTCACCAGGCATCTTCGAGAGCGTCGCGTTGCTCGGCCGCGAGGAGACGTTGCATCGCATCGACGCGGTGCTCGCCGGGTAGCGCTCCCAGGAGCCCTCATCGGAGATCGACGCTTCCGCTCCACACGGTGTGGGTGGGGCTTTTGACGGCGTTTCGAAATATCGGATGCCATCACCGCTCAACCATCCGTCCGTGGTTGCCGATAGGACCCCTGACGACCCCTTGGGCGGCTCGGATGCCGACCATGTCAAAGCAGGTGTTATGCCTACGCAGGCAACAGCGACACAGCCCACGCACGGACGCGAGATAAGCCAAGAGCCGACCGTTCACGGCCGCCTGAGAAAGGCGGTGGGATCGGGCGAGCGCCATCAAAACGAGGGTCACGGCCGTCGTCTGATGCTGGCTTTCGAGGCGCTCGACGCGTTCCCCGCGCTATCGGAGTCGCGTTCGCGTCTGCTGTCGGTCATCTCCAAAGACAACGTCGCCACCGCCGACATCGTGACCGCGGTCGAGTCAGACGTGGCATTGATCATCGCCGTTATGCGTCTGGCCAACGAAACACGGAGTGTGGGCGACCGCGTCGAGACGGTCGTGGCGGCGGTGGAGCGGTTGACACCCCAGGCGGTGCAGTCGATCGCCAACAGAGTTCGCACATTCGATTTCTTTGAGCGCTCCAAAGGCTGGGACACCGAGCCGGAGCGGTTCCGTCTGCACGCGCTCGCCACCCAGCACACCGCCGATCGCCTAGCCGCCGAGGTGGGCTATGAGCACCGCGACCGGCTCACCGTCACAAGCCTGCTGCACGACGTCGGCAAGCTGGTGCTCATGCACGCCTACCCCGGGTACGTCGCACAGGTCAAGCGCGACGGTCAGACACCCGAGAAGCGTATCCACCAGGAACGGCGTGAGCTGGGTGTCGATCACGCGTTGGTGGGCGGAGTGCTGGCCCGACGCTGGGGTCTGCCGCCGGCGATCGCCAGCGTGATCGAGCGCCATCACCATCCTGACGCCACCGGCGAGGCGGCGTTTGTGCGTCTCGCGGACATGCTCGCCCACTACGCGCACGGGGCGCCGGTGGCGCCCGCTGAGATGCTGACGTGCGCGCGAGCGCTCGGGCTCGGCCCCGAGGAGCTGCGCCGCGTCATGTACGAGATGCCGAACTCCTCCGCGCAGCGCCAGCGCATGGTCGACCCGTGCCCGCTGTCCTCGCGCGAGCTCGGCGTGCTGCAGCGGCTCTCCGAAGGCAAGGTCTACAAGCAGATCGCCCACGAGCTCACGCTCTCCACCAGCACCGTGCGCACGCACCTGCACAACATCTACGGCAAGCTCGGCGCGGTCGATCGCGCCCAGGCGGTGCTGATCGCCACCGAGCGCGGCTGGTTGTAGGAAGCCGCGTCCGACACGCAGCGAGCGTCTCGCCGGCCGGTTGCGTAGCATCGCCCGAGCCGATGATCTCGATCACCAGCAAGTCGCCCTATGCGGTTGCCGCCCTGGCAGAGCTGGGGCGCGCGGGCGGCGTTGATCCCGTGCCAATCGGAGAGCTCGCGCGTCGGCGCGAGATGCCGGTGCAGTTCCTCGAGCAACTGTTCGCCGTACTACGGCGCGGTGGCGTGGTGAGCTCTCAGCGTGGTGTGAAGGGCGGCTACCGCTTCGCGCGCGATCCCTCACAGGTAACGGTACTTGAGATCGTGGAGATGCTCGATGGACCGCTCGGGCGCGATGCAGAGGGGGTCTTCGGCGACGCTTCGAAGGCCGCACGCGACGTGTTCGCGCAGACCACGATCGCCGACGTGATCGAGCGCGAAGCGCGTGAGGCCGGCACGAGCATGTACCACATCTGAGGCTGGCCACTTCCGGGGTACCGCTCCCGGGATGCTGTTCCCAGGGCGCTGTTCCCTGGAGCGCTGTTCCTGAAGCGCTTGCAACACTGCGCGACCAATCGTGGACGTGCTCGCAGGCGCAGGGCGAGCGTCTAGTACATTCGTCGAGTCGGCTTGCGGATGCTAATCCGTGGTTTACGCTGATCGCTCGACCAACCGACAAAGGCAAACCCATCGTGAGACGGGGACGCAAAGTCAGGGATCTCGACGACGAGATAGCTCGGCTGCCAGTTACAGCCACGGAGGGCTATCGTGCTTTCAGACTCGTCGCGTCGCACACCCGCAAGCTTGTCGAGTGGACTGAAGGATCTCTCACGGAGGGCGACCGATCGTGTGCGAGCGCAGGACGGGTTCTCTCTGATCGAACTGTTGGTCGTCATCCTGATCCTCGGCATTCTCGTTGGCGTCGCCGTTCCTTCGTTTGCGAGCCAAAAGAGCAAGGCATACGACGTGTCGGCAATGGAACTCGCCCACACCGCGCAGGTCGCCGCGATGGCATACGCGACCGACCACGGCGGCGAATTCACTTGGGGGGCGGAACCGAAGGGTCTCGAAGAATTGAGAAAATACGAGCCAAGCCTGATCGCGTGCCCCAACACTGGCGACGCGTGCCTGCTGCAAGCGGAAGAATACGAAGAAGGCAAGGGTTACAGGCTGGTCGCCGAAGCGGCCAACACGGGCGATCGATTCACGATCACGCTCCACAGCAGCGGTGTGATCGACCATACGTGTACGAGCAGCAAAACTGGCTGCTCGGGGGCCGCGAGCGGCAGCTGGTAGCCAACGTGACCGGACCTGTTTGTCGGTCCACCACGAGTAAGAGTGTGGTGGATATGACGGGTTGGATGGTAGCGCTGTGGGCGGGTCTGTCCGATGAACGGTGGATGTGGCTTGGTCAGCTCTTGGGGCAAGCGTGCTCTGCCCTTCCCTGTGGGGTCGAGAGCCCGGGTGACAAGGTAGAGGCACTTCAGCCCGGCCGTGTCGTTGGGGAGAGTGCCCGCACGCGCGAGCGGCGCGTCGGTAGAGCGCGGTGATCGACTCGATCTCGACCGGGCCGATCTCCATAATCCACCACGCTAATCATCTTCAATGGACCACTGGGACTGAACGAAGCGCGAATCCGCTCCGCCCAGCCCGCAGGGTTCACATCACATCATGTAACTCATCAATAGACGATCATTCAGCGAATTCGTCGCCGGACACTATCAGTGTTAAGCCTTCTGTGTCAGAGATTAATCCTTCACCTGTTATATCGCTAGATTTTTCACCACCTAGCGTACAGCTCCCGGTATTTTCTTCTTTGAAGGTTGTTAACAGATCATTTTCAGACCCTGTTAACATGTTTTCGAGCACGGGAGCTGATAAGGCCTGTGTACATTCATCGACCTCTTTGATTCCAAAGGCAGTGCATTCCACCTCATAGCCCAGCTTTGTGGCCGATGTGGTGTTATCTATAGCGGTAGTTCCCGATAATTCGAGCTGCGTTTTCCACGGCAGACCTACTGGCCAAATCTTGGAGTTGCCTTCACAGCCTTCTTGTCCGGTACATAGGAGGGACGGTTCAACTAATGGCGCCCCTACCTTTACTTTTTCTATGGTTAATACTTCTGTAATTTCATCTTTACCCGCCGTATTGACGGTTCCATCAAGTGAGCCCTCACACTCGATCGAGGCTGTGCCTATAATTGGTACTTTTAAATCTGCTAGTAATAGCGTACCAGTGGTTTCCGTTTTTACTGCTCCGGTGACCGCCGCTCCGTCGACTAACCATTCGAGGCTTGTCGCAAAGGCCGACGCGACGGAGAACGCACTAAATGCGAGTACCGCGAACATAGCCAATCCAACTACATGGATCTTTTTCATTATCTTGCTCTACCTTTCCCTCGTCCGAGGCTTGGTTGAGCCCCTTCCGAGGCTTGATACGGCCGGTCAGAGAACTCGTCCTAGGTCAGAGAAGCGCGAGTCCCGGCCCTTATAGCACTCCTTTCAGATCCCGACTGATGGAATCTTGCCAATGAGCGTACCAGCCACCTTGACGCGGTGTCAAGCAAATGTGCACGAGCAATTGTCAAATGTTGTGGATGGGTCAGCCGGAACGGTCGAGTCGCCCAGTCGCCGAGGCTTGCGTCGTCTCAGCGGACCGAGCTCACGGGTCGGGCCAACGGTCTCAGCCGGCGTCCGGTGGGCTTGGGACCGTCGGACGCTACGGCCACCGCGTGGCTTGCCAACCCGTCCGACGTTGCAACCGCCGCGCGGTTTGGGCTCACCGGATAGGCGCCCAGCCACCCGCTGGGCGCCATAGTGACTCGCCTACTATTGTCGTGGCGAATATGTCCCGAATTCCGATCAACATTGCCGAGCTTGTCGGCAAAACACCGATCGTGCGGTTGACGCGCTTGCTGGCAGGGACACCCGCGCAGGACAACGGCGTCGAGTTGTACGCAAAGCTCGAGGTGTTCAACCCGGGTGGCAGCGTCAAGGACCGCATCGGCGTAGCGATGATCGAGGCCGCCGAGGCCGAGGGCCGGATCGAGCCGGGGCGCAGCACGATCGTGGAGGCCACCAGTGGCAACACCGGCATCGCGCTCGCGTTCGTGTGTGCCGCGAAGGGGTATGACCTGGTGCTGACACTCCCGCAGGGGATGAGCCGCGAGCGCGAGATCCTGCTGAAGCTGTATGGGGCACGCGTACAGATCACCGAGTCGCTCGGCGGGATGAGCGAGGCGGTGCAGGCCGCGCGGGAGATGGCGCGCGACCCCGACGTGTTCCTGCCCGACCAGTTCTCCAACCCTGCGAATCCCGAGGCTCACCGGCGTACGACCGGTCCCGAGATCGAGCGCGCCCTGGAGAGGCGTGTGGACGTGCTCGTCGCGGGCGTCGGCACCGGCGGCACGATCACAGGCGTGGGTGAGTACCTGCGTGAGCGCAATCCAGATCTGCGCGTGGTGGCGGTCGAGCCGTTGAGCTCCGCGGTCCTCTCGGGCAAGCAGCCCGGCCCGCATCGCATACAGGGCATAGGCGCAGGGTTTGTCCCTTCGGTGCTCAACCGCGAGTTGATCAGCGAGACGATCGCGGTGTCCGACGAGGACGCCATCCAAACAGCGTGGGAGTGCGCCAGGCGCGAAGGACTGCTCGCCGGAATCTCCTGCGGTGCCGCGCTGTGGGCCGCGCTGCAAGTCGCCGCGCGCCCCGAGTCAAAAGGCAAGCGGATCGTCACGATCATGCCTGACTCGGGCGAGCGCTATGTCTCGCAGGCTTTCTTCGCACCGTCCTAGCTCTGCGGCCGAAGCCCGGGTCTGTCCTGCTGCGCCCAGAGGAACGCGGTATTGATGGTGTCCGTAGCGGTTGGGAGGCCCTCGCCGCGCCCGCTACGCTTTCTGGATGCTGGGAATCGGGACTGCCGCGCGCCTCGCCAAAGAGCTCAGTCGCGACGTCGCCGCCGCCCGCGACCGCGATCCCGCCGCCTGCGGGGTGAGCCCTGTTGAGATCGTCGCGACCTGGCCCGGGATCCAGGCGCTCGTGTCCCACCGCGTGGCGCACGCGCTGCACACCTCCGGGGTTCCGGTGCTGCCGCGCTCGATCGCGCTGGTGTCCCGTGCGCTCACCGGCATCGAGATCCATCCGGCCGCGCGCGTTGGGCGGGGCCTGTTCATCGATCATGGCTCAGGGGTGGTGATCGGCGAGACCGCGGAGATCGGCGACGACGTGACGCTCTACCAGGGAGTCACGCTCGGCGGCACCGGGTTTGCCACCGGCAAGCGCCACCCCACGGTGCAGGACAACGTGACGATCGGCTCCGGCGCGAAGTTGCTGGGGCCGATCACGATCGGCCACGGCGCCAAGATCGGCGCCAACAGCGTCGTGATCACCGACGTGCCGCCCAACTCCACCGTCGTCGGCAACCCCGGCCATCCCGTACGCGTGGACGGCCGCCGTCCCGAGGGTCCCGACGCCGACTGGATCCACCTGCCCGACCCGATCGCCGAGGCGATCCAAGGGCTTGCCAGCCGCATCGGCGCGCTCGAGCGCGCGGTGGCGGAGCTCTCCGGCGATGAGGCCCAGCCGCCCGCCGAGGTGCGCCCGCTGCGGACGGTCAAGGGACCAAGCCCGGCCGGGGGCTGAACACTGCGAGGCCATCGGCGGGCCTCGCACTTTGTGCGGCCGCGAACATGTGGCCTCTGCCTGGGAAGGCGTGGAGTGCCCGTGAGCTCAATAGAACATGGCGCGACAGTGGTCTGGTGTGCCTCGTGTGCTGCACGCTGGGTACCTTTTGACGTCATAGCGCTATACGCTACTATGGTTTTCATGGCAACGGCTAAGCGCAAGGTCACCGTGTATCTCGATCCTGAAGTCGCTCGTGCCACTAAGGTGCGGGCAGCTCGCCGAGATATGCGCGATTCCGAGGTCATCGAGGATGCGTTGCGTGCCCATCTTGGGATGGCGGCGTTCGACGAGTCCAAACGTTTGAGCACTCTGACCGAAGACGAAGCGCTTGCGCTCGCCAACACCGAGGTGCAGGCTGCGCGGCGCGAACGGCACATGCGTCGTTGACCAGGGCGGTTCTCGACGCGAATGTTCTGGTCTCAGCGTTTATCTCTCAACGCGGGGCCACGCCGGATCGTATTGTGCGGGCATGGCGGGAGGGTGCGTTTGAACTGGTCGTCTCTCCCAGGTTGATCGCTGAGCTCACCGACGTGCTCGGTAGGCCGAAGTTCAAAGCCCAAGCCGGCGATGGGCGAGCTCCCGCCTTCATCGCGGCGCTGGCAGGTGACGGTCTGTTGGTTGAAGACCCTCCGGATCCGCCGTCGGTCGTCGCCGACGCCGATGACGACTACCTGTTGGCGCTCGCCGAGGCTGCCGCAGCGGATGTGATCGTCTCTGGCGATGGTCATCTGACGAGGCTCGATGATCCCACCACTCCGGTGATGACGCCACGGCAGTTCTTTGACGTGCTCATATGACCGGACGATCGGACGGTGGCTCAATAGAACACGCTGCGACAACGGTGGCGCGGGCGCGCCTTGTATTGAGTCCCCCGCCCACCCGCCTGCCCGCGGGTCCACAGCCACGTGTCGATCGTGCGCGCCGGCACGCCCGTGCGCTGGGAGATCAGCTCGCAGGCGTGAACCGCGCACGCCCTGATCTCTCGCTCCGCCCCTCCGAGTGAAAGGCGCTCTCCGGCGTCGATGCGAGCGGCGAGGGCGTCACGGTAGACGAGCACGCCGTCGCAGCGAAGAACGTGGGGGACGAGATTGTCGGCGAAGATCGTCAACCGGTCGAGGTCGTCGAACGTAGCGACCCCCGCCAGCGCGAGGTCGTTCGCGACGATCTGCGCGCGCTTGTAGAAGCCGCGGTCGTCGAACATCGCCATGCCGCGCGCCAACGCGCTTGCCAGTCGCTCGGCCGAGCTGTCTGATTCATCCACGAGGTCGAGCGCGCGCCGGGCGGGCCGGTTGGGTGGACCCTCCAAAAAACGTCCGAGCGAGCGCAACGCCTGCGCGTAGAGGCTCATCAGCTCGTGATCGGGGCGCTGGCCGAGGATCTGCGCGATCTCGACCGTGCTCACCTGGGCCAGCCACGCGCTCGTGGGAGCACCGTGTGCGCGCACGTGATCGGCAAGGCCCCAGGAGACGGTGAAGTAACCGCTGACCGGCTCCCCCTCGGAGATACGCTTGCGCAACGTGGGAAACCAGCCAGAGCCGAAGTTGATCGCGTCGAGCGCGAGCACGTAGTCGGCGACATCCGCCGCCTCGCCCTCCAGGTAGTGGCGCTCGGGGTCCAGCGCCGGCGGCTCCGCCGGCTGCACTTCCTTAGCAGCGTCGAGATCGATCCTCACCGAGTGGGCTTGGGCGGCGATCTGCGCGCATTCGGCGCGGACCTCGTCGGTGATGGTCATGGTGTCCACATCGGGGCGTAGGGTTGCGTGCGGGAAGCCAGAGCGGTGAGCGTCAATACCAACATGCTGATCCTCGCCCCGGCGGCGGGCAAATCGGGGTCGGTCAACTTCAAGCACTCGGTCATCGACGGGGTGGCACTCGAAGAGATTGCGGGACTGCCAGCCGAAGCGAAGGACGCTGCAGCCGCGCATGTGGTCAATGGCGCTGTTCACATGTGGGGCAGTCGCGCCAACAAGAATCGAGTCTGGGAGCGCGTGCGGCGCGGTGACAGAGTGCTGTTTTACACCGGGCGCCGTTTCGCGGCGATCGCACGGGTTGCTGGCAAGCGTAGAGACGCGCTGCTGGCCGATGCCGTTTGGCCTGCCGACCCGGACTCTTGGCAGAACATCATGTTCCTTCGAGACGTAAGGCCAGTGAGCCTTCCGGTGTCGACCGTTGGCGCGCTGCTCGGCTACGAGCGCACTTGGCGTGGTCCGCAAGAGTTCTACATACCTGCGCCTGAGGCGCAGGCCCATGCGCTCAACAGCTATGTCGATCTCGATCAGCTCATCGCTTCGCTGGCGGCCGACTCGATGCTCGGCAACGACGCGGAGGAAGGCGAGAGCTATGCGGACGTCGTCGGTCGCCTTGCATCTGACTCAGACGTGAAGGAGCTGCTCGATCGCCTGAAGACTAGGAGCAATGGGATGATTCCGAGCGCCAAGAAGGAGATCGTCAAGCGAATCAAGCGTGACGTGCGGCTCGTCAAGCAGCTCAAGGATCTCTATGACGGGCATTGTCAGGTGTGCGACGACACGTTTGTCACGATTTCTGGGGAGAACTACTGCGAGGGTGCCCACATCGTGCCGCTTGCCGCACGCCTTCCGGGGATCGACAGTTACCTCAACGTAGTGATCCTGTGCGCAACCTGCCACAAGAAGTTGGACCGCGGCGGCATGCGAATCTTCTGGGACTCTCGGCGTGAGCTGGCGCTCTACGAATGGCAGGGTAGGCGTAGGCGACTTCGCAACAACAAGCACATCCACACAGGCTGGCAACCATCGATCTGACTCGAGAATCGTGAGCGGACTCGTGGCCGCCGCCGCTTCTATGCTGCCGGGGATGGTTGAGAACGACTACTCCGAGCGGGTCGAGACGCTGCTGGAGGGCCTCAACGAGCCCCAGCGCGAGGCGGTGACGCACGGCGAGGGGCCGCTGTTGATCCTCGCCGGCGCCGGCAGCGGCAAGACGCGCGTGCTGACCCACCGGGTGGCATTCCTGCTGTTCACCGGCCAGACCCAGTCGAACGAGATCCTGGCAATCACGTTCACCAACAAGGCCGCCCAGGAGATGCGTGGGCGCGTGGAGCGATTGCTGGGAGCACACACGCGTGGGATGTGGCTGATGACCTTCCACGCCGCCTGCGCACGAATACTGCGCGCGCAAGTAGAGCGGTTGGGCTACACCTCGCGCTTCACGATCTACGACCAGGCCGACGCACGGCGGATGGTCAAGCGCTGCATCGAAGAGGTGGGAGTCGATCCCAAGCGCTTTGCGCCCGCGGCGGTCCACAGCCAGATCTCCCAGGCCAAGAACAAACTGTTGAGCGCGTCGGACTGCGCGCAGGCGGTCGGCTCGCAGTTCGAGGAGATCGTCGCGGAGGTGTACGGGCTGTACGAGAGCGAGCTACTGCGCATGAACGCGATGGACTTCGACGACCTGCTGTTCCGCACGGTGAACCTGCTGGAGCTGTTCGAGGAGGTGCGCACGCGCTACGCGCAGATGTTCAAGCACGTGTTGGTGGACGAGTACCAGGACACAAATCACGCGCAATACCGGCTGTTGCAGTTGCTCGTCGGTGGCGGCCGCGCCAAGCCGACGCGGGGTGAGCGCGTGGACATCCCCGGCCACCGCAATCTGGCGGTAGTCGGCGACGACAGCCAGTCAATTTATGGGTTTAGAGGAGCCGACGTACGCAACATATTGGACTTCACCGACGACTTCCCCGATGCGCGCGTGGTGAAGCTGGAGCAGAACTACCGCTCCACTCAGACGATTCTCTCGGCTGCCAACGCGGTGATCGCCAATAACCGTGGCGGGATCGCCAAGCGGCTGTGGAGTGAAAACGGCCAGGGCAGCCCGATCCGCGTGCACGGTCTCGACGACGAGCACGCCGAGGCGCGCTTTGTGGTGGGGGAGATCGAGCGCCTGATAGATGAGGACCCCACCCACCGTTCGCGTGCGGAAATCGCGGTGTTCTACCGCACCAACGCGATGTCGCGGGTGATCGAGGACACGCTGGTGCGGCGCGAGATCGCCTACCAGGTGATCGGTGGCACCAAGTTCTACGAGCGCGCGGAGATCAAGGACACGATCGCCTACCTGGCATGGATCGCCAACCCTTTCGACGTGGTGAGCTTCCAGCGTGTGGCCAACTCACCCAGGCGCGGACTGGGTCAGACATCGCTATCGAGGATCGTCGCGCACTCCGCGACGATCGGCCAATCGGTGTGGGAGGTGGCGGCCGCGGCCGATCGGATCCCCGGCCTGGGGGCCGCCGCGATCAAGGCGCTTCAGCGCTTCATGGGAACGATGGAGGATCTCGCGGCGCTCGCGCGCGACATCGGGGAGGGCGCACCCTCAGGGGCACACGCAGGCGGCGTTCCCGTGGGCGATCTGATGGAGGCGGTGCTGGCGCGCACAGGCTACGTGGAAGCACTCGAAGCCGAGTCGGTGGGCCAGGGCGAAAAGGCGTTCGAGTCTCAAGGCCGTCTTGAAAACCTGGCGCAGCTGGTGGAGGTGGCACACGAGTTCGACGCCGCCACCCGGGCTGACGCCGACACGCTTGAGCTGTTCCTGCAGGAGCTCGCGCTGAAGTCCGACGGCGACTCGCGTCGCGACGACGAGGGGCTTGTGACGCTGATGACGCTGCACAACGCCAAGGGTCTTGAGTACCCCACCGTGTTCGTCGTGGGCTGCGAGGAGGGGGTGTTCCCACATCAGCGCGCGATCGACGAAGGCGGTCTGGAGGAGGAGCGACGGCTGTTCTACGTGGCGGTCACGCGCGCCATGCGCGAGCTGTACCTGACCTACGCGCGGCGCCGCTCGGTGTTCGGCGCCCAGAGCTATGCCGTCCCCAGTCGCTTCCTCGACGAGATCCCAGCCGATCTCACTGAACGCGAAGAGCTCCCGCCGCCGCGCCCAGGCGGCGCGCGGATCGGGGTTGGGACCGCTGCCAACGGCTTCACCGCGACCGCCGGCGCCAGGCAGTGGTCCTCGGGTTCGCAGACCGACTCGCAGGCGGCCAGCTACCGGCTTGGCGAGGACGTCGTGCATGCCGCGTTCGGCGAGGGCGTGGTCACCGGCGTCGAGCCCGGCGGGATCATCGTGGTGCGCTTCGCCGGCGATGGCACCGAGCGCAAGCTGATGGCCGACTACGCACCGGTCAGCCGCCGCTGAGCTCAAGCTGCCCGCTCGACACACAATGGATCGGGATGCGCCAGCCGGAACATCAATACGATCCAGGTGATGACAGCTACGATCATCGACGGCAAGGCGATCGCCGCGGAGGTGCGCGCGCAGGTGGCGAGCGATGTGGCCGAGCTGCTGCGCGAAGGTGGGTCACCGCCCGGCCTTGCGACTGTGCTCGTCGGGGAGGACCCTGCTTCAGCTGTGTACGTCGGCGGCAAGCAGCGTGCGTGCGCCGAGGTGGGGATGACGCCGTTTGACGAACGGCTGCCCGATACCGCCACCTTCGAGCAGGTCGCCGGGCGTCTGCGCGCGCTGAATGACAATCCCGCGGTCAGCGGCATCCTGCTGCAGCTCCCTGTGCCCGCGCACCTCGACGGTCCAAGCCTCACGAACCTGATCGACGCGCGCAAGGACGTCGATGGGCTCACGCCCGTCAACGCGGGTCTTCTTTCGCTGGGCGAGCCGGGCCTGCGTCCCTGCACCCCAGCGGGTGTGATGACGTTGCTGGAGAGTGTCGATGCTCGGATCGAAGGAGCTGAGGCGGTCGTTGTGGGACGCTCGAACCTGTTTGGCAAGCCGATGGCGCAGCTGCTGCTGCAGGGCAACGCCACGGTCACCGTCTGTCATTCGCGCACCCGCGACCTGCGCGAGGTGTGCGCCCGCGCCGACATCCTGATCGCCGCGGTCGGTCGTGCGCGGCTGATCCAGCGTGAGTTCGTCAAGCCGGACGCGATAGTGATCGACGTCGGCATGAACCGGCTCGCACCCGAGGAGGCGGGCACCAAGAGCGGCCTGGTGGGAGACGTCGACTTCGAGGCCGTCCGCGAGGTCGCCTCCGCGATCACCCCGGTGCCGGGTGGCGTGGGGCCGATGACGATCGCGATGCTGCTACGCAACACGCTGCTCGCTGCGCGCGCTCAAGCAGGGCTCGATGGACTCCGCGAGGCACACACAATGGAGGGCGCGGCATGAGCCTGCGACGGATTCGTCTCGGCGAGTCGATCGCGCTGGCCGGCGTGGTGTGCGTGATCGTCGCGCTCACACTCTCCTGGTACCAGACCCCCGAAGGCAATTTCTCCGCATGGGCCACGTTCGGCCCAGCCGTCGTGCTGCTGATGCTCACCGCCGCAGTCGGGCTGGTGCTCGTGCTCGCCACGCTCGCCGAGCGCTCCACCGCGCTGCCCGTGGCAGCCGCGGTGTGGAGCACCCTGTGCGGTCTGATCGGCACGATCGCAGCGATCGTGCGCGTGCTGGAGCGTCCCCACGACGCGTCCTCGCTATGCGCGGGCGCATGGCTCGCGCTGGCCGGCGCGCTGCTGATCCTGCTCGGGTCGTGGCTGTCGATGCGCGACGAACGCACCTCGCTCTATCCGCCGGCCACGCCCGAGCCGCGCAAACCCGCCTCCGCCTAACCGCACCTCGCTCCGCCTGCTCGCCACCGAGAGGTGCTCCCACCCACCCGCCCAGGGCCCAGGCGCGGCCCGCACGGCTGGGCTCCGTAGAATGCGCCGCGATGATCGACCGCGACGAAGTTCTCCATGTGGCGCGCCTCGCGCGCCTGCAGCTGGCCGAGGAGGAGATCGAGCCGATGGCGCGCGAGCTGTCGGCGGTGCTCGACCACATCGCCAAGATCAGCGAGCTCGATCTCGACGACGTGCCGCCCACCACACACGTCGCCGAGGTCACAGGCCGGCTGCGCGCCGACGAGCCGCGCGCGTCGCTCCCACGCGAGGTCGTGCTAGATCAGGCGCCCGCTGTCAGCGGCGACGGCTTCCTCGTCCCCAGCCCTCAGGCCTGATCGTGCGCGCTGCTGATGTCAAATCGGGGAGGGACAATGTTTTTCAAATCGGATGCCTAACACTTTACAAAATAAAGTGTTAGGCATCGGAAAAGTACGCATGGGACATGGAGATCACGCATCTGGCCCGCCCGGCTACAGGCGCCGATTTAGACGAGCTTGGACCGCCGACGTGAGGGGGCGCGCGTGAGCGTGAGCGATCTCATCGATCTCACCGCCGCCGCCGCCGCAAGGGCACTCGCCGGCGGCGAGATCGCGGCGGACGAGCTGTTCGAGGCCTATCGCGCACGTGCGCAGGCGGATGAGCTCAACTGCTTCACGTGGGTGGCAGACGGCGACGCTCCCCGGGCGGTCGCGGGCGCGCCGCTGGGAGGAGTGCCGTTGGCGGTCAAGGACCTGTTCTGCACGGAGGGCGTGCCCAGTCAGTCGGGCTCGCGCATCCTCGAGGGCTATCGACCGCCCTACACGGCCACGGTGGTCGAGCGCCTGCAGGCCGCTGGCGCGTCGTTGCTGGCAAAGACCAATCAAGACGAGTTTGCGATGGGCTCCTCCAACGAGAACTCCGCCTACGGACCTGTGTTGAACCCATGGGATCGCACGCGTGTCCCGGGCGGCTCTTCGGGCGGCAGCGCTGCTGCGGTGGCAGCTGGACTCGCGCCGTGGGCGCTCGGCACCGACACCGGCGGCTCGATCCGCCAGCCGGCCGCGCTGTGCGGGATCGTGGGGCTCAAGCCCACCTACGGCGCCGTCTCGCGCTACGGCATGATCGCGTTCGCCTCTTCGCTGGATCAGGCTGGCCCGCTCACCCGCGACGTGACCGACGCGGCGCTGATGCTCTCCCACATGACGGGCCGCGATGAGTGTGACGCCACGTCGCTGAGCTTCCCCGAGCAGATCTCGCTTCCCAGCGCCGAGCGTCTGGACGGTGTGCGACTGGGCGTGCCCGCGGAGCTCACCGGCGAGGGCATCGAAGCGGGCGTACTCCAAGCGTTCAACGCAGCGTTGCAGCAGGCAGAGGCGCTCGGCGCAAGCGTCGAGCAGGTGCACCTGCCGCATGCCCCGCACGCGCTTAGCGCCTACTACGTGATCGCGCCCGCCGAGTGCTCCTCGAACCTCGCGCGCTTCGACGGTGTGCGCTACGGGCTGCGCGCCGAGGGCGCTGAGGATCTCCTCGGCATGTACACGCGCACACGCCACGACGGCTTCGGCGCGGAGGTCAAGCGGCGTGTGATGCTCGGCACCTACGCACTGTCCTCCGGCTACTACGACGCCTACTACGGCCGCGCGCAGCGCGTGCGCACCAAGATCGTGGAGGACTTCCGCGCGGTGTTCGAGCGCGTCGACTTCGTCGTCACGCCCACCAGCCCCACGGTCGCGTTCCCGCTGGGCTCCAAGACAGCCGATCCGCTTGCGATGTACCTCAACGACTTCTGCACCGTGCCGATGTCGCTGGCCGGCATCCCCGCGATCTCGATCCCCTGCGGGCTCGCCGGCGCACAGGAGGGGCTGGGACCAAACGGCGCGGGACTGCCGGTCGGCCTTCAGCTGGCCGGGCCAGCCTTCAGCGAGAATCGCATCCTCGATGCCGCCCACGCGCTGGAGAGCGCGATCGGCTTCGATTCAACGCCGGCGCGTCTGCCTGCCCACCGCGATGGTGGGTCGCCACGAGAGGGCGCATGAGCACGCGACTCTCACTCCACTGTCTCGTGCACGCTGGCATGCGTGAGACACGTGTGGATCAGGGACGGGAAAGCGCATGACCGACTACGAGCCCGTCATCGGCCTTGAGATCCACATCCAGCTGGCCACTGCCACGAAGATGTTCTGCGGTTGCGCGCTGTCTTTCGGCGAGCCTCCCAACACGCGCACGTGCCCGGTGTGCCTCGGGCTACCCGGCGCGCTGCCCGTCGCCAACGCGCAGGCGATCCACTTCGGCTTGATGATCGGGATGGCGGTCGGCTCCGAGCTGGCTCCGCGCTCGATCTTTCACCGCAAGAACTACTTCTACCCCGACCTCCCCAAGGGCTACCAGATCTCCCAATACGACGAGCCGCTGTGCCTCGGCGGGAAGCTGGCCGACGTGCGCATCCATCGCGTGCACCTGGAGGAGGACGCCGCCAAGCTCGTACACGTTGGGCAGAGCGGTCGTATCGACGCCTCCGACGCGTCGATCGTCGACTTCAACCGCGGCGGCACCCCGCTTGCGGAGATCGTCAGCGAGCCCGACCTGCGCTCCGCCGAGCAGGCGGGGGAGTGGTTGCGGCTGTTGCGCACCACAATGCGCCAGCTCGGCGTCTCCGACGTCAACATGGAGGAGGGCTCGCTGCGTTGCGACGCCAACATCTCGGTGCGCCCGGCCGGCACTGATGAGTTGGGCACCAAGACGGAGCTGAAGAACATGAACTCCTTCCGCTTCATCGAACGCGGCATCCGCGCCGAGGTGGCCCGTCAGGAAAAGATCTTGGAGGGCGGCGGCCGAGTCGAGCAGGAGACGCTCCATTTCGATCCCACCAGCGGCAGGATCACTTCATTGCGCTCCAAGGAGCAGGCCCACGACTATCGCTACTTCCCCGAGCCCGACCTGGTGCCGGTGGCCGTCGACCAGCAGATGCTCCACGCGGCCGCCGCGGCTATGCCCGAGTTGCCGGCCGCGCGCGCGGAGCGCTTCGAGCAGGCGATCGGGCTCAGCGCCGACAGCGCCCGCCAGCTGGCGTTTCGCGCGGAGCTGGGCGACTATTTCGAGGCCGCGCTTGCCGTGAGCATCGACCCACCACCCCCACCGCAGACGCTTGCCAACTGGATCGCCACCGACCTGCTCGCGCGCTTGGGCGACATCGAGATCGAGGACCCCGCCGACTCGCTGGTCACGCCCGCGGCGTTGGCCACCCTGTGTGGAATGGCTGCCGCCAAGCTCGTCAGCGTCGGTGCGGCCCGTCAGGTGCTCGACCGGCTCGTCGCGGATGGAGGCGATCCGCTTGAGATCGTGCAGGCGGAGGGGCTCGCGGCACTCGACGGTGGCGATGAGCTAGCGGGCGTTGTGGCAGCTGCGCTGGCCGCCAACGCCGACGCCGCCGAGCGCGTGCGCTCCGGCAACGCCAAGGCGATCGGTCCGATCGTCGGCTACGTGATGCGCGAGACCAAGGGTCGCGCCGACGGCGGCGAGGTAACACGGCTCGTCAACGAGCAACTCGGCATCTGAGCCAGCCCCCATAGCGACATTTTGGACTTTGGTCCAAACACAAGCGCTCGCCCGCGCGCCAATATGCTCACTATGAACAGGCCGATCTCAAACTCGATGGCCGTGCCTCCTCGGCGGTTTCTCCTGCTGCCAGAGGACGCCGCAGACGTTCCAGGCCAGGGATTTCGCATCCGACGCTACCGACTCTCAAGCGTTGGGCGCTCCCATGGACTGGACCGTCCTCCGGCGCCGTGCTCGGGGAATGTGCCACGGGTCCCATAGTCACGCGGACGGCAAGGGTCAAGCAGGACCAAGCCTCACCTCGAGCCCCCTCCTCGTGGTGATTGGAGCGCAGCCGGGCAGGGTTAGTGAACCTGCCCGGCCGCGCCTCCTTTTGATGTAAACTTGCGGTATGGACCAGTCGAGCACACAGGGTAAGTCGCGCACGGAAGGGCTCGGCAGGCACGTGCTGGCGCTGCTAGTGCTGTTGATAGCGGCGTGGATCGTGATCAAGCTCGTCGTCGGCATCGTGGCGGCGCTGTTCATACCGCTGCTCGTCATCGGGGCGATCGTGGCGTTCGTCTGGGCGTGGCGCGTCCTCTTCTAAGGGGAACGGCCTATCCCGGTAGGCCTTAAGCCCGTGGCCTACATATTCATCGCCTTCTGTTTTGGGCTGGCCGGCGGGATCGTCGGGAAGATCAAGGGCAGCTCGTTCGTGCTGTGGTTTCTGATCTCGGCCATCGTGCCATTCTTCGGTCTTCTGGCCGCGATTGCCTACCGCTTCGAGCGCGAAGAGACGCGCCGGCGCTGCCCCAAATGCGGCCGGGTGACGAAGGTCTATGACGCGCTCTGCACACGCTGCGGCGAGGAGTTCGAGTTCCCAGAGCACCCGCTTGTGTCTGAGGCGACCGAGCGCGCGATGGTCCAGAATTAGGCTTACCTAAGCCAGATTTAGGCCATCCTAAGCCGGTCTATTGCGTAGGCTGTGGCTCTGGCCATGAGCACGAGCGTAAACACCGCACGCAGTCCCACCGCCTCGCTGCTCGGGCGTTTGATCCACCGTGCCGGCTTCGAGGACGAGGCCGACTTCGTGTTGCGCGTCGTGCAGCCGGCGCTCGTCGGGATGATCGACGGCACCGTCTCCTCGCTGGCTCCGATCTTCGCGGCGGCGATCGCCTCCAGCTCCCACACGGCGCTGCTCGTCGGCTTCTCCACCGCGCTCGGCGCGGGCGTCAGCATGGGCTGGTCGGAGGCACTTTCTGACACCGGCGAGCAGACCGGTCGCGGCTCGGCCGTGGTGCGCGGTGCGATCACCGGTGCGATGACCACTATGGGCGGCATCTTCCACACGCTGCCGTTCCTGATCTCAAATGTCCACAAGGCACTGCTGGTCGCCAGCATCGTTGTCGCGTTTGAGCTGTGCGCGATCGCATGGGTACGCAACCGCTTCCTGCACGTCTCGCTGCGCTCCTCGCTGCTGGTGGTCACCGTCGGGGGCGTGATCGTGCTCGCTATCGGCGTTGGCATCGGCAGCTCCTGAGAGGCCCCGAGGGCAGGTGCGCGCTTGGTTGGGGCGAAAACCGCACTGGTACACTCGGCTTTGTAAAGAGTGGGGCTCACCGACGCCCTCGTAGCTCTTTGAACCCCCATATATAGGAAGGAGGTCGGTGCGATGCGTGCAGTAGACGCAGTGATGGAATGCTTGAAGGCGGAGGGCGTGGACGTCGTCTTTGGTCTGCCCGGTGGCGCCAACCTCCCGACCTACGACGCGTTTGTCGACGGTGGCCTGCGCCACATCCTCGTGCGTCACGAGGCCGGCGGTGGGCACGCCGCCGAGGGCTACGCGAAGGCCACGGGCCGCGTCGGAGTGGCGTTTGCCACCAGCGGCCCCGGCGCCACCAATCTGATCACGCCGATCTGCGACGCGATGATGGACTCGGTGCCGGTCGTGTTCATCACCGGGCAGGTACGCACCGAGCTGCTCGGCACCGACGGCTTCCAGGAGGCCGACACGATCGGGATCACGATGCCGGTCGTCAAGCACTCCTTCATGATTCAGGATCCGCTTGAAATCCCGCGCGCGATCCACGAGGCGTTCTTCCTCGCCCGCAGTGGGCGCCCAGGCCCGGTGCTGGTCGACATTCCGCAGGACCTCTCAAGGGCCGAGATCCCGTATGAGCCGGTCGCCGACGTGCGCCTGCCGGGCTATCAGCCGACATTGGACGGCAACCAGAAGCAGATCCGCCAGGCCGCCAAGGCGCTTGCGGCGGCTCGCCGTCCGGTGATCTACGCGGGTGGAGGAGTGGTCAATGCCAACGCCTCGGAGGAGCTAGTGGAGTTCGCCACCGCCGACCGCTTTCCGGTCACCTGCACGCTGATGGGGCTTGGCGCGTTCCCCGCTCGGGTGGATGGGGCACCTCATCCGCAATGGCTCGGGATGCTCGGCATGCACGGCACGCGCGCAGCCAACTATGCGATGGACGAGGCCGACCTGATCTGCGCAGTGGGAGCCCGCTTCGACGATCGCGTGACCGGCAAGCTCTCGGAGTTTGCGCCGCACGCGAAGTTCATCCACATCGACGTCGACCCGGCCGAGATCTCAAAGAACATTCCGGCCCACATCCCGATCGTCGGCGACGCCAAGCACGTGCTGGCCAAGCTGCTGGTCGAGTAGCGCGCGCTCAGCGCCGATTCCGAGCGTCTGAGCGAGTGGTGGACTCGAATCGATGGCTGGCGCGAGAAGTACCCACTCACCTTCGAGGACTCAGAGGACACGGAGATCAAGCCGCAGTACATGGTGCAGGCGCTGCACGAGGCAACGGGTGGCGAGGCGATCATCACCAGCGACGTCGGCCAGCACCAGATGTGGACTGCCCAGTACTACGACTTCCCGGCGCCCCGACGCTGGATCAACTCGGGTGGGCTCGGCACGATGGGCTTCGGTCTGCCCGCCGCGATGGGTGCCGCTGTGGGCTGCCCCGATCAAACCGTCTGCTGTATCGCAGGCGACGGCTCTGTGCAGATGAACGCCCAGGAGCTCGCCACATGCGCGCAGGAGAAAATCCCGATCAAGGTTTTCATCATGAACAACGGCTACCTCGGCATGGTGCGCCAGTGGCAGGAGCTGTTCTGGAACGGGCGCTATAGCCATGTGGAGACCGGTGACTACCCCGACTTCGTCAAGCTCGCCGAGGCCTATGGCGCCACCGGTATGCGTTTTGAGGACAAGACCACCCTCGTGGAGGACATGAAGCGCGCGATTGCCACAGACGGTCCTGTGGTGGTCGACGTGAAGGTCACGCGCGAGGAGAACACCTACCCGATGATCCCCGCTGGGCAGGCTGCCAGGGAGATGGTCGGATGAGCGCGCTTGGGGGTTGTTTTTTGGATAGGGGGTCGTTCTGATGGCAGACCAGGCCACCAAGGAACCGCTCAGCCTTGAGGATCTGCAGGCCTCGGGCAACTTGCGTTCCGGGCGCAAGCACGTCCTGTCGATCCTCGTGGAGAACAAGTCGGGCGTGCTCACCCGCATCGCGGGACTGTTTGCCCGGCGCGGTTTCAACATCGACACGCTCACCGTTGGGCCAACCGACGACGATCACATCTCGCGCGTCACGCTCACTGTCGACGGCGCGATCCACCCGATCGACCAGGTCACCAAGCAGCTGCACAAGCTGATCAACGTCCTCAAGATCCGCGACCTGGAGCCCAACGACACGGTCGCGCGCGAGCTGGCTCTGTTCAAGATTGCCGCCGACGGCGCCGCACGCGGAGAGCTGATGCAGATCACAGAGATCTTCCGCGGCAAGGTCGTGGACGTCACAAAGCGCTCGGTGATCGTCGAGGTGACGGGCACGACCGAGAAGGTCGAGGCGTTCGAGAGCATGGTGCGACCGTTCGGCCTGATCGAGATGATGCGCACCGGCGAGATTGCGATAGCGCGTGGCAGGGGAGAGACCTAGACGCTCGCTGAGCGGCGCGATACTGCGTCCTCCCTCCCTCGTGTGCTGAGCACACTTCGGTCGGTGCGTCCTTGTCTCGCTTGCTCTTCGAACGTCTAGAAGCCGATGGAGCTCGATCAATACCTGGAAGGTTGTGTCTGTGACACTTAAGACCGGCAAGCAATCGCCGTTCACCCTCACCGAGTCCGATCGTGAGAGCCTGCGCGCTCGCCTGGATCTCGCGCTGCAGCGCGCGCGACGATCGGGGCACGCCACGCTCGCGACGATCACGTGCGTGCTGCCAAGCGACATGGATCCCTCCGCTGTGGCGTGTGCTTCAAGGAGAGAGGGCGAGCCGTGGTTCGTCTTTGAGCAACCCGACCGTGGTGGCTCCGCGCTTGCCGGGCTTGGCCAGGCGATCTGTCTGGAGGGGACCGGCGATGACCGTTTTGCCTCGGTTGCCGACCGTTGGCGCTCGCTGTCGGCGGCGGCCGTGGCCGACTCGCCCGGCGACCCCGATGGCGGCGGTCCGATCGCGGTCGGTGGATTCGCGTTCGGGCCCGATGGGGGCACCTCGCACGCCTGGAGCGGATTCGAGCCAGCCTCGCTGCTTGTGCCCGAAGTCACGCTCGTGCGCGAGCGGCGTGACGGCAAGCGCCGCGTGCGGCTCACG
>JBAWFB010000037.1:0-1514 GCA_049591495.1 Solirubrobacteraceae bacterium
GCGTGATCCGGTGAAGGCCGAGCTGCATCGTGAGAATGTGCGGCTGTTGCGCGAGGCGCTGGCGGGGCTGGCGGAAACGCCACTCGGACAGGCGGCGCTCGGGATGGCGGCATGGCAGCGCGCCGATTCCGTCTGACCGCCCCTGTGCGGCCCGAGGACGAACTGCACGAGGCGGTGGCACGGGCACTCGACATACTGGTGATGCCGCCGGCCGAGTGGACGACGTTTCCGGCCGGGCACGCGAAACTGCCGCCTGCCGTCGCGGCAAAGCTGGCGCGTCTCGGGTTGAAGCGTGGAATCCCAGACATCTTGGTCTGGCATGATGGCCGTTCCTGCGGCATCGAACTGAAACGGCCTGGCGGCGTGCTGTCGAAAACGCGGATGGTGCGCACGAAACGGCGCGGCGCGCTCCGGCTGGTCGAAGGGCAGGCCGACGTGTTTCCGCGACTCGTGGCGGCCGGCATGCGCATCGCGGTGTGCCGCAGCGTCGATGAGGTGTTGGCCGCGCTGCGCGGATGGGGCGTGCCGCTGCGGCCGTACGTGATGACGGTGGCGGCGTGAGCTACCGCCCGATCATGGACCCGTGGGTGCTCGCGCGACCTCGGCTGCGCGGCGGCCAGAAGCTCTACGGTGCCTATCCTGGCGGCTACCTCGAACGCGCGCGCGCGCTGCTTGGTGTCCACATCGACGACCCGGTGCTGCATGTCTGCGGCGGCATGGTGCGGCTCTATGCCTATCCGCGGCGCGCGCTGGGGCCGAACGACAAGACGCTCGACCTCGACCCGCTGATGAAGCCGGACTTTCTGCAGGACGCGCGAGACCCGTATCCGACCGGGTTTGTGGCGATCCTGGCAGACCCGCCATACGGCGAGGCTGAGGCCGACCGCTACGTGCCGGGTCGCGCACGGCTGCCGACGCCGAACATCATTGCGAAGCGTGCGATCGAGGCGCTTGCGATCGGCCGGCGCGTGGGGGTGCTCTGCTACGCGTGGACGGCGCCGCCGCCGAACGCGATCGAGGTTGCGGTCATCTCGGTGCTGACCGGGCGCAACCAGCGAGCGCGAGTGCTGACCGTGATGGAGCGTCTGCTGTGATCGGCCCAGCAACCGCGCTCTACCGTGATTCCTGGGGCGACAACATCGACCGTCTCAGCGACATCCCGCGTGTGCTGTGCGCCTGCGGGTCGGCAGAATTGTTCGGTGTCTCAGCGGGACGCGAACCGCAGATCAGCGAGGCCAGTGATATCGCAGTTGACGCCGGCGAGCCGATTGTCGGGTGGTGCCTGATGTGCTGGTCGCGCCGGTTCTGTGTGGTGACGGAAGGGGAAGAGGCATGTCCATGAACGCCGAACCGTCTGGACGTGGCAGCAACAGCCACCACAAGCTGAAATACACGGACGCGCAGCGCGTGCATCCGGCCGAGGTCCTGCCGCGGCTGGAGTCTGTGCCGCCGCTGATCGTGCCGGAGTACAGCTTGATCGAGTACCAGCGATGCGCGCTGCCGCCGGCCAGAAT
>JBAWFB010000038.1:0-1795 GCA_049591495.1 Solirubrobacteraceae bacterium
GCATCGCCCTGCTGCGCGACGAGGGGCTGCGCTACAACCCGAACAACATCCTGATCCACCGCGAACTGGCGTGGGATTTCCAGCACAAGATGGGGCAGAATCTTGACGACGCGAGTGTCTATTACAAGGAGCAGTGGGCGCAGGAAATGACGCCGTTTTTCGGCCCGGAGGGAACGAATTTTTCCGAGCTGATCCATCCGACCACGCCCGAAGCCCGGACGAATGCCGCTGTGCTGCGTGACAAATTCAAAATTGATCCCGTCTTCGCACAGAAAGTAAATGAAGAATACGGCCCGCTGGACTGGCGCCTGCCCGAGGCCCACGCCATTTACTGGGGTGCCCAGGGCTTGGAAGACGCCAAACTAAACCCGGGCAAGGTGAAGGCGAGCGACCTGATCACGCTGCGCCGCATCATTTATCAGTCCATTTATCAGGCGTTCAAACACGGCCGGCTGGTCAGCGACCCTTTCAATAAAACGTATTCGCTGGAGCCAAACCTGAACCTCGTTCCCCGCGTCTATGACACCTACGAGAAAATGGCCGGCGAGGAAGCCAACGTCAGCATGAAGGGCAACATTCTGAACGCCGAACGGAACTTCCTCCGGGACGCGATCTATTTCCTTTACGAAGACAACCGCGTGGCCGAGGCCAAAAAATGGTTTGACCTGCTGAGTAAAAAATTCCCGGACAAGACCATCCTGGATAATGACCCGAATTCATATCCGCGCAATTTGACGCTGGATGAATACGCCGTCGCGCGCGTGCAGGAGGAACTGGGTGACACTTCACAGGAACGCACCACCGGCGTGGTTCAAGGCTTGCTGGCCCGCGCTTATTACGCCCTGGCCATCGGGCAGGACGACCGTTATGCCGGCTTCAAACTGCTCGCCGGAAAAGTTTACCAGAACTATCAGAACAAAATTGATAAATGGGGCGGCAGCCATCAACGGGTTGATCTCCCGCCGTTCGCGGTGATCAACCGCTCCGTCCTGAGCCGGTTGCTGGATCCAAAGACCGGCATGCCCTACGCCATGCGCGCGGTGCTGCGCACGCAACTGCCCGACGAAACCCAATCCATACCCGAATCCACCGGAACCAACGCCCCGCCGGAAATCAACGCCACCAATGCCCCCCCGGCGGCCGTTACCAATTCGCCGGCGGAATGATTTCGACCCGCGCCGCCGTTTCGGGTAATTTCCACCGCCTGTGACGAAGAAAAATTCTCCCGAACATCCCTTGCGCGTCGGCCTTATTTCCCTGGGCTGTGCCAAGAACTTGGTGGACGCCGAGATCATGCTCGGCTCGCTGCTCAAGGACGGCGTGGAGATCACCAACGACGCCGCCAGCGCCGACGCCGTGATCGTCAACACCTGCTCGTTCATTGATTCCGCCCAGGAGGAAAGTGTGGACACGATTCTGGAATCGGTCGAACTGCGCGACGCGAACCGGCGCGGCCAGGCCGTCATTGTCTCCGGCTGCCTCTCGCAACGATTTCGCGAGGAACTGCCCAAGCTCATGCCGGAGGTGGACGCTTTCATGGGCATTGATCAGGTGGCGCAGGTGGGGGACATCGTGGGGAAGGCGGTTGCGAACCGGGCAGAGAAAATTGGGAAACATTCAACGCCCAACATTCAACATTCAACGCCGAAGAGCAAAATTGCCGCGCGGTTGAATGAATTGGAAAAAGACCGGGACCTTTCCGTTCACGAAAAGGAGGAATCCCTGCGCGGCACGGATAAATTCGGCAAAACCAAAACCGTCGTTGCCCCCCAATCGGCAATTTTAGAGGTCACCC
>JBAWFB010000039.1:0-2181 GCA_049591495.1 Solirubrobacteraceae bacterium
GAGAGGTTGGCGTGCAAAGGCGTGAGCGGGTTCGCGACCAACGAGTTGCCGTCGAGCTGACCGCCGATCGACCCGAGCGCGCGGCCGTCGATCGCGACGTGGATCATGCGCATCACGTCGCCCTTCAGCCACAGTTCCCACTCGCCGGCGTGGGGCAACCGGAAGCTGGCGCGCAGCGTGCCAGCTTGGTTCATCACGATCCCTGGCCGCGCCAGGCCCCAACCAGCAGGACGGTGGGTGTGCGCGAGCGCCACCTTCACCAGTTCGGGAGCAACCGCTGCGACAAGCTGCACCCCGGCCGGTCCCGCCCTATGCCCTCCCGCCGCACCCGATTTGAGGCCGTCTGACCCCGATCCGCGGGCCCCTGCTCGTGATAGGTCAATCGAATGCGCGAGCGCTGCGACGCGAGCGACCTGCGTGCACTGCGCTCGCGGCCGTGTTGGTGGGGCCGATACTGCTACGTGCGCCAGTGCCACGACGGCGTGCGGACGCCGTCCCCATACCTGGTAGTAGGTGCCCTGCCACAACAGCCGGTAGGCCGCCGCCGGACGCACCGCGCTGGGGTCGCGACGCGTCACGACCAGCGGGTAGGTCGCGAGCGCGGCGGGAGCGATCCGGTTGAGCTGGACAGGGTCTCCGTAGCCGCCCGCGGCCGTCGCGAGCGCAGGCGGCGGGTAGGCGAAATCGGGGCCCCCCACGTCCATGTCGCGCAGCTCATACAGGGCGTATTCGTCAAAGTCGGTTACCAGCGTCGGCCCGCGACCGGCAAAGCGCGTGTCGATCGACGCGAGCTCTTCGTAGCGCGCGGTCGGCGCCAGGTTGGAGCTGTGGTACTGCAGCGTGTCGGAGGCCAGTACCCCGCCCGCAAGCAAAAGAGCCACGAGCGGGGCCGCAATCCGCATCGGCGAGGATCTGATCGCCGCCACACCCGTCCACGCCGCGAGCACCACCACCGGTGAGGTCAGCATCAACGTCTTCGCATCCGCCCAGGTGGTGGCCCACTTTTTGAGCACCAGCCACAGGACGATCGACAGAGCGAACCAGCCGGCGAGCGCAAACCAGCGAGCACGAACCGCATATCCAAACCCCACCACCGCCGCGACGAGCGTCATCGCAATCAGTGCCGATGTGAGCGTGAGAGCGACGCCGGTTGGCTCCAGCTTGTAGCTGCCCCCCAGCCACACGCCCAGCAACTGCGATGCGCGCAGCTGGGTGTGGAGATTGCCGGGGTTAGACGTCGACGCGATCGCTTCCGCCACTTTCAGCGAGCCGGTGACTTTGGTCCACGTCGGCCACGCGGCGACCAGCGCCACCCCCACACCCGCTGCAAGCGAGCCGGCCAGACCGCGAACGCTCAGCGCATCCTGCGCCAAGGTCTGCCGTGGGACTTCTTCAGATCGCGCATCCCCCTCTGCCGGTCGGTGTTGTGGCGATCCTGGGCGCGCAAGTCGGCCGCTCGCGACCACGCCAAGCACGATCGTGGCCGCGAGCGCCCACGCACCGAACGCCACGCCCAGTGCGGACACTCCCCCGGCAACCAGCAGCGCGTAGGGAAGCGCGCCGCGCGCACCGCGCGCCAGCCAGCGCCGATGCAGCACGACCAGTGCACCCCCGCTCAGGATCATCGGCAGCGAGGAGATCTCCTTGACCGAGCCGATCAGCTCATACGCGTACACGAGCGCCGGCAGCGTCACCGTCAACGTCGCCAGCGCCGCCCACCCACGCTCGAACCCCACGCGGCGCACCAGTACCCACGCGGGCCCGGCGGCAATCGCGAGCATGAACGCGGTGAATGGCTGGAACGTCCAGATCAATGGCAGGCGCAGCAGAAACGAGCTGCCACCGAACAGGGTGTCGACGCCCGAGGGATAGGAGGTGCCGTAGTAGGCATGGACAAACGCCCCGTAGGAGCTGCGCAGGTCCAGATGCGAATAGTCCTGGCCGTGGCGGATCAGGTAGTCGGCGCCCAGCATGTGCACCGCGGAGTCCGCGAGCGCCATGTAGGAAGAGAACGTGGGGCGTCCCGCAGCCAGCACCGGCGCGAGCGCCAGCACGTAGGCCAGCGGCATCACCGACAGCTGCCAGCGCGCGCTGCGGGCCGCGCGCACGAGTGCGCGCGCACGCGACCATCCGAGCAGCAAGCCAGCTACAGCGACGGCCACCAACAGGTAGGGCGTGGCG
>JBAWFB010000040.1:0-72206 GCA_049591495.1 Solirubrobacteraceae bacterium
GCCGCCGAGCCCAGTGGTGAGCCGAGCGTCGGACTCGCTCGCGGGGCAAACGCGGAGTCCGTTGCCGCGCGCCCGCAGGGCGCTCCTCAGGAGCCGTCCCTGCTCGAGCCCGTCCACGCGAAGCGGCCGCGCCCGATCGCCCGCTTTGGCCTGTGGGGCCTCGCGGGCGTACTCGCGCTGGCGGCCGTCGCCTCGCTGACGGCGCCGTGGCTGAGCGAACGCCAGATCCAGAGCGCGGCGAGCATCTGGCCGAAGGCGCCGCTGGAGGCCTACGCCCGCTTGAACGACGCCGCCCGCCTGAACCCGTTGAGCGATAGGGCCCATCTGGTGGCGGGCAGCATCGCGCTGCGCTTCGGCGATCTCGTGCGCGCGGAGCACGAATTCTCGCTGGCGCTCGGGCGGGTGCCCGGCGACGCCTACGCTACGCTCGAGCTCGGTGCGATCGCCTCCGAAGCGGGCGAACGGGACAGGGCGCGCTCCCTGCTCGAACGGGCCGTGCGTTTGAACCCCAGAGATCGCCTCGCGCGCGAAGCCCTGGAGACGGTATATTCCGGTAAGCGTGTCAGTATCGACCTGTTGAACAGATCGATACTGACAGAAGCTGAACGGCTTGCATAAAGATTCGTGATTTGTTGGTTGCTGGTATGGATTCTTGGGCCTGGCTTCGCTAGCGTGTGAGGCGGTCAGTCCAGTCTCGAGACTGGTGGCGTCAATCGGGGCCTTTGACTTGCGAGCAGGTTGGGTGTCGTAGGGCCAGGGCCTCGAGGACCAGATGCTGATCCGTTGTGGGCAAGGAGAGCAACATGTGTTGCTCAAGCCAATGAAGGGAACCCAAGGTAGGGAAATGAATCGCATACTTCGGATCGCATCGACGCTGGCCCTCGCGAGCTTCGTGTCAGTTCTTGCTCCTGCGGTCGCCGCCGCGGGCAGTCCGCTATTGAGCGGCTACGGCGGTCCGGGCGGAGGCGAACAGTCGATCCTCGGCTCTGCGCTGCTGGGCGGAGCGGGACCCGACGGCTCATCGGGATCGGGGGGCTCGGGCGGCGCAGGCAGCGGAGGCTCCGCTGCAACCACCTCAGGGGGCTCCGGCACGGGTCTGGCGCGCGCTGGCGAACCCGCGGAAGGTTTGGGCTCCGCCGGAACAGGGGGCACTGGCGCCGGGGGAGCAGCGTCTCGCCCGGGCGGTGGCTCGACCTCCAATCGCGGCGGAGCGCACACCGGCCGCAACGCCGGCACGCCGGCCCATGGGGCTGGCGCCCGCGCCTATGTCTCCCCGAGCTCGCTGCGTCTTGCCTCGGCCGACTCGTCCGCACTTGAAATATCCGGTGGCGACGTGCTGCTGCTCGTCGCCACAATCGCAACATTGGGCTTGGTCGGGGTTCTCACAATACGGTGGGGGCGGCTACAGCAATAGCGCCAAACAACCGATGAAGACGCCAGGACGTCTCGCGGTCCTTCAAACACATGCCCATTTCCCGACAGACATCGACCACCCTTCCGCTGACCAGCCAGCTGCCGGTCAGTCGCGACGCACCGTTTCCGCAGAGCGTGCGGAGCGGATCGTTTCGAGGTCCACTGCAGTGGCTGCTGGAGGGAACCGGTTGGAATGTGCTGCGTCCGGTGTGCGACCTCGTGCTGATGTACGTCGGAGTGATCGCCGTCCTCGGCGGCTTTGGGG
The DNA here is from genome assembly GCA_049591495.1 of Solirubrobacteraceae bacterium. Classification (GTDB taxonomy): domain Bacteria; phylum Actinomycetota; class Thermoleophilia; order Solirubrobacterales; family Solirubrobacteraceae; genus Palsa-744. Next base: position 1,679 of record JBAWFB010000040.1, read on the forward strand.
GCACGCTTGAAGTCCCCGCGGTGCGTGCGCCACTGCTCGCGCTGCCGCCCATCTCGCTGCTGCTGCTGCACTTGCGCGGTCTCTACCGAACGCGTCTGCGCGCACTGATCCTCGACGCCGTGGTGCCGGTCGTGAGCGCTGTCTCGGTGGCGGCGATGGCTGTCGCGATGCTCGGAATATTCGTCAACGGTCGTGTGCCGGTTCAGGGCGACTGGATACGCGCGTGGCTGTTTGCGCTGGTGGGGCTCGCGCTGGGACGCACCACGCTGGCCTTTGCTCAACGTACCGCGCGGCGCCGTAGACTGGTGGGCAAGCCCGTGCTGATCATGGGCGCAGGGATTGTCGGGTCGCAGGTCGCGCGGCGTCTGGACAGCCATCCTGAGTACGGGTTGGCGCCGGTGGGCTTCCTCGACGACGATCCCCGTTCGATCGCCGAGGTGGGCGGACGCGACGTGCCGGTGCTTGGCACGGCCGAGGATCTTGACAAGATCGTGGAGCGCAGCGGCGTGCGCAACCTGATCGTGGCGTTTTCATCGGTTGCCGACGCTCGCATCAGCCGCTTGGTCCAACGCTGCCAGGAGCTTGGCATCGAGGTGTCGGTGGTACCACGCATGTTCGACACGATCAACGACCGCGTCGGCTACGACACGGTTGGAGGGTTGCCGCTGCTGTCCTTCTCGGGCATCAATCCCAAGGGCGTGCAGTTCGCGGTCAAGCATGTGATCGACCGCGTGTCCGCGACGCTGCTGCTGATCGTGCTGTCTCCCCTGATCGGGCTGGCGGCGCTCGCGGTGCGCATCAGCTCGCCCGGTCCCGTGCTGTTCAGCCAGCGGCGCGTCGGTCGCGACGGGACCGCCTTTGACCTCTATAAGTTCCGTTCGATGCGGCTCGATCCCGCACCCGCGGTGCAGCCGGCCGGCGTGGACATGGGAGCGCTTGAAAACATGTTCGCCGCCGACACAGCGCCAGGTGGCGTGGAGGGTGAGGACCGGCGCACGGTCGTCGGACGCATCCTGCGTCGCACCTCCATCGACGAGCTCCCCCAGCTCTTCAACGTGCTGCGCGGCGACATGAGCCTTGTCGGCCCGCGCCCCGAGCGTCCCGAGTTCGTAGAGCTGTTCGGGCGCGACGTCGCCCGCTACGGCGACCGCCATCGCGTCAAGTCTGGGATCACCGGGTGGGCGCAGGTACACGGTCTGCGCGGCCAAACCTCGCTTGCCGAACGAGTTGAGTGGGACAACTACTACATCGCCCACTGGTCGCTGGCGCTCGACGTCAAGATCGCGCTGCTGACGGTCGTGGCCGTGTTCCGCAAGGCTGAATGACCCGCGGCGTCGTTAGATGCTCGCGCGCGCTGCTCGCGCGGTGCCCGTCCAGTACTGGAACACTTTGACCGACAGGTTGCGCGTGCCCAGAGACTTGGGGAGCGCGATCGAATAGCGGTTGAAGCGGTTGAGTGTGAACAGCGCTTTGTACACAGCACGACGGCCGCGAAATGCTTCGAGCTGCATGTAGTCGCCGACCGGGCCGCTGCCGCTGGCCACGACGCGCCCGCCGCGCCGGCTCAGACGCACCGTCACCGGGCTTGGTTTGCCAAACGGCGAGACGAACACGTTGCGAAGCGCCGCGAACGAGGGCTTGCGTGCGCCAGTTTCGGTCAGCACGCCGAAGTTTTCGCTGAGCGAGCCCTGCAGTTGATACATGATCTCTGCGGCAATCCATGGAGTGCGTGCGAGTGAGCGGTAGACGTTGGACAGGTTGGCCGCCTGTGTCTGTGGAGTGACGCACGGCTGTTCTTGTTGTGTGCTTTGGCCAGGCCAGCAGCTGCTCCAGCCGAACTCGGTGAGCCACATGGGCGTGGAGTCGCCGTTGGCCAGCTGCACTTCGTGGGTGTAGCGCAGCCCGGCGAGCGTGAGGTTGTAGAAATGCACGGCGAGGCCGTCGTAATAGCCCTTGATGCCGGCTGCATAGAGTGCGCGCAAGAACGCTCCATTGGAGCCGACGAGGGAGCCCGCGAGCACCGTCATGGACGGGTCGGCCCGCTTGATCGCGGGATAGGCCGCGCGCAGGACGGCCGCATAGCGCTGAGCCTTGTTCGGACCGGCGAAATAATCTTCGTTGGCTTGGTCGGGCTCGTTCCAAACTTCTATGGCGGCGAGCTTCGAACCGTAGCGGGCGGCCAGGAACGCGACAAAAGAGCCATAGGTGCTCGGTTCGCTGGGTGGCCACGCGTTTGCCTTACTGCTTCTACCCGATTCGCAGGTGCTCAGCAGCGACGCGGGGGCGGAGGATGCCCAGCAGGGAGTTCTCATGACGAGCGCCACGACCTTGATCCCGGCGGCTGACGCCCTGTTGATGAGATAGTCGGTGAATGCGAGCGCTTGCGGTTCGATCTGGCCCTGACTTGGTTCGAGCGACGACCAGGGTATTTCGACGCGGATCACATGAGCATCGAGCGAATGGGCCCACGCGATTTCCTGATTGACGTCTTCAATCGGAGTGCCGTATCCCAGGCCGGTTATGTTGACCCCGCTGAGCGGCGGCGCGGAGCGCACAGTGGTGCTGGCGCTCGCATTGCCGGTAGCGCCGATGCTCGCATTGCCGATGGGCGCGAACCAGGCAAGCACGCAGATGGCCGTCACCGCGAAGAAGATGCCGCACTTCATCCCCGCACAATAGTTCTGCCTGGCGCTGGGCTTGGTGGTGGGTCTCGGTCTACTCAAGGTTTGCCACACGCTACAGCTACGCTGTCGCATATATGTCACCCACATGGATCTGGCTGCAGGGCGCAATCGTGGTGTTTGTGCTGATCGGGATGATCATCGCCATCACAAAGCTGGTTTGAGGCTCAGCGCCGGCGCAAGCGCATAGCCCAGTGCCCCCTCTGGGGTTGGGCTGCGGCAGTCACAGTTGGGCGAGCTGGGATGTTCTCGCCGCTGAGGATCGCGGCGGGTACCGCATTGGTGAGCCAGTCCGTGAGCTCGCCGAATCCTGCCTCGTCAAGCTCGCCGGCCATGCCGGGAGGACGTTTGGTCGGGTCGTGGGTGTCGGAGGCGACGTTGTGGACCAACCCCTGCTCCACCAGCTGGCGGGCAAAACGACGCACCTGGTTGCCGAAGCGGCCCACGAGCGAGCCGGCGGTGAGCGAGGTGAGGACTCCGTGGCGGACAAGCGACTCCACCATCTGCGGCTCGCGCTGCAGCGCCGGGCACCGCTCGGGGTGCGCCAGCACGACACGATGGCCGGCACGCTGAAGTGTCATCACGACACCCTCGAGCCCGGTTGCGACCGTTGTAAAAGGTGGCTCGAGCAGCACCCATGGTCCATCGCCAAGGCACAGGTGCTTGAGTTCGTCTGGCGCTATCTCGTCGGTGCGCGTCACCGCGATCTCGGCGCCTGCGCGGATCTCCACCGCGATCTTCTCCTGATTCAGGCGCCTGTTGAGCTCGCCGGTCAGCCTCGTGATGGTCGCGGCGTCGTTCGGGTAATGCCAGCTCACGTGCGGCGTCGCGACCATCGTATGCGTGCCGGTCGCCTCTGCGGCGCGCACGAGGGCCACCGAGTCCTCGATCGTCTCAGGGCCGTCGTCGATGCCGGGAAGTACGTGGGTGTGGAGGTCGATCACCGAGGCTCAAACGATATGCGAACCGTCTGCCGTGGTAGCCGGGCGCTGGGTGGGTATGATCGGCTGGCTTTAGTCAGCGCGCAGTTTGAACCGCATTCAAGGGAGGGTCATGTTCAGATCGATCGTGGTTGGGACGGATGGCTCGGACACCGCTGGTCAGGCGGTGCGGCAGGCGGTTGACCTCGCCAAGTCCGTGGGGGCAACGCTGGAGCTCGTGAGCGCCTATGAGCCGGTCCCGGCCCAGCGGTTGCGCGACGAGCGCCGTGACATCCCGGAGGATCTGCAGTGGGCGGTCAATCCGCGCGAGGATGTCGACGCGACGCTCGAGGCCGCCGCCGAGATAGCCCGTGGCGCGGGAGTCGAGGTGAACGTGTATCCGCGCCAAGGCGATCCGGCGGACGCGATCCTCGACGTTGCCGAGGAGCGAGGCGCCGATCTGATCGTGGTTGGCAACAAGGGGATGACCGGCGCCAAGCGATTCCTGCTGGGGTCGGTCCCGAACAAGGTGTCTCACCATGCGCCTTGCTCGGTCCTGATCATTCGCACGACCTGAGCGTCTCCTGAAAAGGAAGCCTGCGCGGAAAAGAGAGACGGCGTTTGGTCACGTGGTGTGCGATCCGATCTCTGATCTCACACCACGTACGGCTCGGTTGGGCGCGCTGGTTAGGGGAAGTGCTGGCTAGGAGTGTGTAGCCGCCGTGCGGCGCCGGCGCCGGTGGGTCCGCCGGTGCTTGCTCCGCTTGGCTCGAGCTGAATGTTTCGCCCGAGCTTCGCGTGCGGATACCTTGCGAGCGATGATGGCACGGTCGCCGTGCGGGCGCCGATGGTGGAACGCGGGAGATGAGGTTGGCGCTTCGCTCCCAGAGGTCGAGCCCGCTCCCGTTGAGTTGGTTTCCGATCCTTTTGAGCCTGAGGAGGATCCCGATCCGGTTGAGCTGGAAGTTGAACCGGACCCGGTCGGGCTCGAGGACCCAGTCGGGCTCGAGGACCCAGTCGGGCTTGAGGACCCAGTCGGGCTTGAGGACCCAGTCGGGCTTGAGGAGCCAGTCGGGCTTGAGGAGCCGGTTGAGCCGGAGGGCCCTGTCGAGCTCGACGGGGATTCGGGTGCGGCCGGCGATTCAGGCGTGGTCGGGAATTCCGGAGTGGTCGAACTGGACGATGAGCCGGTCCCTTGCCCCTTGACCATATTCGCCGGGAGGACGCCAGCACATGCGGAGCTGGCGTTGACCTGATACGAGCTTTCCCCGACGACGGTCAGTGCTTCGCTGGTGGTTGCGTTGTCGACCGACTTGAATCCGCTGGCATTAGCCGCGATTCCGCCTGCGGACACGCAGTTGTTCTGGACGATGTTGCCGGTACCCACCGGGTTGCCTTCTGGGTACCAGGATTCGACGTCGCCCCGGATCAGCGAATCTGCGATGAGATTGTGTTCAACGACATTGTTGCTCGACGCATATCCTTCTGCGCCGGAGAAGATGATCCCCTCGCCATTTTCGACGATGACGTTGTCGGTTACGACCGTGCCGTTTGCATTGGGATACAGCTGTATGCCGCGGTCGGCGTTGTGGTCGATCACGTTTCCGGTTATCTGCGTGTCGATTGCGTCCGTCACGTATATCCCGTGGTTACGATTTTTCGAAGGTAGTTCTCCGCAGTTGTGTATGTGATTGTCGAGAATGGCCGTGTATTCGGCTACGCCCCAAGATCCGTTTCCCAGGTCGAAGCACACTCCAGTCTGTTCGTTGGTGACGTTGTTTCCTTCGAAGGTTGTGTGGCTTGCGTCGACCGTTGGGCTGGGTAGCACTTCGTTGTTTGGCTGATGGTTGCCGTCGAGGGTGAGATCTGCGACCGTGACATAGTCGGACCCTTGTGGGACATAGATTCGTCCAGTGATCTCTACCTGTGCGCCGGGGTAGCTGCGTAGCACGATTGGCGATCCGGACGTGCCCCCGTGATGGAAGCTGAGGCCTCCACTGTAAGTGCCGGCTTGCAGGCATCCCACTTGACCGGGAGTGAGGGCATTGGCAAGTTCCTGTGGGGTGAGGAATGGTGCGCTGGCCGAGCCGTTACCGGAGGCAGAGCCCTGTGGGGAGGCGAACTTCGTGCACGCGCTGGATGCGCTTTCGGCTTGCGCCGGCGTTGTCGCCAGGAAACCGGCCAGTCCGGCTACGGCCGCGGCGATTGTGAGCGTTGCGGGGAGGAGTGCGGCACGGCGCCGAAGTGCTCGAGAGTATGAGCGCGACTGAGGCTGGCGGGCGGAAAGTGAAAGTTCGGTTGCGTGCCTAAGCATTGAGTAGGTCTCTTCCGTTGAGGTAGCGATCTGCATCACGCAATGCATCGGCTTCCGCTATCTCTCGGTGATCAACCTCCGCCTTCCATACGACGAACGTCCAAGCGCCATGAGGCTGCGCCGGGTTCATTGCCGTGGTTTTGAGATCGGCTGCCGAGGCGGCCTACGGGATAGGCCGAAACCTGGTTACGGCTCATCCGCGGCGAGGGCTGGGCGTCGCTCCGCGCCAGACGCTAACGTTGCTCTGGATGAGCTCCCCCGACCCGCTGCGTGGGTATGCGCGCTGAAGACCAGATGACCTCCGGCGGTTCCGACTGGCTCACTCCACAGGGACCACGGGAGGGCTTCAGTCACTATGTCGAGGTCGTCCGTGGCAATCTGCGGTTGATCATCGCCTGCGTGCTGGTGGCCACGATCGCGGCAGCCGCCTATGCGAAGCTGGCCCCGCGCTCATGGACGGCTGAATCGCACCTGCTGATCACGCCCGTGAATGGAGAAACCAGCCTGATTGGACTGGGCCTGCTGACCAACTCGGGCAGTCCCACCGGTGATATCTCAACGGCCGCTAGTTTCGTGACGACGCCCGAAGTCGGAGCGCTCGTGGCTGCTCGTGTCAACGGCATAAGTGCGAGCGCCGCGCTTGGAGCGGTCAGCGCGGTGCCGGTGGCACAGAGCAACGTCATAGCGATCGTCGCGAAAGCCTCCAGTGCCGCGAGAGCACAGGCGCTCGCGAATGCCTTCGCGCTTGAAACCGTCCAAAGCCAGACGACCACGCTTCATCGCCAGCTGGAAAAAATCATCGCGGTGTTGAAGACGCAGGTCGAAACGCTTCCGGCGGCACAGCGTACGGGCCAGGGATCGCTTGGGGAACGCCTGGCCTCCTTGCAGGCTCTACGCGCCGCGCCCGACCCGACCATCAGCGTCGAGGCGCTCGCCCCCCTTCCCACCGCGCCTTCCTCACCCAAGACCAAGCTGAGCATCGTGGCCGGGATCATCGTCGGTCTCGTGATCGGCCTCGGTGCGGCCTTTGCACGCGAGGGATTGGATCCTCGTGTGCGCCGCGAGGAGCGGCTGCGCGCGATCTTTCGTCTTCCGGTGCTGGCGCGCATCCCGCGAGAGGGCAGCCGTTTCTCACATGGCACCCCATTGCGGCCCAGGGATCTATCGCCGGCTGCGCAAGAGGCCTATCGCATGCTGCGCGTGGCTCTAGGTGTTCGTGGCTCCTCGTCCGTCTCTCGCTCGGTCATGGTCACGGGATCGATGCACTCTGAGGGCAAGTCCACCACGGCCCTCAACCTTGCCGTCACGATTGCCGCCGCGGGGCGGCGGGTGATCCTGATCGAGGCTGACCTGCAACGTCCGTCGCTGTCCGCTGCGCTCGGGGTTCACGCACCGCAGGGGATGGCGGAGGTTCTGATGGGGGACGTGTCGCTCGACGATGCGCTTGTGACCCTGGAGGAGACTGGAGACAATCTGAGGGTGCTGCTGGTCGAGCGGTCCTATAGCTTCATGTCCGACGGCCTATTGACAGCTGCGGACAGACTGATCGAGCCCGCCAAGGAACTGGCCGATTATGTGATCTTCGATACGCCGCCCGTCACCGACGTGAGTGACATCCTGCCGCTCAGCCAGCATGTCGACGATGTGCTGATCGTCAGCCGTCTCGGTCATAGTCGGGTCGACCGGCTCGTCAATCTGGGCGAATTGCTCTCGCGCCAGGGGGTTCGCCCGACGGGACTCGTGATCGTCGATGACGATCTCAATCAGGGAAGCGGGTATTACTACGCTCAAGCTCAGCCTGCGCGCCGGGGACCTCTGGGTCGTGGTGGTCGCGTGCGCGCCAGTCGCAGCTAGCTCGCGATGATCGCGCGCGCTCGCGGTGTTGGACTGCTGGCGCCGAGCGCGCTGGCCATGGCGCTGATCGTGGGGCTGATTGCTGCGGTTGCACCACTTGTCGCCGTGGGAGCCGTCGTGGGGATGGCCTTTGCGATCCTGGTCTTCGCCGATCTTGCGGCCGGCTTTGCCGTCCTCGGCTTGCTCAGTTTCCTTGAGGTGCTTCCGACCTCCGGTGGACTGAGCTTGGCCAAGGCAGCCGGTCTGGTGCTAGCGGTCGCCTGGTTGGCTCGCTTCAGCACCAGGCAGCACGGGCGTGACTTCTTTACCGAGTACGCCTGGCTGACGTGGGCGATCATCGCCTTTCTGGCGTGGGCGGCACTCACGCTTCTATGGGCCACTGACACAGGCAATGGAATCTCGGCCATCTCCCGCTATGTGCCGAATATGTTGCTGTTGCCGATTGCCTACATGGCGATCCGTACACGCCGCGATCTCTTGCTTGTGTTGATTGTGATCGTGGCTGGGGCGGTCATTGCGGCGTCCTTCGGGATTCTCGAGCCACCCAGCTCGACGGTCGTTCAGGAAGGTGCCGAAAGGGTCACTGGCACGATCGGCGATCCAAACGAACTCGCCGCGGCCCTGCTCCTCGGTCTGGGTTTGGGTGCCGGTCTTGCGCTGTCGCGCGGGCGAGCCTCGGTCTTGCGACTGTGGGGAGCGGTGGCAATACCGATCTGCATAGCGGGCATCTTCCTGAGTCTGTCGCGAGGTGGACTCATAGCACTTGGTGCCCTGCTGGTCGCGGGCACCTTTTTGGCGGGTCGCTGGCGGCGCTTGATGGTTGGCATCCTGGTGGTGATCGTTGCCGGCGGGGTTTTGTACTTCACACAGATCGCCTCACTCCCCGCACGCGAACGAGTCACCACCTCGGCTGGGGGATCGGGGCGAAGTGACCTTTGGACAGTCGGCTGGCGGATGGTGCGAGCCCATCCGCTGGAGGGTGTTGGTGTTGGCAACTTCCAAGTTGTCTCAGCCAACTACGTTCTCCAGCCGGGGGTCATAACGCGAGCCGAACTGATCTTTTCCTCTGCTCCAAAGATCGCCCACAACACTTATCTTGAAGTGCTGTCAGAGATGGGGGTCCCCGGGCTTCTGTTGTTCATGCTGATTGTCGTGGGCTCTCTGGCGTGTGTGCTGCGGGCCGCGCGTGTGTGGTCTGCGCGTGGAGACGTCGGCATGGAGGCGCTTGCGCGTAGCGTTCTCCTGGCGCTCATCGGCATGCTGGTTGCCGACTTCTTCATCTCCCAGACATACAACAAGCTGTTGTGGACGATGCTCGCACTTGGACCGGCGATGCTCGCGCTCGCGCGTCGCGAAGACCGCGATGGCGACGTCGCGCTCTCCGGTCAGCCTATCTCGGCGTAAAGATCGGTCAGACGGCTCGCCCAGCCATGCAGGTCGAGGCTCTCAAGCAGAGGGGTGACGTCAACCGGATGGTCATCGTGGGCACTCAACGTGCGCCTGATGGCCTCGGCAAACGCTTGGGGTTGGGACTCGGCCAGGGTGCAGCCGGCGATCTGTTCGGCGAGCGGGACGTGGCTGGGGATATCTGAGACCACCGCTGGCGTGCCAGTGCACAGTGCCTCGAGCACGGCGTAGGGCATGCCCTCGGCCTTGCTTGGAGAGACGAAGACGTCGGCAGCAGAGTACAGCCCGCGTACATCGTCGGTGGGCTCCAGGACCAGAACCTGATCGCCCAAGCCCAGACGAGCGCTCCTCGCGCGGGCGCGATCGCCACCGCCGACAGACACCCCAATCGCTGCGGGCTCGGAGTGCGACAACTCCTTCACCGTCGATAGAAAGAGATCGCCGCCCTTGCGCTCCCAGTCCCAGCCAAAATGCACGAGCAGCGGAATCCCGGCCGGGACCCCAAGCTGCGCCCGGGAGCGTTCGCGCTCCTCCGCGGTGGCGGCGGGCCGAAAGCGCTCAAGGTCAATCGCATTGGGAAATGTCACCAGGCGGCTGTCTGGCCCCAAGCGCCGTCGAGCCACCATTCTGGTGTCCTCGGAAACACACAGGATCGCGTCGGTCCTTCGGCCGGCGAGCGCGAGCTTCAATGTGTTGCGCAGCACCGCGCTGGGGTTGGATTGAAGGCGACTGTGTAGGTGCCAGATGACTGCCACCCGGTCATGCCGGCGGGCCGCCATGACCGCGGGAATGTCGAAAGCTGTGAAATGAGTGTGCAACAAGGTTGGCTCGTTCCGCTCGCCCAGAAGATCGTCCACCCAGGATGTGAGGGCTCGGCGCCCGGCTGCGGGCGCGATGCGCACAGTCATACCGTCGGCCTCCAGCTCCGCGTACCACGGGCGTTCCGCGGCGAACTCCATGAAGACTGCCTCAAACGACCAGCCTCGTTGTCGAACAGCGTCCTCAACGGCGCGAAGCATGGGTATGAATGACCCTGGATACGGGCCCCCGTAGTTGGCCAGATGCACGATCCTCACGATGGATATGTCTTACGGTCGGTGTGCAAGGCCCCAAGCGTCACGAGCGCATCGCGCCAATGCGTTGGCGTGTTTTCTCTCCTGCGACAGTAGTGGCGATGGCGGCAAGACCTCGCTGCGACGCGAGCGTTTGTGGAGCTAGCCTTGTGGCTGCGGCTATCTGCCTTACGGCGGTTTTCCTCTGACCCTGTCCAATCGCGTCCAACGCCACCGACAGGTGTCGTTCGGCCTTCTTTCGCCGGCGCACGGATGCGGGCAGACGGAGGTCGGGCATGGTCGTCTTGAGTAGACCGTCGAGGTGATCGACGAGCAGGAGGTGATCCGCGGCGCGATCATGCTGGCGCGATCTCTGCTGAGGGTGCCTTCTGTAGCCGGAGTCGTAGAGAGGGAGAAAGCCCACCGGTCCGAGTAGGCCCAGTCTCAGCCACAGCTCATAATCGTTGATATGGACGAACCTTGAATCGAACGCGTTACCCGCCCGCACGTAGGCGTCGCGGCGGAAAAGCACGCTCATGGTCGGAACGATATTGGCGCGTATCGACGCTTGCATGAATTCGCGCGAGGAGTGAACGCCGCCGCTGAGTGGAAACGGCAGCCGTCTGACCTCAGCGCCGTTGGTGTCGATGTCGAAATGCCCACCCCACACGAGCACGCATTCTGTGTGCTGCTCGAGGAAGTCCACTCGGCGTGTGAGCCACTCGGGTAGCCAGCGGTCATCGTCGTCCAGGACTGTCACGTACTTGCCGTGGCCTTGAGCGAGCAGACTCGACTTGTGCTGGGCGTTGCCGAGGTGCTCTCCGGGCGTAACGTATCGGATGCGTTTGTCCTTCAGGTATGGCTCGACCGCGCGCATGACGGGCTCGGTTGGCCCTGCATCCTCTGAGACCGTCAACTGCCAGTCTTCATATGTTTGCGCGATCACCGACTCGATCGAGTGCGATACATAGTCGGCGCGTTCAAAGACCGTGATGGCGATGTCGACCAGTGGGGCGCTCATCGTCTAGGAGGCAGCTTCACGCCGAGATCGAGGGCATGCCTGTTCAGTGGGGTTGCCCCGTCCATAGGAGCAGGCATCGTATTGATCGGAGGCGACAGCCGTTACCCTCCCGGGCGATGATCTTGGACACCCGTCCCTCTGCAGGTCCTCCGGGCGCGCCTGCAAAATCGTGACCCCGGACACACTCGACGGCGAGGTCCAGCGGGCCGACACGATCACGCGCAACGCCGCGTTCTCCTTCCTCGCGCAGATGACGGGCTCGGTGTTCACCGCTGGTTTGACCATCTTCCTTGCGCGCAAGCTGGGATCGAGCGGTTACGGGATTCTATCGCTGGCCTTTGGCATCGCTGGGCTCGTCATGTTGCCGTCGGATTTTGGGGTCTCCAACTCCGTCTCCCGCTTCGTGGCAGAGCACCGGACAGATCGTCTTCGAGTGGCAGCGGTGATGGCGGACGGCCTGCGGTTGAAGCTCATGGCGAGCACCGTGATCTCCGTGCTGCTCTTTGCGCTTGCCGCCCCAATCGCCTCGGCATATGACATTCATGCGCTGGTCTGGCCCATCCGTGGGGCCGCCGTGGCGCTATTCGGACAAAGCCTGATGATGATGGGTGCGGTGTTCCTCGCGACGGGGCGCGCCGATCTTCAATGGCGCACGGCCTTCGGCGAGAGCTCTATCGAAACGACGGCCAGCATCGCGCTCGTGCTTGCCGGCGCCGGCGCCACTGGAGCGGCGTTTGGCCAGGCAATCGGATATCTAGTCGGTGCAACGCTGACGATTTCCCTACTGGTGGGGCTGCTGGGGAAGGCGATATTGCCCCGTAGCCTGCGTTTTGGCCCCGACGCAAAGCGAATCGCTACCTACGCCGGCATTCTGTTGATCGTCGACGGAGCGTACACGGCGTACAGCCAGGTCGATGTGTTGATCATCGGGAGCTACCTTGGTGCGAGCGCGGCCGGAATTTTCAGTGCGCCGATGCGGCTGATCGCGTTTCTCGCCTACCCCGGTAACGCGATGGCGAACGGAGTGGCGCCCAGGCTCGCGCGTAGTGAGCATGCCGAGCCGAACGTGTCGGCATTCCTGACCGCATTGAGACTGTTGCTCATCATTCAGGCGGCCGTGACGGCATTCGTGCTCGGGTGGGCGCCGCTACTGGTGAAGATCGGTCTCGGAGGGGACTTCAAAGAATCGGCAACCGTGCTGCGCGCGCTTGCGCCGCTTGTCTTCATGAGTGGCTTCGGGTCGCTGGTGTCGATCTCCGCCAACTACCTCGGCGAAGCAAGGCGACGTGTCCCGATAGCGCTTATGACGGTGGTCATAAACGTTGTGCTCGATCTCCTGCTCGTGCCTCGTATCGGCGTGGTGGGCGCCTGCATCGGGACCGATGCTGCCTTTGCGCTGTACGCACCGGCGCATCTGGTCATCTGTCAGCGCGCGCTGCAACTCGACCTGCGGCCTGCGGCTCGAACATTCATGCGCACGACTCTTGCCGGTGGGGCACTGACAGGCATACTTCTCTTGTTTGGGGACTCACTGACTCATTTCTGGTGGATCCCGGTGGGGGGTTTGGTCGGAGGCGCGGCTTTTACCGCCGTGCTCTGGCTCACCGGCGAGGCCACCGCTTCGGAAATGCGAATCGTGCTCACACGCGTGCCCGTCCTCCGGCGTCTGGTCAACGGGTAGGGCTGGCGCTCCGATCTCGGTGCGCCTCCAACAGCTCTAGATAGAGCGCCTCAAGGCGGTGGACCAGCACATCGATGTCGAACTCGGCACGCTGTCGCTCTCGTCCGCGATCTCCCATCGCGCGGGCGCGCTCGGGATCTTCGAGCAGCTCGGTGAGCGCGGCGGCGAGAGCAGGTGGATCGCGTGGCGGCACGAGCAGCCCATGGACCCCCGGTTCGATCAGGTCCGGCACGCCCCCAACGGTTGTGGCCGCTACTGCCAATCCCGCCTGCATGTACTCCATCACCGAAAGAGGACTGCCCTCGGAGTCAGAGCAGCACACCGCCACGTCCAGGGCTTGCAGGATGTCGGGCACGTCCGGGCGACGACCCAGCAGATGCACCGTTCCATCCAACCCCAGCTCCTGTATCAGGGCCTCCAGTGCGTTGCGCTCAGGTCCTTCGCCGGCGATCAAGACCTGAACATCCGGTCGACGCTGCACAAGTATTGCCACCGCGCGGAAGAGCACGTCGAAGGACTTGACAGGCAAGAGCGATCCAATCGAGCCGATCACCGGCACGGTGGGCGCAATGCCGAGCTCGGCGCGCACATCGTGTCCAGCGGTCGGCTCAGCACGCGATATGCCGTTGGGAACGAACAGGGTCCGCTCCTGCGCAATGCCCTCGACTGCGACCATGCGCCGCTGGTCCTCTCTGGAGACGGCGATCAACCGGTCGGCTCTGCGGCTGATGATCTCGCGATCGATGATCCTGCGCATGGGTTGGCCTTGATAAGACCAGGAGTGCTCGTGAGCGAGCACCACCGGCACGCCGGCCGTCCTACCCACCATCGCGCCCCACACATTGGAGCCGAACTTGTGTGCGTGCAGCACATCGATCCGATGACGCCGCAGGAAGGAGAACAGCCGCCCCCATACCCAAACGTCGGCCTTTCCGCTACGACCCAGCGGCAGCAGCCTCACGCCGTTTGCGGACAGCTGCTCAAGCGTTTCCGGGGCCGATGCCTGCAGTGACTCCCTCATCGGCCAGCGGCTCGAGCACAGGGTTGACTCGAAGCGCTCAGGGTCCAGATGAGTGGCGATCGACAGAGCGAGATGCTCAGCGCCGCCGTAACGTGTGGCGTAGTCGACAAGTGTCACCACGCGCACGCGCTCTTTTGAGCGGTTTGGGGGAGCAGCCGGTCTCATCGGGGGAGCATCGTATGGGCTGAGGGTGTCAGCTGCGACGCACCCGGACGACAGCCCGGTTAGGCCTGCGTGCGGCGACGAAGACCGTCCACGGCGTCCCACGCTGCTGAGCGGCGCAGACGAGTTATGACCGGCGACACCTTCAAGCGAAAGCGCATGTCGTCATCTCTGTGGTAGACACCGACACGCGGCCACTCCAGTGCTGCACGGGAGTGTTGACGACTCGGCAGCGTTGCCGCGGTGCGATAGCCCGCGCTTCCAGTCTGCGCCACGACGCGCGCATCGAAGTCGCCGTAGGGATATGCCAGTGACGTGCACGGGCTGTCCAGGTGGTGCTCACACGCCGCCTTCGAACGTGTCAGCTCGTCCAAAAGCGTGTCGTCGTCGATCTGCGTGAGGTGGGGGTGGGAACCAGTGTGTGAGCCAATCTCCCATCCCGCTTGCGCGAGCGCTCGCAGCTCCTCCCAGGACATCGGCGTCAGCTCACGCTCGTGGGGGCCGCCGAGCCATCGATCGATCCCGAGCCACTTCATCGGCTGCTCGGAACCGATGAAGTCGGTGGGCGCGAATACGGTCGCTACGAGTCCAAGGCGTTGGAGGATTGGCAGTCCGAGCTCGAGCACCGAGCGATAGGCGTCGTCGAAGGTGACGGCGACCACCCGTCCTCTCGGCGAGGCGCTGGCGGCCTCTGTGAAGGTCACGCCACGGTAGCCGCGCGACACGAGCAGTTTGAGCTGGCGTTCAAAGCGCTCCGGGGTGGTCGACAGATCGGCCTCCCATGTGGGGCTCAGGGCGTGGTAGCAGAGGACGATTGAGTCGTTCATGGCAATCAACAACAGGGCGTGATGACGGATACCATGATCGATCTTCGCCGTCGATGCATGTAGCCCTTGGTCGGCTTTCCCGCCGACCGTCGTCATATACGGCCTGTGGAACCGAACAAAGGCTAGACATGATTACCGACCAAGTATCAAGCTCACCCACATCGGGGGCCAGAATCGAGCGCGAGTCCGAGCCAGAGCGCGAGCGCGAGTCCGCGTCTGAGCGCGAGCCCGAGCGTGAGTTTGCATCTGAGCGCGAGTCCGAGCGCGTCGACATCAGCGTTCTGATCCCTGTGCTCAACGAGGAGCGTCATATTCGCGAGGCGGTTGTCGCTATGCAGGCTCAACAGCTGGACGGCGTCTTTGAGCTGCTGTTCGCAGATGGGCACTCGACGGATCGCACGCGCGAGATCCTGCTCGAGCTCGCACAGGAGGACCCGCGCATCCGTGTGCTCAGCAATCCGATTGGGCACACCGCGAGCGGTCTCAACATCTGCCTGAGCGCGGCTCGCGGCGAGTTCGTGGCACGGATGGACGCGCACACCTACTACCCACCCCGCTATCTCGCCGCCGGCATCGAGCGTTTGCGGCAGGGAGACACAGTGTGGGTCAGCGGACCGCAGGTGCCTTGGCCGACAGGCCCGATCTCGCGCGCTGTGTCGTTGGCTTTGGCCTCCTGGCTGGGGCGCGGAGGATCTCGCAAGTGGAGCGAGGACGACGCCGATGGTGGTGAGGAGCACGATCTCGACACGGGCGTGTTTGGCGGCGTGTGGAGGCGTGAGGTGGTGCTCGACATCGGCGGCTGGGACGAGCGCTGGCCCATCAACCAGGATTCAGAGATGGCCGCTCGCTTCCTGCGCCGCGGCGAGCGGCTTGTGTGCATACCGGCCATGGCGGCCCGCTACACGCCACGCGATTCGCTGCGCGGTCTGGCGCGTCAGTACTTTCGCTACGGCCAGTACAGAGCCCGGACGTTTCGCCATCATCCTCACAGCATGCGGCCCTCCCATCTGATCGCCCCCGCGCTCGCGGGAGCGCTGCTCGCGACGGTGCTGGCGCCCCGATTTCTGCGACGGCCGGCGAGGTTTGCCATCGCGGCCTACCTTGCGGCCGTTGGTGCGACTGCCGCCACGACGGCGATGCGGCGCGAGCAGCGGACCGAGGGGGCGCTGCTGACAGCCGCCTTGCCGACCATGCATTTCGCGTGGGGCTTCGGCACGCTTGTGGGAATGATCCGATTCGGGTTGCCGACGGCGGCCCTTGCGGCCTTGGTTGGTCGCAAGCCCATTGCAGCGGATGCGAGCCGCGATGCCGAACCGGTGTACGCGCCCTCTCTGCGCCGCGAGGCTGCCTGAAGCGTGCGGCTCGCCGTCTACACAGACTACGAGTATCGCTCAGACGGAGAGCGTCGCTACGGCCAGCGCGCGTTCGTGATCTTCCTGGAGGCACTGCGTCCTCATGTCGACCGGCTGGTGCTCGTTGGGCGTCTGGATCCAAAGCCGGGACGCTCGCACTATCCGCTTCACGAGGACACCGAGCTCGTCGGCCTGCCTCACTACGCCAGCCTCGCTCGGCCGTGGTCTGTCGTGCGCTCTTTGCTTGCTTCAGCGCATCGCTTCTGGCGGTTGCTCGACGAGGTCGACACGGTCTGGGTACTCGGTCCCTATCCGCACGCGATCATGTTTGCCTTGATCGCCGCGCTGAGGAGGCGGCGCGTCGTGCTCGGAGTGCGCCAGGACACGAGTGTCTACATCCGTAGCCGACGTCCGGGCCAACGCTGGATGCACGTCGGAGCGGATCTGCTCGAGGCCGTCTGGAAGCTGCTGGCGCGTCGTCACGCGGTGGTGGTGGTGGGCCCCGAGCTTGCGCGCAAGTACAAGCATGCTCGAAGGGTCCTGGCGATCAATGTGTCGCTGGTCACTGCCAAAGAGGTGATCTCGGCGGAGGATTTGCATGAGAAGTCCTATGAGCAGGAGCTGATTGTCCTCACGGTCGGGCGTCTGGATAGCGAGAAGAACCCGCTGCTCCTAGCTGACGTGATGGCTCTGCTGCAGGCGGGAGAGCACAGCTGGCGGATCATCGTCTGTGGTGACGGTCCAATGCGACCCCAGCTTGAAGGCCGCCTGGCAGAGTTGGGGGTGCTCGACAACGTAGAGCTGCGCGGGTACGTGCCAATCGATGACGGGCTGCTGGAGCTGTATCGCCGTAGCCACATGTTCCTCCATGTCTCTTGGACAGAGGGCTTCCCGCAGGTCTTGATCGAGGCATTTGCGGCAGGGCTGCCGGTAGTCGCAACCGCGGTTGGGGGAGTCCCTGCGGCGGCGGAGGGCACGGCACTGCTGGTCCCGCCCGGCGACCCTCAGGCAGCAGCGGACGCGCTGGGACAGCTTGCTGCCGATTCAGGGTTGCGCGAACAACTTGTGTCCGGGGCGCTGGAGCGCGCGCGGGGGTGCACTCTGGAGGCAGAAACAGAACGTCTGGCGCAGTTTATCGGCACCGCCCCATTGGTTGGCTCCATCCGTAGCGGGCAGGAGTAGATCTGGGTAGGTGTGGGGCTGGACGGGTGTGAGGCTGGTGGGCAAAAACTCACGTTCGTGTCGATGAGACCCGCTTCCGAAAGGCACGCAACCGCTCGACGTTATCCGCAGGCAGCAGCCGCTTGGTGCTCTGGAGCACCCTTCGACTTGTGACGGCAGGTACGGCATGCGCGAGCGCCAGTGGCAACTGTGACCCAAAGGGGAGCAACACCTCCCACGTGGCCGCGTCGCTGCCGTTGGCAAAGCTACGCTTGTAGTCAACGCGGCCCCACCCGAGGCTGAAACGATGGTCATTGTGGCGAAATCCCTGCTCGATGGTGCTCAGCAGCGACAGACGCGCAGGGCTCAGATGCTTGAAGCGTTCGTCCCAACCGACGTTGACACCGATCATCTCACCTCCTGCCGCGAGGCACAGGTCGGCGCAGATCGGCTCTCCGTTGATCTCGAGCACCAGCAGGCGAAAGCGTTCTTCGGGCAACAACGCTTGCGCCATCTCGCCGAGCATCAGCGGTAGGCGCTCGCCGAGTGTCACCAGTCGCGATACGCCGCGTCCTTCCCAGCGGGATGAATGCAGCCGCGTGAATGTCTGAATGTCCGCGGTCACAGTGGCGGGTGTGCTGATTCGCTCGGTCCCACCCTCTTGTTCGAAGCGTCGTCGGGAGCGGCGGCAGTTACCGCGAAAACGTGAGCTGCGCGCCTGCAGCCACGCGTCGAAAGACTCGTGTTGCAGCGACACGGTTGGAACCTCCAACAGATTGGAGCGGTAGGCAAGGGGGCGCAGGCGTCCCGGCCAGCGTTCGCGCAACGCCATGGTCCATGGGGACGTCACCGGCAGCGGTCCCAGCTCTATGGCAGATGGCTGTGGCTTTGCTGCAATCAACGTATGTGCCACAGCTTCGGCGACCTCCCAAACACGATTGGGAAGCGCAAGCGGCGTCACATAGCCTGAGAAATCACTGGCCAGCAGACGGTGGCATCCATTGAGTCCGGGCCTTCCGAGATCAGTGTATAGGGGCGCTATACCTATCAGCTGTCCCTGATCGTGGACTGCCACAACGCGTAGTTGTGCATCGCGGGGCGCCACGTGACGCCACCATCCGAGCATCCATGCGGGTCCCGACTCTGGTGCGGCGTTTGCTACGGCGAGCGCATCCCAGGCATCGGAAAGCTTTTCCAATCGAGGCAGGTCGCAAATCAGCTCCGCCTCGCTCATCCTGGGCTCCGTCGCACGCGCCTCAAGAGACCCCTGGCCTTCTCGACCTCGTCGTCGGACAATGCTTGTCTGAGGATCCGCCGCAGCTGACGACTCGTGACGTCAGACGCGAGCAGGGTCTGCGCAAGCCGTGGACTGCCCGGAAGCAACACGCTCTCGGCGACCGGGTTGTTTCCGTCGGCAAACCCAAGCTTATAAGCGCTTATTCCCCGCCCGAGACGGTAGCTCGCTTCCCTCCCGAGGCTGTAGCGGTGCTCGTTGCGCGCAAAAGCGTCCTCGAGCGTGTAAAGCAGGGCCAGGTGCGCGGGGCTGAATTGCTTGAAGCGCTCATCCCAACCGGTGTTGACGCCGACGAGCTCCCCGCCGGCGGCGAGTGTCAGTTGCGTGCCGACCGGCTCTCCATCCAGTTCGAGCAGCAGCAAGCGGAAGCGCTCAGTGGGAAGGAGTGCCTGCGCCAGATCACCCAGCAATACAGGTAGCCGGTCTCCCAGAGCCACGAGGCGCGACTCGCCAAGCGGTTGCCAACGGCTGGCGTGCAGAGCTATGAACTTCTGGATATCGGCTGTGACTGTCTCGGCGGTGCTCATTCGCGCTGTGCCACCTGCTCGCTCGAACTGCCTGCGCCGCTTACGGGCGTTGGCGCGAAAGCTGGAGCCACGGGTGCTCAGCCACTCTTCCAGGGAGTCGTGGTGAAGTGAGATTGTCGGCGCATCCGCGACTGAGTGACGCAATACAAGCGGTCGAATACGACCCGGCCAGACGTCGGGGAGCGCAGCAGTCCACAGGGAATTTGCGGGGAGGGGCGCGAGAGCCAGCGAGCCGAGGCGTGGCTGTGACTGTCGGAGCAACTCCGCGGCCACTTCAGAGACCTCCCATGCTCGATCTATCCGTGCCAGTGGCGTCACTGAGGAAGTGAAATCGTGAGCCAGCATCCGATAGCTATGTGGTTCGATGGGCTCTACACAAAGCGGGACGATCCCGATCAGCTCGTCCTTGTCATGAACTGCCACGACCCGCAGATGTGCGCCGGGTGGCGCCACATGACGCCACCATCCGAGCATCCACGCTGGCCCCGATGTTGGCTCTGCGTTGGCCACGGCAAGGGCATCCCAGCCCTCTTCCAATGCTTCCAGTCGCCCCGTGTCGGCAATCAGCTCGGCCTCGCTCATTCCCGGCCCACTGTATTTGCTGGGGCCGGCCGACGGTTTGAGGAGCCGTCTGCCGCGCCTTCGGAGGTCATACCGCGTCTACGGCGCAAGGCGTCGGCGAGGGCGGTATTGCGCAATCTCAGATCGATCGTGCCGACTGTGCCGACTATCCTGCCTCGCGGCGTGGGGCTCGCGACGACAAGGCGCGTCAACTCCCGGTCGATGGCACCCAAGCGGTACTTGTATTCATCGCGCCCCGGACCGAGGTCCAGCTCTGTGCGGCCCTCGACGATCGCTTCGAGGATCGCATGGCGCTCCAGCGAAGACCCTGGGCTGAGAGCCATGTGGCCCTCGCCAAGGCCGAGCAGATAACTGTGCTCGCGCGGTCCTTGGACGAGGTTTAGGCGCATCACCAGGGTTTGGCCGTCGACCTCCAGGGTCCACAGCCGAGCCCCTTCGGGTATGAGCCCGCGCACGGCGTCGACGATAAAGCGCTCGTAGCGCGCATCCATGTGCGCGTGGCGCTGACCCTGAGCTCTCGCCCGCGAGCGGCGCAGGGCCAGCAGCTCCAGTACCGCGGGCTCGATCTCCTCTGGAGCGCACACCAAGCGTGGCGATGCGCCCAGCTCGAGCAGGCGCCGCCACTTACGGCGCTGAGTGCTGCGCTGCTTGCTCCCGAAGTGCGATTCGAATGTCGCGCCATCCTCCGGGAGCGTGAGAAAGGGCTGGAGTCGAAGGTCGTGCGCGCTGGCTTTCAGGTTGCCGTGACCATTCAGCAGTTGTTGTGCAAGGCATGAGTTTGTCGGCAAGCGCCTCACGCGCCATACGTCCCACTCCCGGCGGCGGGCAGCCAGCTCATTCAGCAGCAACGTGCTGAACTCGGGCTCCACGCCGGGAGCGCAAAGCAGGGTGTCGATGCCATTCCAGGTGTCGCCGGCGAATGTCAGTGTGCGGGCGAGGGGAGTCCGTCTGCACGCAAGCAGTGCAAGACCCAGCAGAGATTCGTCGGAGTCCTCCAGCGAGAGGCACCAGGGTTCCTGATCATTTCCATAGGCACGCCACCACGCCATGATCCACGCTGGATCGGCAAACGCTGTCGGGAACTCGCTGTTGACAGCGAGCTGACGCCACTCGGCGCGGCGGCGCTCCAGCTCCTTAAGATCTATCCAGCGACAGGCTCCCACTGCTCGATAGCCTACGGGCTGCTTCAGCAGTTGCGAGGTGCGGGTGCGGGAGACTCCCGTCGTCGTTCTCACATAAGGTCTGAGACATGACCGATCCGGGCGTGGATGCAGGAATTGAGGAGATCGACGAGTCTCGGGACGGGGTTCTAGACGACTGGGAGCGGCTGGCCGAGAGCGTTGGAGCAAACCCGTTCCTACACCCGGGATTCGTGCTGGCCTGGCAGCGTGCGTTTGGGCAGGGCCCCCTGTTGCTTGCCACGATCCGCAGCCGAGGCGAGCTCACCGCCGCTGTGCCGTTGGTCCGTCGTGGTGCGGTGCTTGCGTCTCCGGCCAACTGGCATACTCCGGCGACAGGTCTGCTCGCACAGGATGACGATGCTGCAACAGCGCTGGCCAAGCTCTTGATCGGGGAGCACCCCCGCCGGATATCGCTTGCGTTTCTCGACAGGAAGGATGCGGGCACAACCGCTATCAGCGCCGAGGCTCGCCGTGCGGGATACCGGATTCTCGAACGGACTCTGGCGTCTCCTCCCTATCGCGACCTAGCGGGGGATTGGGAGGCCTTTGAATCGGGGATGCGCTCGGACATACGGGGGAACCTGCGCAGACGTCGCCGCCGGCTCGAGGAGCGCGGAGAGGTGTCATACCTTGAAAGTGACGGACGCGCCAACCTCGATGAGCTGCTCGACGAGGTGGTGCGAGTCGAGGCCATGGGCTGGAAGGGTGAGCAGGGAACGGCGATCGGCTCGCGACCTGACACGCTGCGCTTCTATCGCGACGTCGCGAGCTGGGCGGCGGATCGAGGGTGGTTGAGGATTCACCTTTTACGCCTCGATGGGCAAGCGCTCGCCGTTGGGTTTGCGCTACGAGTCGAGGGTGTCCACTATGTGCTCAAGATAGGCTACGACCCCGAATACCGGCAGCTGGCGCCGGGGATGCTGCTGCTGTATGAGCTTTTCCGTGGCGCTTTCGCCGACGGGCTGCGCCGCGTGGACATGCTGGGCGAGGACGAAAGCTACAAGCGCACCTGGTGCCCCGAGGTGCGTGAATGCATAGGTCTACAGGCGTTCTCTCCGTCTGTCCCAGGGCGACTCGATCATCTTGTCTTCACGCAAGGTCGCCCGCTCGCTAAGCGACTTGCAAGCCGGGGGCTGCTGGGACGGTTTGCCACCACCGACGGCCCGCGTCTGTGAGCTGGGTGGTCGCCGCCATCAAATGATCGTCAAGCGAGATCGGTCGCCACTCCCATGTCTGTCTCGTGGGAACTGCTCGCGGATGATCTGCGCAGCTCGCGGTTGAGCGCCAAGTCAAGCGCCTTGTGGGCCGAGCGCTGGGACTCGTATGGCCTCAGAGTGTGATCCCGGCCGGGGATGAGTCTCAAGGTGACGTTCGGCCAGCGATCCAGGTGGTCCAGCCGGCCCTCCAATCCGAGCTCTTCGTGAAGCGGCTCGTTGCCGGTAAAGAGGAATTGAAGATGCTTGTCGGTGTCGCGGAGCCGATCCAGCGCGCGGTCCAGCTCATCGCCGCCGGAATGACGCGCTCGCCATGCGGCCAGCCTGCGTTGTGGCAGCACGAGTGGCGCGCGGTAGGCAAGCGTGACCATCCGCCCTGGCGACACCTCCCCGCGCAAGATCTTGGGCCACGAGGACCGGCGAAGCAATCCTCTGCGAAAGTCGCGGGCGACCTCAATCGAGGGATTCCAGAACAGAGTACGAGGGTTGATCATCAGCGCCGCGACAACCCGCTCGTCCCGTAGGGCACTGTGGAAAGACCAGTAGGCGCCCGAGCACAGGCCCGTGAGCACAAAGCGCGATTTCAGACCGCGGGCTTCCAGGGTGTCGAGAGCGGCAATCACCTGGTCGACCAGCTCTGGAACGTAGAGTTGCCTGAGCTCTGCAAACCGCTGCCCGTCACCGTCGGCATCACCGATGCCCTCCAAATCGAGGCGCAGTGTCGGTACGCCGTGTGCGCTCCAGCGGCGCGCTGCCTCTACCCACATGCGGTTGGGCCCGATATGGCGGATCCCGCCCGCATTGAGCAGAACTACGCACAACTGCTCGGATGGCGTGTCGAGTGGCTCTGACAGGATTCCGAACAGCTGCCCGAAAGGCTGTGCGATTGTCAGCGGTGTCTCGCGAATGCGCGCGCCCGCGAAATTCAGCTCGATGGTGCTGGATCTCGTCTCCTGTAGAGATGGGGCCGTCGTGGGCTGGGTAAGTGGAGGGTTTGTGGGTTTCGGTGGGCCGCTGTGCAGCCATGCTTCGACGACGGCGAACGTCTCGGTCGGCGGGCGCGCGAGGTGTGGCTTGGCCATCATCGCGCCGTAGCCGATACCGGCAGCGACCGTCACCTCTGCGCCTAGCCGCTCGAGGTGATCGCGTAGGCGCGCGTCGGGGCCGATCCCGTCCCGTTCCAACAGGAGCGCACGGCGCAGCAGGCCGGGAGGGATAGTGAGACTCGCCAGGTCCAGTTCCTGCAGTGCGCGTGTCGTCTCTGCGCTGAGCAGGAAGCCTCCGGCCCCCGTGTAACCCTCAGGAAGCGGCGATGATTCCAGTTCGCCGGTCGTGTCGCTGAGCTCACCAAACTCGGAGTCCTCGAGTTGGGCAAACACGCGAAGCTCGCGCAGGAATGTGCGCCCACGTGAGGGAACTGCCCACAGAACGACCTCATCGACCGGGGCGCCTTCGGCGAGCGCCCTGCAGATCACGATGCCTCCCAGGCCGATCCCAATCGCCGTCACCCGGCTCCGTCCGCTCTCCAAATTCAATCGGGTGGCGGCTGATGTCACCGCGGCTGTCCAGGCCGAGAGCCTCGCTGGATCGCTCATCATGCCGCCACTGTCGCCCGTGCTGGGCAGATCGATGCGCAGGACCGGGTGACCAGCGGCTGCCAGCTGTTCGGCCCAATTTCGGCGGCTGCGGTAGGAGCAGATGTCATCCCACCCGAAGGGCGGACACAGCAGGACGGCTGTGGTATCGCCGGGATCCTCTGCGGGTAGGTGCAAGAGCCCGAATACAGGCTCGGCTCCATCCTGAATGTAGATCGGGCTTGCCGCCGGCGCGTTCACTCGGACTCCTCAGCTGAGGCGATGCGTATGCGTCCATTGAGATTCAAAGCGGTCAACGCGCCTCCGCTGAAGGCAACGCCTGGCTCCTGCGGACGCAGGCGTACGACGCGTCTTCCACCGGGCTCGATCGAGAAGCCATCGTCGTCTGGTAGGAAGCCGGACGTGTGAATCTCGACGCCGTAGGCCAGGCGAGTGCTTGTGAGGATCAATAGCACGCTCCCATCGGCAAGTGCTTGCGTCGTCTGTGCGGCCAAGCCCAGGTGCTCGGGGCGCTCGCGCTCGAGCGGTCGTCCGGCGGGGAAGCGCAGTGTCTGGGAGATGACACTGCCCTCCTCGCCCTCGTCTCCCTCGAGCGTTGCGACGATCGTGTCCTGGCCCGGGGGGGCGAAGCGGTAGGACCATCCGGCATCGACAAAGTGGCCGATGACCGTCTCGACGTTCCATTCCGCCTGGCTGTGTGCGCCCAGCTCGACCGGTACTCGCGCCTCCTCGACGCGGTACTCGCGTTCCCTGTAGAGCGCCACGCGCAGAGACGCGCTCAGCGGCTTCGGACTGTCATTGGCTACGTGTACGACGATGCCTCCCAACTGCTCGTCGATGGTCCACACGGCGACCGGTGCCAGTACGCGCTTGAGGTGGTAGTAGGCGATCTTTGGGATGCCCTGGTGGTCGACCAAGCCCCAACCAGCCCCGGGCAAGAGATCGTGCAGCCATAGCACCAGTCCGCCCCCGCACGGCGATGCGTCCCGACGCCACTCACCGAACACCTCAGCCAGGATCTCGCCGGTGAGCGCGCGCGAGAGCCCCAGATAGCGTGCGCGATCCACGTGGCGAAGCTCCGGCGCGTCAACGTCGAATAGAAGGCGCAGGTAGTGGTCGCGGATGTCCTCGAAATCCCAGTCGGCTTCGTTCTCGCGCGGGACGCCCGCCTTCCATAGGGGGTGATGGCCAGCGAGCTGTCCGGGCGCCTGCGGGTACATCGCCTCGATGGTCGTTTCGGCGGGCACGTGGGAGAAGGCAAGGCACTCCGCAGCGAAGCGCACCTTTGCGCGACGGACGTTCTCCAGCGGAAGCTTGTAGCAGCCCACGCCGTAATAGGTGCCGACGCCTCGATCCACTCGGAAGGGAAGCTCACCTCCGAACGGCGCTGACGGAAGATAGGCGGCGTCCACTTTACTGTCGCTTACGAGTTGGGGGATCAGCTCTCCAAACAGCTCCCCGCGCCCGAGCGCGGGGTCCAGCCCCATCATCGCCACCTGCTGCTCGACCTCGCTGTTGCCGCACAGGACGGCCAGGCTTGGGCGGCCGCCCAGCGCGGCGAGTGTGCCGGCGACCTCGCGCGTGACGCTCGCACGAAACTGCTCATCTGCGATTGGGTAGTCGAGATTGGCGAACATGAAGTCCTGCCAGACCAAAATGCCAAGCTCATCGCAGAGATCATGGAAGGCGCTGGTCTCGTATGCGCCGGTACCCGGCAGTCGCAGCATGTTCATGCCGGCGTCGCGCACGCGTTCCAATTCCACGCAAAGCGCGTCGGTCGAGGGGGCCAGCCCCACAGGATCGATGGGTGTCCATACCGCGCCGCGCGCGAACATGCGAACGCCATTGACGTGCAGATCCAAGCCGTCGTGCTCTATGTCGTGTTCTGCTCGCGCTCCGAAGGCGAGGTCCCGGAAACCGACCCTGCCGGCGTTGACCGTGCTTGTGTTTTGTGCGCCGGTGATCTGAAGGCGCACGTCGTGTAGCGCCGGTTCGCCATGAGTGTGGGGCCACCACCGCGCCACTTCCGGCACATGCAGCTCGCCTCGCACGGCGAAGAGCCCCTCTCTGGGATCTTCGGCCGCGCTCACCTCAAGTTGACAATTGTGTGTTCCAGAAGGTCCGCTCAGCTGAACTTCCACGGAGCCCACTCCACCTCCGTCCAACGCACGCAGTTGGGCCAGCACCGAGAGCACTCCATCCTCACCCTCCAGACGCGGGCGCAGGATGAGCTCCTGCACGTCGATGTGTCGTCGGCGCTCAAGTCGCACGGCCCGCCACGGGCCGACGCTTGCCGGTCCTGGTGCGATGCCTGGGAGGCGGCCAAGCAGCATGGTGCGAAAGAAACGCAGGTTGCCGTCGGCGACCAGTGGAGCACGCCAGCGTGCGCGGGGTCGACGGCGCACACCCAGCAGTGGTCTGAGCGCACGACAGCGGATCGCCAGCTCGTTCCCCGTGCTCAAATGCTCTGCGATGTCGAGCGCATGGGGCTCGAACATCGAGGTACTTTCGAGTATTAACTCTCCGTTAAGATATACATCAGCTACCGTCGCGATCCCGTCTAGGTGCAGGATCACATCTTCACCAGGCTGCGCCGGTGGAGTTTCGAAGTTGGTGCGAAACCACCAATCCTCGGCGTCGAAGTCATATGGCTCGCCTGGGTGCCACAGCCCTGCATCGTGCAGAGCACCAGCCGCGGTACCGGGTATTCGTGCCGGAATCCAGTTCAACGCTTCGATGCTTGAGGCATCGACATGCAAGTCTGGCGCCGACCGGGCCGCCTGCCAGCCGACCGACAGGTGATACAGCTCATGGTCGTCCACGCGGGCGAGCGTACTTGACGCCGACGCGAATCGCTAGTCGGCGAGCGCGTCGTCGAGCCTACCCATTGCCTCTTCCCATCCAGTCGCAAGCTTCCTCAACGTCTCCGCGGGCTCGAAGGCACGACGACGGGCGAGTCTGAAAGAGAGAATCTTGCACCCCTCGACGATGCTTCGCAACGCCTCGGAGGCGCCGGTGGCACGCTCGCCCAGCAGCCACTCCGCCTGAGTGGCCGCGACCTCGAAAGCGGAGCCGGCCATCCTCACGGTGGCAAATGCGTAGGCGTGATACTCGCTCGCATCGCCCTCCAGCAGGCGAGGCAGATCCTGCTCCAGCTGCGCGCCGAAGCGTACGAACGGGTTGGAGGTGGGCCGCTGCGCAAGATGTCCGCGCAGCAGCGTCTGCGCGCGGTCGCGCAGATCGGCGTCGCGCAGTGGTTGAGCAGCGTCGAAACGTACGAGCTCGGTATAGGGGGGGAGAACATCCTCGGAGAACTCGCGTCCGAGGCGAAACACGCCGCGATAGTCCTCGCCGGCCAGCTCATATAGACCCGTCGCATGGAAGTAGCGCAGCCGCTCCCCAACTGGGTCGATGCCCTCGACCGCAACAGAGGTCTTGACGTGTTCGCTGCGATAGCTGGTGGCTGCCGTGTCGGGCAGATACCAGGAGTCCAGCTCG
Organism: Solirubrobacteraceae bacterium; assembly: GCA_049591495.1. Taxonomy (GTDB): domain Bacteria; phylum Actinomycetota; class Thermoleophilia; order Solirubrobacterales; family Solirubrobacteraceae; genus Palsa-744. Next base: position 29,023 of record JBAWFB010000040.1, read on the forward strand.
ACGATCAGCGTTCGGCCCTCTGCGATCTGCTCGGCGGCCTGCTGTGGCAATGGCCGATAGGGCTGCATCTCGTGTACGTCAATCCCGAACAGCAGCTCGAGATCCTCGACGAAAGGCTTGAAGAATGTCCACTGGTCGCCCTCGAAGTCCATCCGCACTGTGCAGCCCATGGCCGCCAGCGGCTCTTGGCCGCGGGCGTGCAGCAGCTCGATCAGGACGTCCGTGTAGCAGTTGGTTTCCACATAAGTCCGCTCCGGGGCGTGGATCGGATGGGAACGGTAGTTCGCCGGGTCGAGCCCGGTGAGGCTCACGAGTCCAGTGGCAGAGGCGCTCATGTCTCCCATAGTTGGCCACTAACCTCAGCCGGCCACGATTGGAGATCGAATCCGTGTGTGTTAAAGAGCGCGATCGTGATTCGCTCGAGGCCAAACCCGAGACAGGCTGTGTGTGCCTCGGTGCCGTCAGCCAAGCGAATACCGTAGGCGGCCGTGAAGTGCTCCTGGTGGTAGTTGAACGACGCCACGGCAGTAGGCTCGGGACCCGCGATTTGAGTGAGCACCTCGAACTTAAGCTGCTGCTCGCGTTGGCTGGCTGCGAGCATCCGGCCGCTGCGCCCGAAGAACGGATCGCTGGCGACCTCCAGCTTGACCTCCAGGCCGATGCGGCCCAGCAGCACGACCGCGCGGTTGCGCCACATATCGCGCCAGGCTTGGACTGTCTCGGGCTCGGCGATGCGGACGATCTCGCGCTGATGAAACATCTGCATCCGCGCCGGATCGCCGGAGGGCTCGTGACGAAAGACGTATGAGCCGCCAGCGTCGATCGTGACACCACCTGCCGCCAAGGGCCCGCGGGCGGCGATTGCCGGATACACCGGGTAGCAGGCGGCCGGAGTCAGGACGAGATCGGTCATGCCCTGAAACTCGCTCCAGTCCTCGTGCTTGCTCGCGCGCTCGTGCTGCTCGGCGGCCTGGCTCTCGGAGCCTTCAAACGAGAAGATGCTGCCCGCGAGGTGGGGAAACGATTTGAGATAACCGACGGTCTCCAGATCATGGCGAGGCATCACGGGTGGGAAGCGCAACTGCTCGGGCTCCTCAGATACGCCGGTGCGTGTCACAAGGGCGGCGACGCGCTCGCGCACATCCTCGAAGTCGCTGCCGCGGCCGTACACGCCGGCGACCCCTGTCTCGATCAGCAGACGGTGCTCGACGAGCGCCGACAGCAGCGCTGTCTGGTCAGCTGTACCCGGGCGATAGCCCGGCATTAGACGTCCTTGGCGATCAGCAGCAGACTGGCGTTGGTCTGATGGATCCGCTCGTTGGCGACCATCAGACAGGCAGACATCGTGTCGCGAAGGTGGCGCCCCACGCTGAAGGGAGTGTCGTTCTTGAAGCCCATGATCCCGCAGACCCCGAGCGCGCCCTGGCAGACACGGGGAGCCTGCTCGGAGGCTGCGATCTTCAGGTTGTTGAAACGCAGCGCCAACGCCATCGTGGAGAGCCGCTCGCGGCCAGGCTCCGCAGAGGCCTCGGTGAATTCACCGAGTGCCGAGGAGACCTCCGCGCGGAGCAGCGAGAGGTCGCTCATTAGGTGCGACAACCTCAGGGCGACCGGCGGCGTCTCGCCCGGCTTGCGCTTGGCGGCCGCACGCACGAACGCCCGTGCACGGTCGAAGGCGTCGGTCGCGATGCCCAGCCACAGGTGCGACCAGAGAATGTGCGACACCGGCACCATCGACTCGGCCGACACGCGCGGAAACGGCGTTGGCAGTACCTGCTCGGGCTCGATTGTGGCGCGGACCACATACCCGGGCGAGCAGGTTCCGCGCATCCCAAGAGGATCCCACGTGCCGCTGGGATCGAGTGAGAGCTGCTCTTTGCGGGCCAGCGCGATGACCTGGTCGCTTGGCTCCGCGTCCGGGGAGCGCCGGAGCGTTACAAACAGATCGTCGGCGTGTGCGCCGTAGCTGACGGTTGGAGCCTGCTTCTCAAACGCACACGACCCGTCTTCGCCCGGGGTGATGGCTGCGACCGAGCTTCCCATGTCGCCACCCGTGCCCACCTCTGAGGTCACCGATGCAATCAGTCGTTGCTCGCGGGAGACGGTTTGGAGGTAGTCCTCAAACCACGGGGCGCTGTCGAGATGGCGAGCGATCGAGATGACCTGGATCTGGTGCATCGCAAACACCATCGCAGTCGCGCCACAGCGGCGCCCCAGCTCAAAGCAGGCAGTCGCGATCGTCTCGAATGCGATACCGCCACCGCCGAGCTCGGTTGGGATAAACGCCGACAACGCCTGCTCGGCGCGCAGCGCCTCGATCGCCTCGAACGGAAAGCGCGCGTCGCGGTCCACCGCCCCGGCGTTGGGTGCGGCAACGTTATCTGCGATGCGAACTATGGCGTCGAGAAACGCCTGATCGTGGTCCACTGACACGCTCATGAGACCGACGTCTCGGCTCGGAGCTCCTCAAGAGCCTGCTCGATTGCCGAAATGCTTTCGAACACGCTGCGCTTGAGCATGCGGTCGGGGAACTCGACGTCGAAATGGTCCTCGAGTGCGAGCATCACGTTTACGCTGGCGTGAGAGGTCATACCTGCGTGATAGAGGTCAGCGTCGGGCGTGAGCGCACTCACGTCGACGGATAGACGCCCGTGTTCGGCGACGATACGGCGGATATCTTCGGTCATGAACTCATCATCGGAACTTCTTTGCAATGACTCAAGTCTAACTTTGCGCGATCACGATCGCCGATGCATAATCCGCCTCATGGCAGATACTGAGCTCGAAGTCTGTCAGCTCCGCCTCAGCCGCCAAGGCCGCCGCGCGCCCGCTCAGCTCCAAGGTAACCCATCCAGCGCCGTGGCGCAGCACCTCGATGCAGGACCAGGGGATCGCCTCGTCCACCGGGCGCAGCACCTTGAGAGTGGCCTCCTTGGCCGCGAAGCGGGCTGCAACGCGCTCGGGTATGAGTCCCTGAGCGGTCTCGCAGTCGCGCAGCTCGCGTTCGGTGTAGATGCGCTTCAGGTAGCGAGCACCGTGATCGCGGATTGATTCACGCACCGCTTCTACCGATACCATGTCGATCCCTACACGCAGAGCCATATCGTCGGGATCCTCGCAGATCCGATCCCTGATTGGTGGCGTTCAGTGTTTGCGGAGATGCAAGCATTGGCCAGCAGCGATCTTGAGGAGATGAACCGTCGATGAACATAGGCGCACAGCGAGAAGGTTCTCTCCAATGAGCTTTAGAGCCGGCGCCGCGAGCGCTCGGGCGTTCGCTCGCACGGCCGCCGTCGAGCCCGAAGCTCTGGCGATCCTAACCTGTGCTGTATCTGGTGGGGTAGTCACGGGTAACCCCAACCAGCCGGTCACCCGAGAGGACGTGATCAGAGAGGCAGTCGCTGCCGCGGAGGCTGGGGCCAGCGTCGTGCACATCCATGCACGTACGACGGCTGGCGGGATGACTCAGTCCCTCGAGGACTACCTCGCGATCAAGCAGGCAATCCGCGAGCAGGTTGCCGACATCGTTCTGAACTTCACCACAGGCGGGGAGCTGGAGGCTCCCGTCGAGGAGCGCCGGCTCTCGTTGATGGCGCAACCCGAGCTTGCGACGATTGTCTGTGGCAGCATGAACTTCGGCCCAAGCGATGATCTGCTGTTGAATCCAAGGTCGCTGATCATCGAGCTGGCCAAGGAGATGGCCCAGCGCGAGATCGTGCCGGAGTATGAGTGCTTCGATCTCGGCATGACGATCGCCGCAGCCAAGCTTACGACCTCGGCGGGCGGGCCAAGCGGAATGATTCACATGATTCTCGGCGCGATGGGTGGTGCTCCGGCGAGTGCGGCGACGATCTCGCTTTTTGCCGGACTCCTGCCTGCGGGCGTTCCATGGACAGTGACGGCGATTGGCCGGCACTTCCCGATGATGGCGGTCACCCTTGCCCTTGGTGGCCATATCCGCACGGGTCTTGAGGACGTGCTCTACTGTGCGCCGGGCGAGTACGCAGAGTCCAATGCGCAGCTCGTCAAGCGTGCGAAGGCGATGTGCGAGAGCGTCGGTCGGCCCGTGGCGACACCTGCGCAGGCCCGCGAGATCCTCGGGATCGGCGTCGAGTTGGGAGCTTGATCGCGGCTGGCGGTTATGGCCTATGGCTCGGGACAGGCTACGTGCACCGGTAGGCCAAAGACGTGTGGGATACTTTCCAGGTGACACCCAAGAACGCTTTGCGGGCGATTGATCGCCACCTGCCGTGGGGCCAGCTGTATCGGGGCGACGCAAAGGCTTGCCCGTGTTGTGAAGGGCGCTTCCGCGCGATGCGCAGGTTTCATGGCCGCCCAGACGCGCGCTGCCCGGGTTGCGGTGCGCTCGAGCGGCACCGTTCGCTCTGGCTGTTCCTTCGCGACGAGTTCGGCATCGAGCGATTGCGCGGCCGTATGCTTCACGTCGCACCGGAGGTGATATTCGAGCGTAAGTTCGCAGCGCTCCCCAATCTCGAATATATACGCGGCGATCTCGCTCCGCAGCGACCCGGTATCCGGCGACTCGATGTCACCTCGATCGATTTTCCCGATGACACATTTGACATCATCGTGATCAACCATGTGCTTGAGCACGTTCCCGACGACCGGGCTGCGATCGCGGAGTTGCGCCGGACACTTCGTCCCACAGGCGTTGTGATCATGCAGCACCCGCGCGATGAGGCGTTGGCGGAGACCTATGAAGACAGCTCGATTGTCACTAAGGCCGACCGGCGGCAGCATTTTGGCCAGGTCGATCATGTGCGCCTCTACGGGCGCGACTTCTTTGACAGGCTTCGCGCGGGCGGGTTCGACGTCGAGACACATCGTTATGCCGATGAGGTCTCCCCCCAGGATCGCGATCTTTTCGCGTTGGCTCCGCTCGGCTCGGCGGACCCGGGAAACGACATTCACCTGCTCAGCTAGCGAGCGCCGGCCACAAACCGGTAGACCGACTCGACGTCATCGGCCATCCGCTGGACGGAGAAGTGGTCCAGGACACGCTGACGGGCGTACTCACCCATCTGCCGCCGTCGCTCGGGATCCTCGATGAGGGTCAGCAAGTTCGTTGCCAACTGCTCGGCGTCGTCCGGCGCTCCGAGCAGCCCGGCTTTCTCGTCCTCCACGACTTCGGGCGTGCCTCCAGCCCGCACTGAGACGACCGGGTTACCCATAGCCATGGCCTCGAAGAAAGCCAACGCGCACGGCTCCCTCACCGACGGGAGTGTGAAGATGTCGGCGGCTGCGAGTATCTCGCGCACGTCGCTGCGCCGCCCGGTAAAGATCACCTGCTGCTCCAGACCGGCGGCGGCCACCTGTCGCTGGAGTCTCTCGGTGTAGCTCTCGCCGTCAGGGTGACTCGCGGTCTCGTTTCCGACCAGCATAAGACGAGCGGTGGGATGTCGCTCTAGTACGCGGGGCATCGCCTCGATCACGAGGTGCTGGCGCTTCCAGTCGACCAGTTGGGCTACCTGCACAATGAGCGGGTCCTGCGGTTCGAGGCCGAACTCGCGACGGATCGCGGTCCCGTCGATACCAGTCGGGTCCCATTTGGAGAGCTCGATGCCGTTGAGCACCGGGAAGATCCGTTGCGCCGGGACGCCGTCATCGCGGATCTCGCGCCCGACCCAGCCCGACACCGGGATGATCGCGTCGGCGCGATGGATGGCCAGGCGCGACGTACGCGACATCCAGTTGCCGTAGCCGAGATGGAAGTGCACCACGCACTTGGCGGGCGTGACCCGAGAAAGCAAATAAGCGTAGAAAGCGTTGCGCGTGCCCTCCTCGCAGTGGATAACGTCGATCCGTTCGCGGGTGATGAACCGGATCAGACTCCCCGTGTCTAGCAGCGCTGGTGCCGCGGCCCGTGTCGTTCGCGCGAGTAGCAGCGGCTTGGGAACCCCGCCCACCGGCCCGAACTCCAGCGGTCGCAGTCTCACTCCCGGTATTCCCGATAGGACCGCGAAGGAGGAGCGTCCCGAGGCGTCGTATGGGGGTCCGGCAGCCATCCTCGGGTAGACCGCGTGTACCTCGACCCGCTCGCGGTCGAGGTACCGCATGAGATTGGCGTGCACCGTGATCGTGGGGGTGACCATTGGGTGCGACACGATGAACAGAACTTTGATCCGGCGGCGCATCGCCTCGGCCGAGAAGCGGCTGTCCGGGTCGGGCCCTTCCATCGGGCGGGGGAGGGACAGGTATTGCGCTGTCACGGTGGGCGCGAGACTACTACACGCAGTGTGGCGAACCGAGCGGCAATTGCTTGGAGGGGATTGCCTCCTTCACCCCACGGTCCCCGGTCCCCCGGGCGCTGTGGCCGCCGCCGCGTTGAGCAGGCCGGCGCCGTAGTCCGCCTGGTCCTGCGGGTCGCCGAGCTTGCGCGCCGTGGCCTTCAGCCGCGCGATGAGCTGCGCGGGCGTCGGTTTGGGCCCGAGGATGTGCGCAGCGATGATCAACGCGGCGGTGGCCGCCACGTGCGGAGTGGCCATCGAGGTGCCTTCGTAACCGTTGGGGAACCCGAACACGCGCGGCGAGGGGCCGGTGAACGTCATCTGGAACACGTCGCGTCCCGAAGGGAGTTCGGGCTTGCAGTTTGGATCTCCGGGGAGGCTCGCGTCGGGTCCCCCTCCGGGTGCAACCAGCGTGATGCCGCGACCGTAGTTGGAGTAGCTGGCAAGGCATCCGTGTTCGGTGGTGGCGCCCACCGCGACCACGTGCGGGCCGCGCGCTGGGTAGGGGATCGTGGTGCTGCCCTCGTTGCCGGCGGCGGCCACTACCAGCACGTTGTGACGGTAGGCGTAGCGCAGCGCTTCGATCAGCTCTGGGATGTCGGATGCGCTCACGTCGCTTGAGAACTCGAGGCTCATGTTGATCACGCGCGCGCCGTGCTTCACGGCGAAGCGCACCCCTTCGGCTATCACCGACGCTTCGCCTTCGCCGGCGGCGTCGAGCACGCGCACCGGCATGATGCGCGCCGCATAGGCGAGGCCTGTCAGGCCGTAGTGATTGTTGGTCGCCTCGGCGATGGTTCCCGCGACGAACGTGCCGTGCCCATTGTGGTCGTTGGGGTAGGGGGTGCGGTCGATGAAGTCGTATCCCTTCACAAACGCGTACTTGCTGAAGTCGGGCGAGCGGCGGTACTTGCCGCGGTTGGCGTAGGCCACGCCGGTGTCGAGCACTGCCACAATCACCCGTGAGCCTCCGGGCGCGCCGTCGGCGGCCACATTGGCCCACGCTTCCGGTGCGCCCACGCCGAATTCTCCGTCGAAGTTCCACTGCACCTGCTGCCAGCCCCCGGCGGGATCCCTCATGCTCGTGCCGGGATCGTTGGGGATGAACGTTCCGGCGGTGTGCGCGACATAGTCGGGTACCGCCCACACCACATTCTTTCTGCTGCGTAGTTTCGCGAGTGTCGCGCTCAGGCTGGCGCCTGGGCGCACGCGCACGACAGTGGACTCTTCTGAAGCTTCACTCGCGCCAGTCCCGGACGTTCGCGATGCGCGAGCGGTCGACGAGCCTGGCGCTGCATACTTGACGACTATCTGCTGCGGCTGAGATTCGCGGGTCGCGGCCCCCGTGGGTTCCAGGCCAGCGCCGGGTGCTGCGCTGATCTGAGCTGTGGCTTGCGCTCCTATCGCCCGTTCCGGCGAGGACGCGGCTGTGAGCCCGAAGATGGCCGCGGCGGCGAGCGCCACGATGCACGTAGCAAGCAGCAACAACCGCCGGCCGGGCGGGCGTGGATATTGGGGTTGGGCGGTCGGCGGCAAGTGGGCTCCTCGGTAATCATGATGTGTTGAGGGCATCGGAGGTTGCGCTCCTGTCCCCCAAACCACGAGAGACACGATGAGCGAACGCTTTTTTCCGCGCGACGAGTACTTCATGCGCCTCGCCCTGCGAGAGGCGCAGCGAGCCGTGGAACACGAGGATGTGCCGATCGGAGCGGTGGTGGCTCGCGCTGGCGAGCTGATCGCTGCGGGCCACAACGAGCGCGAGCTGCGCCAAGACCCCACCGCCCACGCTGAGATCATCGCGCTGCGCGAGGCCGCCCGCGTACTCGGCAGTTGGCGTGTGCTCGACGCTGTGTTGTACGTGACGCTCGAGCCCTGCGCGATGTGTGCCGGTGCGATCGTGCTCGCCCGCGTGCCACGCGTCGTGTTTGGCGCGAGCGACCCCAAGGCGGGGGCGTGCGGGAGCGTGCTCGATGTGCTCTCAGAGCCGCACCTCAATCACCGTCCGGAAGTAGCCCCGGGTCTGCTCGCGGGTGAGTGTGGGGCGCTACTGAGCGAGTTCTTCGCCTCACGGCGTTGAGCTGCGGCTGACATTTGTTCGGTACGGAGGGGGAGAGATTCGAACTCTCGGTACGCCAATAAGACGCACAACGGTTTTCGAGACCGCCGCATTCAACCGCTCTGCCACCCCTCCTGGATGACGGCTTAAGGCTAGTGGATCACGAGCCGTACAGTGGTGCGGCGATCTCTTGCTCGAGGATGGCGCCCTAGGACGTGGTCTTCCTCCCGAGCGTGGGCGTCCAGCGGTTTTGTTGGCCCTGGAGTGGACGCGCTTCCTCGCTATTCGATCGTGATCGTGAACGATCCGCTGAGCGGGTGGTGTGCTCCGTCGCTGCCTGTGACCTGGAATCTCCAGGTTCCTTTTGTCAGGCGGACTTCGCCGATGGAGTGCGCTGGCCCGGCGGCGAAGAAGCGTGGTGTGGCGGTTGCCCCTGTTTCGGAGAAGCCCTTCATAGCGAGCGCGTGTAGCGCTGGTTGGATGCTTGATGTGCCCTCCAGGTAGGTGTGGAGATCGACGGTTCCGGCCTCCAGTGGCAGGGCTGTGATGTAGAGGCTCTCGCCTGCCGGCTCGCTTATGACCCTGTTGGCTGTTGGCGGGCCGACGAACGTGTTGGGGTCGGCGAGCACGAGGCCACCGAGCAGCAGTGCCGGGGCGATTGCCGCGATGGCGATACTCGCGAGCTGTTCGCGATGGGAACGGAAGGGGGTCTGGCGGCCTGGTGCTCCGAAGCGGCGCAGGCGCAGACTGTTGACGACAACGCAGACGCTTGATATGCCCATCGAAACGCCAGCGAGCGTGGGGCTCAGAAGGCCTGTGATCGCGAGTGGCAGTGCGATCAGGTTGTAGCCAAAAGCCCAGCCGAGGTTCTGCAGGATGATGTTGTACGTCTCGCGCGCGAGACGCAGCGAGCGCGCGACGCCCCGCAGATCGCCTGAGAGGACGCTGATATCGGCGGCCTCGATCGCAGCGCCGACGCCTGTTCCCATCGCGATCCCGAGGTCGGCCTGGGCAAGCGCTGCAGCGTCGTTGACTCCGTCTCCGACCATTGCGACCCGCTGTCCAGCCTCTTGCAACCGCGCCACCTCCTGGACCTTTCCGGCAGGGCTGACGTCCGAGAGCACGCGGGTGATCCCTACCTGTGAGGCAACAGCGGCCGCCGCGCGTGCGTTATCGCCGGTGAGCAGCGCGACGTCGATGCCCATGCGCTGCAAGCCGCTAACAGCGTCCTTTGACTCTGGCTTGATCGTGTCGGCGACCGCGACCGCTCCGAGAACATGCTCTGCGCGCTTGACGACGATCACGGTCCTGCCTTGCTGCTCCCACTCGTCGAACACGGGCAGCCGATCACCATTGTGCTCGGGTCGCCCAACCCACACTGGCTGTCCGTGGACGGTCGCCTGCACGCCCCATCCGGAAAGCGAGCGGAACGCACTCACCGGCATGAGCTCAAGGCCTCGCTCGCGCGCGGCCTTGACGATCGCAAGTGCCAGCGGGTGCGCGGAGCTCGACTCGGTCGAGGCGGCGAGCGCGAGCAACTCATCCTCGCCGATACCCGGCACGCTCCATAGTCCCGCGACGGACATATCGCCGGTTGTGATCGTCCCCGTCTTGTCGAGCACGATCGTGTCGATGTGGCTGCTGTGCTCAAGGATCTCAGCCCCCTTGATGAGCAGCCCGAGCGTTGCGCCGCGTCCGCTGCTGACAAGGACTGCAACGGGGGTCGCGAGCCCAAGCGCGCACGGGCACGCGACGATCAATACCGCTACCCCCGCGAGGAATCCGCGCTCTGATTCCCCGGCGAGTATCCATGCGCCTGCGGTCAGCACTGCGAGGGCCAGCACCGCTGGGACGAACACGCCCGCGATCCGATCGGCAAGCCGCTGAATCTGAGGCTTGGAGGTCTGCGCGCGCTCAACCAGCGCGACAAGGTGCGCGAGCGCGGTATCCGCGCCGACGGCCGTTGCACGCGCACGAAACGCGCCATCGAGGTTGAGAGTCGCGCCGATGACCAGCGAGCCGGGGTGCTTCTCCACCGGAAGCGACTCGCCCGTGAGCATCGACTCATCCACCGTCGAGTTCCCCGCGAGCACGATTGCGTCGACCGGAATCTTGTCGCCGGGACGCACCTGAAACACATCGCCGCGCCTAACGTCCTCCACCGCCACGAGCCGCTCCGGGGCGGCCGGGTCTTCCTCGTCGACGAGCCGCGCCTGAGAGGCGCCCAGCATCGCCAGCTCCCGCACGGCACGGCCCGCCTTGCCCTTTGCGCTGGCCTCACACCAGCGGCCGATCAGCAGGAACGTGACGATCATCGCGGCCATGTCGTAATGCAGATGACCGCTCATGAACTCGCCACCAGGCCCACCGTGATCGTGCAGGTTCGTCGCGGTAAACAGCTCCACAGTCGAGTACACGTACGCTGAGAGCGTGCCGAGCGCGATCAGGGTGTCCATGTTCGTAGTGCGTGCCCGCGCACGCACGAGCGCTCCGCGCAGGAACGGCAGCCCGCACCAGAACTGCACCGGCACCGCCAGGACAGCCACGATCCAGCGCGCCGTCTCGTTGTGCGGCAGGGTGTAGGTCAGCGCGACGATGGCCGTTGTCAGGGGCACGGCCAGCGCGATCCGGTGCGACCAACCCCGACGCTCGCGCGCCTCTGCCGCTTCCAGCTCCTCGGCAGCCTGTCCCGGAGTCAGTCTGGCTAGGTCTACTGGCGTCGCGCCGTAGCCGAGCTTCTCGACGACCTCGACGAGTCGCTCCGGGGCTATCGCTCCCGCCGCGATCTCGACGGTGGCGCGACCGTTTGCGAGGTTGACCACCGCGTCCAGCACGCCCGGCTCGCGACCGAGGGCACCCTGCACCCGCGACGAGCACGACCCACACGTCATTCCAGTGACGTCCAGCTCACAGGTGTCGTGCCCGTCTTGACCAGCCGTGCCAGCGGCACCCGCCTGCTCGTCGGTGACCCGCATGACTGTCATCGCAGGCCCTTTCGGTGAGAACACAGCATCGGATAACTCGTTCTCACAGGCTCAGGCCAGTAGCTGCATCGCGGCGAACATGTAGGCCATGCCGAGCGTCATCACGAACATCGACCCTCGCAGGTCGCGCTCACAGATCAACGGCTGGACGGCTGTCGCCGTCAGTGTGCCGTCCGCGTTGATGGCGTTCCCGCCGATGATCGTGTGCGAGTCGAGTTTACGGTAGGAGTTCGTCACCCACATCAGCGCCTGGGCGGCGAAATACACGACGAGCAGCCATGTGATCGGCGCGACAAAACCGGCTGGCGAGAACATGTAGACCATTGCGCCGAGATCGACCGCCATGACCACCCACAGCATGTTCACCGCGCGACCGCTCAACGCCTGCGCGAGAATCCACGCGAGAACGAGTCCGGAGGCGTTGGCGAACAGCAGTTGCCAGAAGCCGTTGGGGATATTGAAGTGATCGAGAGACATCGGCGCGAACATGAAGGTCATGCCGAGCGCCATCAGCACGTGGCCGGAGTGCCACCAGCGTCGCCCGTCCTGGGTCTCTGCCACGTGACGTGCGTGTAGAACCAGGACAAGCAGAAAGGCCAGCGTCCAGATTACCGCCAGCCAATTCGGGAGGATGCTCGTCGTGCCGTGGGGTGCGCTCATCGACATCCCGCCCATCGCCATCTTTGTCGAATGGGTGTCGCTCATATTGGTTCCTTTCCTAGTTGCATCGAGGGCTGGAGATCAGACAGCAGGGACCATCTGCTCAGGCGGTCTCACGTGCACTGCATCGCGCTCGTGCGCTCGTGCGACCGTGGCCTGGGGCATCAGCGTGAGCGCTAGCAGCACGAACAGAGGCGCGGCGTTGACATCAGTCTGGTTGCCGATCCAGAATGGGCCACCGAGGCTCTGCCCGAGCAGCCAATAGGCAAGCGAGATCACGATCCCGATGGCAAGCGCTGGCGAGCGCATTGGTGTCCACACGCCGATCGCCACGGCGAGTGAGACGATCGCCAGCACGACGGCGATCGTGGTGCCGTGACCGTGGGCTTGGTTGGCCACAGACATCTGCACTTTGGCCAGCCAGTGTGGTGAGCCTTCCGCCATCCCCTTGATCATTTCCTGGGTGGCGCCCTTGGCCCGGTTGACGTTCACCAACCATAGACCCGCCGACAGCGCCCACAGACCAGACCACACATACAGGCCACCCCGGTCGCCCAACGGTCCCGTGTCAGCGGCTGAACGGCCATCCTCCCTGCCCGTAGGCCACATGAGCAGGCCGACAATCGCATACAGGATCACCCCGCCAGGAGCGCCCATTAGCGGCGATGGCAGCGTGTTCGAGGTCAGCCCGCCGAAGCCCTCGCCGAACCACCAAACGACCAACGCCCACAAAAAGGACACCAAAAGCGCGGGCTTCACAGCCCTCTTGCTCACGATCAGCCCGAGACCGATCGCGCACTGGATCTCACCAGCAAGTGTGTTCCACAGCGTCAGGTCACGACCATAGAAGTCTTGAAACGTTCTCATCGGACCGCCGATGAACCCAGGTTGTCCCTTTGCTGCCGGTGCGAACACTTCGGTGATGAACGCGTGGCTATACATGAAGCTCTGAAACTGCAACAGCCCATCCAGCAGCCAGATCACACCGAGCGCGATCTGGATGCCGCGTCGTGTGACCCGCACACGACCGAGCAGCGGTACAGCTTGAGGTGGATCCTGCGCGCTCGCCCGCGCAGGATCGTATGCGTGAGGCATTGCGTAACTCCCATCGCGAATTGAGGCCCAAGCGACCGCGTGGGTCGTCATAGACCGAGTGGTGCCCCGCCTGTCAGGCAGGGCTCAGGCGACTGGGAACGCGGGCCGCGCCTAGCTCAGCAGCAGCAGCCCGCGACGAGTGGCGGGGGACGACTGGCAAGCGAGCGAGCGATCAGCGACCCACCGCGCGGAACCTCCATCACACGCCAACGCTGATGGGAGACACCGACCACACCCTTGCGTGACCGGGTTACTCGCGCCGCACGGAGGCGCTCGATAACGCGCTCGCCCGGGTAGTGACCACCGAACAAGACTCCTCCCAGCACCAGCGCTGGGAGCATGAACAACAAGCCATTCAGGGAAGCCCCGGCAAGGTGTCCCGACAGGACCACGCTGAGTGCCAGGAGAACGGCCAACGCCGTGAGCCGAAGGGCTCGCTGGCCTACGAGAACACGACACCGAACTCCCATTGCGCCGCGAGACTACCATCACACGCAAGCCACTGAGCCAGTGTCAGATCTCGCTTGCGTCGAGGCCTCTGCTGGGTCCGCCGGTCTATCGGCTTTGCCCGAGATCGCCGCGCGATTTGAGCCACTGGCAGCCACAGTGGTCGGCGCACCACATGGATTTGAGCGCTTGGCCCTAAGTCCTCACCGCTTGCTTGTGTCGAATCTGCCACGTACGTAGTGTTCTGCCTTGTCACTTGCCTGCGTTTGGCCATGGCGAAAACGCCGGATGGCTTCGGCGAGCTCCACGACTTGCATCCCCCACTTTGGGGCCTGGCGCCATGCTCGATAGCCAATCAGGGCGATGATCTCCAGGAATGTGAGATGCAACATGTATGCCGGCTCTCTGGAATTTAGGCGTGCATAGGAATGGTTTGTCTGGCAAACACGGTTCTAGTGAACCGGCTGCGCACAAAATAACACACTTCTCGGCGTGGTGCAGACAAAAGGCGCCTATGCGACGCATGGGGTTGCCAGACGCCTCGCACAAAGCCTGTGACCCATGCGGCGGGCGATCTGCTCGACGGCGACGACAGAACTGCACTGAGACCCTCAACCTCGGGGCCCGAGATTCCGCGCGGGCTCTCTAACTTCTGGACTGCTCCACGTTGGCGCTCACCACATAAACGATGTGTGCCCGGGCGATAGCCATGAAAGCGTGCTGCTCGACCGGCCCGCCGTCGAGCGGTTGCAGCGTGACGTCGGTGAGCGTGAGGAAGTCGCGCTCGGAGGCGTTGAGCATGTCGGAGACGCGGCTGCGGTAGCCGTCGCGGGCGAGCATCAGCAGCCCGTCGATGCGGTGGCGGGGCGTCTCCACGCGGATCCGCTCGCGTCGCTCTTCGGCGCCGTTGGGGTCTTCGGCGAAGGCGTTGTCGCCGGTTGGTGGGGTTGTCATCGCTTCATTATCCGAGTTGAGGGACCGGATGGGCGATCCACGCTGTGCTCGTGACGGCTTGGGAGCCCAGATTGAGGTTGGCGCCCAACCGGATCACGGTGCGGCGATGGCAAACCCTACACTCGAGGATGGCGAGCTGGGCGAGCGGGCGTCGTATGTGATGACCTCGAATTCATTCGCGGCGCAGTCGTTGCGCTGAGCGTCGAGCACGGCAATGGCAACCGCTCCGCCCGTGCTGTAGCTCGACTCGCCCGTCACGATCGCTGGCTCGCCCGCAGGGTTGATCGAGGCTGAGGTGGCAAGACAGTAGGTGCCGGTCAACACTCGGCGGATCGAGGCGAAGTTCGAGGTTTGAGGAGTAACGAACCCTTTGCTGGAAGCGGTTGGTTCGACTTCCGCGGGATTGACGACCGCGAAGGCGCGCGCGGTGCCTGGATTCCCTTGGGGTCCTTGAGCGCCTTCTTTGCCGTTGCTCCCGTTGGTCCCATTGGCCCCATTTTTCCCAGTGGCCCCCGTTTTCCCAGTGGCCCCCGTCTTCCCTGTTTTGCCGGTCGCCCCCGTGAACCCGCGTGGCCCTGCCGGCCCGGGAAGCCCACGGGGGCCCACCACGAGGCACTCGCGCACCTTGTGTTTGGCGATCCGTGCCGTGAAGCATTTGGCGGCCGAGGTGTGGGCGGTGGGGATCAGGTTGACCCCGGCGAGCGCGGGCACGGCGACGGTCATCGCGCCGAGCACTGCGGGGGTGGCGAGAAGTGTGAGGGTGCGGTGGCGCATGGCGTGAATGTCTCCCAGTCGTGCTTCGATCTGCCGTTGAAGGCCCGTGTTGACCATAACCCAGGCAGAGTGTGGAAGGAGCGGTGCTCGGCGACGGCGCGGATCGTGGGGTGTGTGCGGGTCTTCCTAGCCCACGCGCTCGGGCATGCGCGCGGGCAGCCCGGAGCGCACGGAGGCGATGGGCCCGTCGACTCCCCCGGGCCGGTTACGCTCCTCGCGCACTATGTAGAGCGGGCGGTGCTTGACCTCGTCGTAGATGCGCCCCACGTACTCGCCGATCACGCCGAGCGCGATCAGCTGGATGCCGCCGAGCAACAGGATCGCGATTGTGATTGTGCTGAAGCCGGGCAGGTAGGAGTTGGTGAAGTGCAGCAGGATCACGACTGGGATCGCGATGAAGGCGACGCTCGCCGACAGCAGGCCGGCGTAGGTGGCCAGCTGTAGCGGCAGGTGCGAGAAGGAGGCGATCGCGTCGAGCGAGAAGCGCAGCATCTTGCGCAGCGTGTACTTCGTCTCGCCGGCGGCGCGTGCGTCGCGCTCGTAGGGGACGGCCGTCTGCGTGAAGCCGACCCACACGGTCATGCCGCGTAGGAAGCGCGAGCGCTCGGTCATCGACAGCAGCGCGTCGAGCGCGCGGCGGTCGAGCAGCCGGAAGTCGCCGGAATTGGGCTCCAGGTCGACCTGGGCGAGCTTGTCGAACAGCTTGTAGAACCAGGATGCGGTGGCGAGCTTGAAGGCGGTCTCGCCTTCGCGTTGGCGGCGCACCGCATAGACCACATCGGAGCCGAGCGTCCACTGCTCGATCATGCGGGGAATCAGCTCGGGGGGATCCTGCAGGTCGGCGTCGATCATCGCCACGACATCGCCGGTGGCATGCTCCAGCCCGGCTGTCAGGGCGGCCTGATGGCCGAAGTTGCGCGAAAGATGGATGACTCGCACGCGAGGATCGGCGGCGGCGATACGGTCGAGCAACTCGGGCGTGGAGTCGGAGGAGCCGTCGTTGACGAGCACCAGCTCAAACGTGTAGTCGGCCACTGCCGCGCAGGCGCGCGCAACGAAAGCCTCGACGAGCTCCTCCTCGTTGTAGACGGGGGCTACGACACTGAGCAACGCTGGGACGCGTGCAGGGGTTTGCGGCATGGTTCCTTCCGGAGACGGCGAAGCTGGTTAAGTAGGGACCATGAGAAGAGTAGGGGACAGCGCCGCGCGTTTGGTTAGAACTCCTTTGGTTGCGCAGTTCGTGAAGTTTGGGATCGTGGGCGTGTCCAACACCCTGATCGCCTTCGCGGTGTATGCGCTGCTGTGGAAGGCGTTCGGCGTGTGGTACGTGGCGGCGTCGGGTATCGGCTTTTTGATCGGCGCGGTCAACGGGTTCGTGTGGAACCGTGCGTGGACGTTTCGCGGGCACGTCGGTGACGCGCTGACGCCGGTGCGCTGGTTTGTGGTGCAGAGCGCCGGTCTGTGCGTGAACCTCGGCCTCGTGTATCTGCTCGTGGACGGCGCCGGCCTCGGCAAGCTGGAGGGCCAGGCTGTCACGACTGTGATCGTGACCGTGTTGACGTTCTTTGCCAACCGTGCGTGGACGTTCAGAGGGCACGCTCACGGACATGCCGCCGAGGCGGCACTGGTGGAGAGGGCGGCGGATTCTTAGCGGATGACGCCTGGTCGCTAGCGGAACACGGCCAGTAGCGATAGCCCGGCGGGGATCGAGCTCCCGCGCCCGATCACGGCGGCCTCCAGGTTCAGCGGTTGGCGCAGCGCCCAGTTCAGCGGCGCCGGCGGGATCCACAGGTCGAGGCTCGACTTGGTGGTGGAGGGCTTGAAGCGCTCCAGCGCGCGCAACGCGATCGCGACGGGCAGCAGCAGCGAGTTGAAGTGCGCGGACCTTTCCGCGCGCCAGCCCGCGCTCTGCGCGGCGGCAAGCAGCGTGCGGCGGTTGTAGCGGCGGTGATGGTGGTTGATCTCGTCGTGGCCGCTCCACAGCCACTGGTAGGCGGGTACGGTCACGAGCAGCGCGCCGCCGGGCTTGGTGACACGGCGCAGCTCACGCAGCGCGCCGACGTCGTCCTCGAGGTGCTCGATCACGTCCAGGCTCAGCGCCAAGTCGAAAGTGGCCTCGTCGAAGGGCATGTCCATGACGGAGCCTTCGAGCACCTCGCCGGTGTCGCGCTCGCGTGCCAGCGCGACGCTTGCGGGCGATAGCTCGACCCCGGTGACCGTGCCGTGGCGGGCGAGATCGACCATGTTGCGCCCGCTGCCGCAGCCGGCGTCGAGGATGCGGGCGTGCGCGGGCAGCTCAAGCTGCGCGATCACGCGCTCGAGCACGCGGCGGCGGCCCTGGTACCACCAGTGGCGGTCCTCCGCGCGGTGTGTTTGCAGCTCGTACTCCAGCTCCATCTGCAGGAGCATCTTTCAGGAATGCGCGGCGGCGCGCGGCGCGACCCCCGCCGGGGGTCAGTGGCTCATACGGATCAGTTCCGCGTCTGCGCGCTCGCTCTCGCGCTGCAGGGTCGTCAGGAACGCCTCGACTACGCGCCGGTCGAACTGCGAGCCGGCGCAGCGTTGCAGCTCGGAGCGGGCACCTGAGTGGCCGATCGAGTCGCGGTAGGAGCGGTCGCTGGTCATCGCCTCGTATGCGTCGGCGACCGCCACGATGCGGGCCTCCAGCGGGAGCGCGTCGCCGTGTAGGCCCAACGGGTAGCCGAGCCCGTCGGGACGCTCGTGATGGGCGCCCACCCAGACGCGCACGTCGGCGAGGCTTGAGTGTTCGAGCATCTGCGCTCCGAGCTCGGGGTGGCGGCGTATCACCGTCAGCTCTTCCTCGGTGAGGGGCCCGGGCTTGCGCAGGATGCTGTCGGGCACGCCGACCTTGCCGATGTCGTGCAGCATGCCGGCGAGCCGCACACGGCTGACGCGCCGCTCGGAGAAGCCGAGCTCGCGGGCCATCATCTCGGCGTAGCGCCCCACGGTCTCGGAGTGGCGGGCGCTGCCGCTAAAGCGCAGGTCGACAGCCTCGGCGAGGTCGAGCATCACCGTGAGGAAGCGCTCGCCTTCGACGTCCTGAACTCCGCTGCCGGCGCCGACCAGCTCGTGCAGGAGAGGACTGTGGCGCACGGTGCGGTTGCGGCCGCTGTCCTTGGCTGCGTAGAGCGCCTCGTCGGCGGCTCGCAGCAGCGAGGCGGCGGTCTCGCCGTGCATCGGATAGGTGGCTAGGCCGAAGCTGATCGTGATCGGAATGGTGTCGGCGGCGAACTTGTCGCGCAGCGCGCAGCGCAGACGCTCGGCGAGCGCGAAGGCGCCGTCCTGGCCGGTGTCGGGCAGGATTAGCGCGAACTCCTCGCCGCCGACGCGGGCGGCCGAGTCGATCTGGCGCTTGCCTTCGCTCAGTGCGGTGGCCACTCGCTGTAGGGCGATGTCGCCGACCTGATGGCCCGAGCGGTCGTTGACTTCCTTGAAGCGGTCGAGGTCGCCGATTAGCACGGTCATCTCGTTTTCGCCGCGGCGCGCCCGTTCGAGCTCGAGATCGAGCAGCTCGCGAAAGCCGCGGCGGTTGGAGAGCATGGTGAGCGGGTCGGTGCGCGCAGCGTCATAGAGTCTTGAGATCAGCGACTCGACGCGCACGCGCATGGTCATGATCAGCGCCGCGGCCACCATCAGCGTGCCCATCCCCACAAGCCACCAGGCCGGAACTCCGCTTGTGGGTGGCCTTGCGAGCAGCAGCGCGCCGTAGGCGACGCCGACGTAGACGATCTGCAGCGCCGCCTCTTTGCGCGTGAGGAAGTAGGAGGCGTAGAGGAAGATCCACAGGTAGAAGAACACGAGCGGGCTGGGGCTCTCGCCGGAGAAGTAGGCGACGCCGGTGATCAGAGTGCTGCCCCATGCGAGCGTTGGTGGCAGTGTCCAGGCGGGCAGCAGGCGAGCACGCCATTGCAGGACGGCGGCGATCGCATACGCGTTGGCGACGATCACCAGTAGGCCGAGATCGTTCTGGTAGGCGGGGTGGGGCAGTACGACGGTGAGCGCGGCGAGCGTGGCACCTGCTGCGTAGAGACCCGACAGCACCTTCGCCACAAGACTTGTCTGGGAGCTCGTGCCGATCGCCAGCCGACCAAGCGTGCCGTCGGGCCCGTCCTCCCCCGAGAACGCTTCCATTTTGGACATATCGGCTGTGTGGGCGCGTGGCATGAGTGTGCCGGCCCTACCCTGTGGTGGGTGGAAAGAGCGCTGGTCACCGTCTCGCGCCGCGCCGCAGCGCTGTTGTCGCTGTGCGTGTGCTGCGCGTGGTTTGTGAGCGGATCGGCACGGACGCAGGCGACGGCGACGGCGCGCGCGATCGGTGCGCGTGGGTCCGTGGCGCAATCGCAGAGCTACTTGCAGATCGCCGAAGCGGGGGTGGCGCGGGCGGAGCGTCTGTGGCGCAACCCCCATCTGGGCTGGTATGACAGCGTGCTCGACGACCGCGAACGCTACCCGCTGGCGACGGTGTGGGACGCGACGCCCCTGTTTGAGGTGCTGGATGCGATCGACATCGCTGCGCCGACGCGCGCGCACCGCGCGGCGGTGACGGCGTTTGCGGCGGGCGCTGAGCGCTACTGGAACGCCACGCTGAAGCCGGTGCCGGGCTTTGCTCCCTACCCTGGCGATCGCGGGCAGGTGGTGACCTGGTTTGATGACAACGGGTGGTGGGGGCTGGCGTTTGTGGACGCCTATCGCGCCACTCATATCGCCTCCTATTTGAGCGAGGCGGAGCGCGCTTTCGCGTTCATCGCGGAGGCTGGCTGGAACGGCGCGGGGGGTGGGCTGTGGTGGAACACCTCACACCCCTACATAGCGGGCGAGCCGTTGGCCGCAGGGTCGCTTCTGGGCGCGGAGCTGCTTGAGCTGACAGGCAAGCCGTTCTATCGCGAGCAGGTGTTGAAGTTCCTGAATTGGGCCGAATCGGACTTCCTCACCGAACGGCATCTGTACAAGCGCACCGATTCGGACCCGACTCCCACCCCCTACATCGAGGGGACACTGGTGGAGGCCCACCAGGTGCTGTGCGAAGTGGGAGTTTCTGAAGCCTGCTCGCGCGCCACCGAACTCGCCGATGCGTCTGCAGAACGCTTCTCTGATCGTCTCAACATGGGCCCGCAGTTCGACACGATCTATCTGCACTGGATGCTGCTCTACGGTGAGCAGACCGGCGACACGCGCTGGCGGGCGCTGGCCGAAGAGATGGCAACGCGCGCGCAAACCTACGCGCGCGACGCGCAGGGGTTGTATTTGCGCGCGTGGGATGGCACGCCGATCACCGAGCACCAGGCTGTGCCTAACATGCTTCAAACGGATGCGGCCACGCTCGAGCTGTTTGCTTGGCTGGCGGCCGATCAAGGGTCATAGGCCGGGCGTGGCCTGCGTGGCTGGGCAATGCCACTGAGATAGGTGTTACGCGCCCGCGGCGAGCTTCGACTCGGTTCGTGTCGCCTCGCGCCTGAGCGCGGCGATGAAGGCTTCGACGACGAGCGCATCGAACTGAGTGCCGGCGCAGTGTCGTAGCTCCGCGATTGCGGCGTCGTAGCCGATCGAGTCGCGGTAGGGACGGTCGCTGGTCATCGCCTCATACGCGTCGGCGACGGCCACGATGCGGGCCTCCAGCGGGATCGCGCCCCTGCAGAGCCCGAGTGGGTAGCCGAGACCGTCGGGGCGCTCGTGGTGGGCGACCACCCATTCGCGCACGTCGGAGAGGCTGACGTGCTCGATGATCTGCGCGCCGAGCGCGGGGTGGCGCTTGATCTGCTCGTACTCCTCGACGGTGAGCGGGCCGGGCTTGTGCAGGATGCTGTTGGGCACCCCGGCCTTGCCGATGTCGTGCAGGATCCCGGCGAGCCGTATACGGCTGACGCGTCGCTCGGGGAGGCCGAGCTCGCGGGCCATCATCTCCGAGTAGCGTCCAACCGTCTCTGAGTGGCGGGCGCTGCCGCTGAAGCGCAGGTCCACGGCCTCGGCCAGGTCAAGCACGGCCATCACGAAGCGCTCGCCTTCGATGTCGCGCTCGTCGCTTGCGAGGCGCAGATTGCTTTTCAGCGCGGGGGTGTGACGCACTGTGCGGTTGCGTCCGCTCTCCTTGGCGGCGTAGAGCGCGTCGTCGGCGGCGTGCAGCAGCGCGGCGGCGGTCTCTCCGTCCTCGGGGTAGCCGACGAGGCCAAAGCTGATCGTGAGCGGGGCGAGGTCGCCCGCGAACTCGTCGCGTAGCGCGCCGCGCAGCTGCTCGGCCAGGGCGAAGCCGCCGTCGCGTTCGGTGTCGGGCAGGATCAGCGCGAATTCCTCGCCTCCCACGCGCGCGGCGGAGTCGATCTGGCGCTTGCCTTCGCACAGCCGTCTGGCAACGCGCTGCAGCGCGAGGTCGCCGACCTGATGGCCGTAGTCATCGTTGATGTTCTTGAAGCCGTCGAGGTCGCCTACGAGCAGGCCCACACCGGTGCCAGCACGGCGGGCCCGTTCGAGCTCCAAGTCGAGCAGTTCGCGAAACCCGCGGCGGTTGGAGAGCTTGGTCAGCGGATCGGTGCGGGCGGCGTCGTAGAGGCGCGCGATCAACAGTTCCACGCGGGTGCGCATCGCCATGATCACCATCGCGCCCACGAGCAGCGTGCCCATGCCGACGAGCCACCAGGAGGGGATGCTCCCAGCCGGCGTCTTGGCTGCCAGCAGCGCGCCGTAGGCGATGCCGACGTAGACGATCTGCGCCGCGGCTTGTCTGAGGGTGAAGAAATAGGAGGCGTAGAGAAACACCCACAGGTAGAAGAACACGAGCGGACTGGGGCTTTCGCCCGAGAAGTAGGCGACGCCGGTGATCAGCGTGCTGCCCCATGCGAGCGTTGGGTTGAGCGTCCAGGCGGGGAGCCGCCCGGCCTGACTGTAGAGCGTGGCGGCGACCAGGTAGGCGTTGGCGACGATCACGAGCAGTCCGAGATCGTTGGTGCCAGCCGGATGGGGCAACGCCACGGTCAGCGCGGCGAGGCTGGCTCCGGCGGCGAACAGCACGCTGAGCACCTTCGCGACAAAACTTGTTTGGAAGCTGGCACCGACAAACGATCCGCCCCAACTCTCGTCGTGACCGTCGCCCTCTGAGAGCGCGGAGATAACCTTCGGATATCGGCTGCTGGGAAGGTTCACGGGGAAACGAGAACTGTTCGCATTGTTGGTGGGCTCCTTCGGGTAGATAGCGTATGGGGAAGCTCGCTTATTCGCAACCGAACGACAATCCTGGTGCTCGGCACCGCGCAGTTTGTGATGGTGCTCGATAGCACCGTGATGAACGTGTCCATATCCCAGGTCGTGAGCGACCTGAAAACGACGGTACCCGAAGTGCAGCTGGCGATAACCGCGTACACGCTGGTGATGGCGGCGTTCATGCTGACGGGGGCAAAGCTGGGCGATATCTGGGGGCGACGGCGAGCGTTTTCGATCGGATTGATCGTGTATGGCCTGGGTTCGTTGACGACCGCGCTAAGCCCCAACATCACGGTGCTGCTGATCGGATGGTCTGGGATCGAGGGGCTCGGTGCGGTACTGGTGATCCCGGCGATTGCGGCGCTGACGGCCGGCAGCTACAGCGGCCGTGAACGGGCGCTGGCGTTTGGCCTGCTGGGTGGCGTTGCGGGCGCGGGCGCGGCGGTGGGCCCGTTGATCGGGGGCTTTATCACCACGGCGCTTACCTGGCGCGTGGTGTTTGCTTCGGAGACGGTGATCGTGCTGGTGTTGTTGACGATGGTCCATCGCATCGCCGACCATCCCTCAGAGCAGCGCCCGACGCTCGACCGCGTTGGCGCGGGGCTGTCGGCGCTCGGGTTGGGATTGACGGTGTTTGCAATTTTGCGGATCAGCTCGTGGGGACTTTTCGAGCCGACGGGCGCGCTGACGATCGGGGACACCCGTGTCACCCCGTTTGGGCTGTCGGTGGTGCCGTTCATGATCTTCGCCGGGTTGATCGTGCTGGGAGGGTTCTTTCGCTGGGAGGAGCGTGTGGAGCGGCTGGGGCACACGCCGCTGTTGCGCACCGACATTCTCAAGATTCCCCAGATGCGAGCTGGACTCTCGACGCTCGTCTCGCAATATCTGATCCTGGCGGGCACGTTTTTCGTGCTGCCCCTGTATTTGCAGCTGGTGCTCGGCAAGAACGCTCTGGAAACGGGGCTGAAGATACTGCCGATCTCGATCACGATGATGGCGGGCGCGATGCTGGGCCCGCGGCTGGCGACGCGCACTTCGCCGCGGCGTGTGGTGCAGGTGGGGCTGGGTTTCCTGCTGGTGTCGATCCCGGCGCTGCTGGGCACGATCTCCTCGAGTCTCGCGTCGGTGCCGTTCGCGCTGTCGCTGGCGGGCTTCGGCGCAGGCATCGGCCTGGCGATCTCACAGTTGGGCAACGTGGTGATGTCGGCGGTGGGGCAATCGCGCTCAAGCGAGGCCGGCGGCATGCAGGGCACCGCCCAGAACCTCGGCCAGTCGCTTGGCACGGCACTGATCGGCGCGGTGCTGCTGACCGGGCTGACGGCGGGCTTTCATGAGCGTGTGCTGGCCGATCCCGCGATCCCGCGCTCGGCACAGCAGCAGATCGTGACCGCCAGCGAGGAGGGGTTGCCGATGGTGTCTAAGGGGCAGTTCGAAGCGGGCGTGAAGCGGGCGGGTGTGCCGGCGGCGGAGGTGGACAAATTGGTCGGCTACTACAGCGAATCGCAGATCGACGCACTCAAGCGCTCGCTGCTGCTGGCGTCCGCGTTTGTGCTCGTGGGCCTGTGGTTTGCTCGATCGCTTCCCGGCGAGGCGTTGGTCTCGGGGGAGGATGAGGAGAAAGGACACGTACCCGTGGTCTCACCGGCTGGGTAGACCATCGGGCGCTAACCGCCTGCTCGCGTAGGCTGTGCGCTGTGCCGCTGCCGCCATTTCCTGTGCCGAACGCCGCGCTGCGCGTCGGGTTGGCGCTGCGCAAGGGAGTGCAGGGTCTCGCCGACCGCATGCTGCCGGCGGAGGCTGCTCTGTGGGACTTCACCGCCGGTATGCAGCGCACCGCGCTCGCGGGCGCGCTGGTCACCTCAGGGCTCGCGGACGCGCTTGGCACCGGCACGCGCGATGCAGGTGAGGTGGCTCGGGAGTTGGGTCTCTCAGAGGCCGTGACCCTGCGTGTGCTCGGGGCCGCGGCGGCCACGCGCCTGGTTCATCTGGACCGTGAGGGACGGGCGCGCCTTGCGCGACTGGGTGCGCCGCTGCGTAGCGACCACCCACACTCGCTGGCCTCGTGGGTTGCCTACCAGGCGGCGCCTGCCAATGCCGCCGCCCACGGTGAGCTGGGGGCCCAGTTGCGCGAGGGCGCGGAGCCTTCGGGACACCGGCGGGCGTTTGGGAACTCGGTGTGGGAGTACTTCGGCGAGCACCCCGAGGAGGGGGCTCGTTTCGGCAAAGCGATGCGCGAGCTGACGGCGATCGATCTGGCGGCGCTCGCCCGCGCGTACCCTTGGCCGCGCGAAGGCGTGATCTGCGATGTGGCGGGTGGGATCGGAACTCTGCTTGCCGCGATCCTGGAGTGCCGCGAGGGTGCGCGCGGCATCCTGCTTGACGCTCCGGAGGTGTTGAGCGAGGCCGAGGGATTCCTGCGATCGCGCGGGGTTCTCGACCGGGTGCAGCGGCGAGCCGGGGACCTCTTTGGGGAGCTTGATGCACGAGCTGACGTGTATGTGCTCAAGTGGATCCTGCACGATTGGAGCGATGAGGCTTGCCGCGACATCCTGCGCCGCGTGCACGCAACGATGCCGGTGGGCTCGCGGGTCGTGACGATCGATCAGCATCTCGAGCCTGGTCGCCCGAGCCCGATCAGCTCGCTGGCTGACCTGTTGATGCTCGTCGAGTGCGAGGGCGGACGTGAGCGCTCGCCCGAGCAGGTGCACGGCCTGATGCGCGATGCTGGGATCGTCCCCGGGCGCGTGCGGCATGCGGGGTTGCACATGGTCGTCGAGGGCTTGGCTGAGTAGCTCAGCTATCCGGGGGAGTCATCTTGCCAGTCGAAAGTGTGAGTGAGCGAGGCGATGGCGAGCCTCGATAGACGCGAGCTGTGCGCGATCTTTGTGGGTGGCGCGGTTGGGGCGTTGCTGCGGGTCTGGCTTGGTGAGGAGTTCACGGGCGCTGTCGTCAGCTGGCCGTGGGTGACGTTCTCGATTAACGTCACGGGCTCGTTCGCGCTCGGGTACTTTGCCACCCGCCTGCAGGAGCGCCTGCCGCAGTCGACCTACCGTCGCCCGCTGCTTGGCACGGGCTTCTGCGGTGCCTACACCACGTTTTCAACGATGCAGGTGGAGATCTTGAAGATGATCGAACACGACCGCTACGGGTTGGCCGTGGGATATGCGGCTGCCAGCGTGACGGCCGGCTATCTGGCGATCTGGGTGGCCACTGCGACGGTGCGGCGCACGCGGGTGTTTGTGTGAGGCGCCACTTCCCTCGCGCGACCTGGGCCCCACTCCCACCTCACGGGGCCTGGGACCCACCACCAGGTCGCTCGACCGAGGGCCACTCCCATGTCATGCAACCTCCCAAGGCTCTCCTATGAGCGTGCTGGTATGGGTAGCGGTCGCTGTGCTCGGCGGGATAGCCGCGATCGTTCGCTTCGCAATGGACGGGGCGATCGGCTTGCGGTTTGCCACCAGCTTTCCGCTCGGGACGTTCGTGGTCAACATCAGTGGGGCGTTCGTCCTCGGACTGCTGGCCGGCCTGGCCGTGACCGGCGACACGTTGGTGCTCGCCGGCACCGCGACGCTCGGCTCCTACACCACCTTCTCAACCTGGATGCTCGAGTCCCAGCGCCTCACAGAGGACGGCGAGCTTCCTCTTGCGCTGCTCAACATTCTGGGGAGCCTGGCCGCCGGTGTGGGGGCGGCGGCGCTCGGTCACGTGATCGGGGCGCACACATGAATACCCCCTCCTTGGTGGGTGAGGATTGCCTGAAGCTGACCACGTACTTCGGCGAGCGCGACCGCACCGAGCATGGGCTGCTGGGAGACGAACTGTTCGATATCTACGCTTCGCAGCACCTGCAGGCGAGCGTGTTGCTGAGGGGCGCGGAGGGCTTCGGAGGTTTGCACCATCTGAGCACCGATCGGCTGCTGAGCCTCTCCGAAGACCTACCCGTTGTGTCTGTTGCGGTCGATCGCCGCGAGCGCATCGAGGCGCTGCTCGGGCCGATCATGCAGGTCAAGCGCCGGGGTTTGATCACACTGGAGCGCGCACGATTGTTCACCCGGGAGATCGGAGCGATGCAGTTGCCGGGAGGTCTCAGCGAGGCGGCCAAGCTGACTGTCTATGTTGGTCGCCGGGAGCGGGTCCAGCGCGCCCCGGCGTTCCTGGCAATCACCGATCTGTTGCACCGGCACGGGATCGCGGGTGCGACGGTGTTGCTCGGCGTGGATGGCACCAGAGGCGGCCGGCGCTTTCGCGCCAGGTTCTTCGCCGGCAATGCGGAGGTGCCCGTGATGATCATCGCCGTCGGCTCGGGTGAGCGGATCGCTGAGGCCCTACCCGAGCTTGGCCGCCTGTTGGATGACCCGCTGATCACACTCGAGCGGGTGCGAGTGTGCAAGCGCGACGGGCGGCTGCTGGCTAGGCCACACGAGTTGCCCGGCACGGACGAGCACGGTCTCGCGCTGTGGCAGAAGCTGATGGTCTACACCTCGCAAGCCGCCACTCACGATGGGCATCCGCTCAACCTTCAGATCATCCGTCGCTTGCGGGAATCCGACGCGGCTGGCGCCACCAGCATCCGTGGCATCTGGGGATTTCACGGCGATCACGCCCCGCACGGCGACCGTTTCTTCCAACTGCGCCGCCACGTCCCGGTCGTCACGATCGTGATCGACACGCCCGAGCGGATCGCCCGCTCATTTCAGATAATCGACGAGCTCACCTCAGAGCAGGGTCTTGTCACGAGCGAGATGGTGCCCGCCGTGGCAGCCATGAGCGAAGCTGAGAGTCGTGGCGGCCTGCGCTTGGCCAGACACGACTTCTGAATACGGGTAGCACCTACCGCTAAAACGATTCGTTGGCTTTGACGCAGGATCGCTTCTCTGTGCCGGTGCGGTATGAGATGTCCATTCCCATCAGGCGGTCGAAGGCGATGTCGGTTACGTGCTCTACCGCGGCCGCGGATTCCCAGCACTGTGATGTCCCTACTTGATACTCGCTGCTGGCGCTATTCGTGGGCTTGGTGGCAAGTTCGACGGTGAGGGCCATGTCGCCATATATCTGTACAACCTGGCTCTGGGCTCCGCCGGCGCCGCCCTCGCCGCTATCCCAGCTGGCCCGCCACAGGTACTTGTCGTAATCGGGTGCTTCCAGGGGCGTGGGCTCCTCCGCCAGGTTGCTTGACTCCTGGCTGTACGCCGTCTGCTTGGTCGCGAGCGCCTGGGCGGGGGTGAGGTTGGGTTGCAGTGTGACGGTGAGGGTGCTCCGCGGCGTGCCGGCCATGGTGTAGGTGCAGGAATCGCTCGATGACGTCTGGGTCCCTGTGCCCAGGACCGCCTGGGCTTCCGCGGCGGTGAACAGGCCGCACGCGGTGGGCAGCGGTGTGGCCGCGTGTACCGTGCCCTTTTCCAAAGCCTTGCTGTCGAGTGCGGCCAGCCGTGGTCCGAGCGGCGTGGAGTAGAGCGTTGTGCCGTCATCCGGCGTCCATGCGAGCGTGGAGCCGGTCCCCTGAGAGAGCTCGATCCGGTCGGCGCGCACAGGATGCAGGTGCGAGATCGACAGTCCCGGCCCATTGTCGATCTCGATTGTGCTTTCCCCGCCTTCGCTCGCCATTAGTGGACTGGGCCCATACTCGGCGACCCAGTTGTTTGAGGCGAGCTGAAAGCCCGAAAGTAGCGATGTGCAAATACCGTTGTGCAGGTGCGGCGCGCATTCGTCGTTAAGCGCCATGTTGAGCTCGGTGCGCCCGGTTAGTGCGGAGAAAATGTCGAGACGCAGGTTCTCTTCGCCGACGGTGTAGACGAAGCTGACGCTATCGCCGGCCGCCAGGAAGCCCTTGGCGCTCGCGTTGGCGTGGGTGATGCGATGAACGTTCCCGGTCGCGCGCACGCACGAGTAGAACTGTCCGCCCTGCGCTGACCAGACCGTTACATCTGAGCTGTTCAGTGTCGTGCGACCTTGTGGCGTGCAGCGGCCGCGAGCCACGCTTGCGGACGCAACCCCAATAAGCGACACCGTGACGGTGGCGCCTGCCGAGGCGATCACGCAGAATGCCAATATCAGTAGCAGCGATCGACGCTTGATGATCAGCGATTGGCGCCTGGCGGGCCGAGAGCGGTTGCCTACCGTCGACATCCATATCCGAGTTCGATCCAAACCACGCTCCAAGTTCTCAGAGGACCAACTGATTCCGCGACAAACTGCTTCTCGATACTACATGATCAGTGTTTGGGATCATTGTTTGTAAGGAACGCAGGTGTGGAAGATGCGGATGTCCTCCTAGATTTTCCCGGTCGAAGACTTCGTGATCAGCGCGACCTTGAACGTCCCCGTCGACAGTTCGACGAGGCTGACGGTTGTCGTGCCTTTGGAGAGCGTGCCCTTCTTGACGGCTTTGCCGTTGACCGCGTTGACCGTGTCTCCGCTGTATACGACTTCCAGCTGATAGGGGGCGTGATAGGAGGCGCCGCCGTTACACGCGCTCGCGCGGGTGGGGAGGACACATAGCTCGATCGAGGACACATAGCTCGATCGCACTCCCGCTGGACGCGGTCCACGCGACATAAGTTGTTGCTGTGCTTGATTTGTAGGCGACCACCGGCGCTTCGCCACCAGCCCCAAGGTCGATGGCCCAAGCGTGGGGTTGTCCTGTATTTAGTGAAACCTGTCTCGGTGGGACTGCGCGTCTGTAGGAGGTCACTGTGCACTGGTCATCCGATTGTCCACTCGCCCGGTGCTCCGGGGGGCTATCCCCTAGTGTGTGCGAGCATGAGACGCGTCGGCGGAGGATCGATCTTGGGTGTGGCGGTTGTGGTGTTGGTTTCCGTTGCGATGGGGGCGCCGCCGGCGCTGGCCAAATCGTCCAGTAAGTATCTCTCCGCAGATCAGATCCTCGTCAATCACTACGCCGAAATCGAGAGCGGGAGACTTGGCATCACGTTGCCGGGTGGCGTGGAAAAGTTCACCACCCTGCGCGAGTCCTCGCTGCACACGCTGCCTGAGCGTGGACCGGACGGCACGGTCTTCCCCGGCGCAGCCGATACGAACTGCGTCGACGCGCAGGGCAACGAGGTGGGGCCGGCTGTACATTGCACCATCACGGTCTCCGTGTCTCCCCACGTCAGCAATAGCAGGGGAGAACCCACCAAGAACCTGGCGGTGATCGACCCCGAGATCCGTTCGACGATCGCGCACGAGGTCTTCCACTGCTACCAGACCGTGATGGCGGGGACGCTCGCGAACTTCAACCGCCCCGAAGCGACCTGGTTGATCGAGGGCTCGGCGACCTGGGTCGAGTCGGATCTTGTGCCTGACGACATGGGCGCCCGGGAAGAATGGGCCAACTACTTGAGGAGCCCTGAGGTGTCGCTGCTGAAACGCACCTACTCCGCGGTTGGCTTCTTCGAGCATCTCGATTCGAGTGGGATCTCGCCGTGGAGCAGATTCCAGGCAATGTTTGCCGCCACGAGCAACACCGCTGCCTACAACGTCTCCGTCAGTCGCTCTGCCGCGTTCCTGAATACTGAGGCGTCGGCGTTCTTCCGCGAACCTTCGCTGGGCTCGGAGTGGGATACCCGGGGCGCAAACGTTCCCACGCGTGAGGAGGTGGGCTTCAAGCCCACCAAGGAGAAGATCTCGGGGCGCCGGCGACTGTCGGCGCCCGCCTATGCCGATGGTGCATATGAGGTGTCGCTGAAACTGCCGAAGTCTGCGCCGGTGCTCGAACTGCAGGTCCTCTCAGGCGATGTGCGTCTGCGCTCGACGGACGGGGGCGAGGTCAACGAGGTGGACCCGGACACGTTGAAGCTGTGCACGGACTCCAAAGGGTGCGACTGTCCGGGTAAGCCGCCCACCAACTATCCGCAGTTCAAACAGGGTGATCTGGCCATTACGGACGGATGCAGGATGTGAGCGCACTGGAGGGCACGGGCGCGCACGGCATCTCGGGCATCGGTGAAGAAGCGAAGCTTGTGACAAAGACCGAAACAGACAGCAAAGGCGAACAGGAGTACGCCAGTTCCGGTTTCGTGCGTGTGGACAACGTCGTGGCCTGGTTTGAGCTGATCGGCGACGAAGAAGCCGACGAAGCATCGTCCGGTCGGCTGCTCGCCCAGGTCGCGAGCGAGCTATGACCGGCTTTCAGGGCCTCGCAGGTCGGTGATGAGGGCCCGCCGGTTGAGCGGGTCAGTGGGGATAGCGGTTACGGCCGCATTGGCTAGCGGTGCGGTGGCGACGAGCACCGGTGCATTGGCTGCGCGCGTAGACGCGACGGCGGCGCAGGCTGTCCCGCTATCGATCGCGGTCTCCGGCAATCACTTCGTCAATGGCACTGGACAGACGATTCAGCTGGTGGGTGTCAATCGCTCGAGCACCGAGTACGCGTGTACTTATGGCTACATCGCCTCCGGTCCGGGACCCACTACCGAGGACCCGAGTGGAACCGATCCACTGGACCCGGAAGACGCCGCGGCGATTGCCGCCTGGCATGCCAATGCGGTGCGGATTCCGCTCAACGAGGACTGCTGGCTCGGGCAGAACGGCGAGCCGGCGGGGGGCCTCACCGCAAGCGAATACCAACAGGGGATCGAGAGCTACGTTCAGGATCTCACCGCCGAGGGGATCTACTCGATTCTCGACCTGCATTGGACCAACCCAGCCGATGCTTCCAGTGCGGGACAGCCCGAAGATGGGCAGCACGCGATGCCCGACGAGCGCTCGCCGGCCTTCTGGGAATCGGTGGCAACCACGTTCAAGGGTGATCCGGCGGTGCTGTTTGATGCCTTCAATGAGCCCTACTCGCCACAAGCCAACGGCAACTCCTCAGAGGCTGTCAGTTGGGCTTGCTGGGAGAACGGAGGCTGCGAAGTCCCCGATGCGAGCGACCTGAACACGCCTGAGCCGGCCCATAGCTACAAAGCGGTTGGGATGCAGCAGCTCGTCGATGCGATTCGATCGACTGGCGCCACCCAGCCGATCCTGCTCGGTGGCCTGGCCTACGCAAACGACCTCAGTCAGTGGACCGCTCATGAGCCAAACGACCCGGACGGCCAGCTGGCTGCGTCTTTTCACAATTACACAGGCGAGGACTGCGACACGGAATCCTGCTGGGACGAAACGATCGCGCCGCTCTCAGAACGCGTGCCGGTGGTGACCGGCGAGTTCGACCAAGAAGAATGCCCTGCCGGCGGTGGGGACGATCCGAGCGACTTTGACAACACCTACATGGATTGGGCCGATCGCCACGGCGTGAGCTACCTGGCTTGGGGCTGGTTCGTGCTGCCGTTGAGCGAACCGTGCGGAGCGTTGTATCTGATCACGAGCTATTCGGGTGCAGCGGCGGAACCGAATGGGGTGGCTCTTCGTGACCATCTCGCCGCACTGGTGGCGGCACCCGAGCACGGTGAAGGTGGCGGCCCTGAAGCGCCCAGCGGTTTTGAAGTGCCTCAATCGAATACGCAACCATTGAGCTCCACGGGCAACTCAGACGATGGCGCTGCGAATGGTGTCGTCTCGAGCGCCACCACCGGCGGATTGAGCACGTCTCTCGCTGATTCACGGGCACTGGTCCAGGACCTGGCGGCCGCATTGAGGTTTCGGCCGGCTCCCACGCGCTCGGTTCTGCTCTCGCCGGGCGAGTGGGGGTTGCGTTTCCACGCGTCGGCGCCGGGCCGATTGAGTATCGAGCTCACGACCTCCGCCGGCAAGGGCCTGATCGTCGCTGGCGGTTATGAGACCTTTGCGGGGGCGAGTAGTGTGACGGTGAGGATTCGCTTGACTGCCGCCGGTCGCAGGTTGTTGGTGGCGGGCAATGCTCTGAGGCTGCTGGTGCGGGCTACGTTCACAGAGCCCGGAGAGCCCGTGGTGCGGCGACAAGCGACGCTGGCGATCTCACCCAGTGCAAAGAGGCGGCGCCGGTTTGGCCGTCAGGGCGCGACGTCGTAGGAGAATTCGAATGTGCCCTTCTGGCAGGAGAAGATCGCCGAGCCGAGTTCTCCTGCTCCTTCTGTGCCGCAGCGGAATCCAGACTGGACAAAGCGCCCGCCCGTGGTCAGGTACTGCGCTACGGGCGCTTCGGCGATCAACTGGCTCGCGGTTTCACACGACATCCCAGCCACGTTGATGAAGGTCGCCGTCCCAGCGCCGGCCGCGAGCCGGGCGTTGGGGCAGGAGACGACTTTGGGGACACCGGCTGGCGCTCCCGTGCAGGCGTTGGTGTACTCGTGCGGGTTGAACGCCTGTTCGTACTTTGGGAAGTACCACTCGAGCGCGTTGTAGGAGCGATGCCCGCGGCAGCTGCCGAGGTGGAAGGCGACGACTCGCGCTCCGGAGGTGAAGCCGTTGTTGGCGACGGCGGTCCCGGGCCACTCGTACTCTGCGTCGCCGTAGCCGATGGCACGGGCTCCGCCCCAGCTGGTCCAGTGGATGTGTTGTACGAGCCCTGTGGGGTCTCCGCCAAGGGAGATCGTCTTGGGACGAACACGCCCAAAGCCGATCTGCACAGGGGTCGATGCCCTGCCAAGTTGTGGGGTGGCCCCGGTGGCTGCGCGGGCGCCAGTCGGCGAGGAATGAGCGTCGAAGCCCAGCGAGCATGCGGGAATCGCAAGCAGCGTGCACACAGTTGCGAGCCACGCTATGTGCGCATTGTCACGTCGTCTGCTCATTTGGGCTCCATTCGAATGTGCGCGCGTCGTTGATCCACCATTCGAAGTATGCCGTGTAGCCTAAGCTCGTCGTGATCGCCGCTACGCTCGCCCCGGTATCGCAGCGCTACTTGTTGCAGGCGCGCCAGATGCAGGCGCTGTCCTTTGCGGTCCACATCCCGCTCGTCTGCTTTGGGATCGCCTTCCCCGTGATGATCGCGTTTGTCGAGTGGCTGCACATACGTACCGGCGATCCGCTGTATCGGACGCTCGCGCGGCGTTGGACGCGGATCATGGTTGCGCTGTTTGCCGTGGGTGTGATCACCGGCACGATCCTCAGCCTGGAGATTGGCGGTCTGTGGCCGAACTTCACCGCGACGTTCGGTGGCGTCTTCGGGCTGGGCTTCGCGCTTGAGGGCTTCTCCTTCTTCCTCGAGGCGATCTTCATCGGGATCTATGTGTACGGCTGGGATCGTCTTTCCCCTCGCCGCCACCTGGCCTGCGCCATCCCGATCATCATCGCCGGCTTCACCGGATCGTTGATGGTGATTGCGGTCAACGCCTGGATGCAGCACCCATCGGGCTTTCGTCTCGCGGCCGGCAAGGTGATTGACGCCGATCCGTTCAAGGCGCTGTTCGAGAACAGTTTCTTCTGGCACGAGCTGATCCACATGTATGTCGCCGCTTACATGGTGTGCGGGTTCATTCTCGCCTCGGCCTACGCGGTTGGACGCTTGCGTGGGCGCTGGAGCCGCTATGAGCGCACCGCGTTTGCGATCCCGCTATCGATCGCCGCGGTCGCGTCGATCGCACAGGCCCCGATCGGCGACTGGGCGGCGCGCGATGTCGCCGTCTCTCAGCCGGTCAAGCTCGCCGCGCTCGAGGGTCTGGCTAAGACAACGAAAGGGGCATCGGAGCACATACTCGGCTGGTATGTGAATGGCAAGATCGAGTTCGGTATCGCGATCCCAAAGCTGCTCTCGCTGCTCGCTTTCCACAACCCAAACGCCACCGTCCAGGGTCTCGACACCGTCAAGCCGGCCCTGCAGCCTCCGGTCAACGTCGTGCGCGTCGCTTTCCAGTCGATGGTTGGGATCGGAACGCTGCTCTTTGCGCTGTCGCTCGTGTTCCTCTGGATCCGCCTGCGCCGCCGGCGCCTGCCCGTGGAGCGCTGGTTCTACTGGGCGGTTGCGCTCGCCGGGCCCCTGTCGGTGGTTGCGCTGATATCCGGTTGGGTCGTCACCGAGGTCGGTCGCCAGCCGTGGGTTGTCTACCACGTGATGCTCACCGACCAGGCGGTGACCGGGGCGAAAGGGATTCCGGTTGCCTACGGGACGCTCGCGCTCGTGTACGTCGCGGTTGGATGCGGTGTCGTGTGGGTGCTGCGCCGCCTTGCCGCGGCGCCACTCGACGATATCGGTGAGCCACAACCAGCGAGCGGCTGAGCGATTCACCTTTACGACATCCCCATGTATTTCATCCTGATTGGGCTGGCGCTCTATGCGGTCCTTGGCGGTGCTGACTTCGGCGCGGGGCTGTGGCAGCTGTTCGCCGGCTCTGGCGATCACGCGAGGCGAATCCGCGATCACGCCCACCACTCGATGGCACCGGTGTGGGAGGCCAACCACGTCTGGCTGATCTTCGTGCTCACCGTCACTTGGACCGCCTACCCCGTCGCGTTCGGCTCGATCGCCTCGACACTGGCGGTGCCTCTCTTTATCGCGGGACTTGGGATCGTCTTTCGCGGCGCGGCTTACGCGCTTCGCGCGGGCACCCCTTCGCGCAGCGAGCTGCGGACAATCGACACGGTCTTCTCGCTCTCCTCGATCGTCACGCCGTTTGCGCTCGGCGCTGCGATTGGGGCGATCGCCGCGCAACGGGTGCCGGTTGGCAACGCCGCTGGGCAACTCTTCGGCAGCTGGACAGGTCCGGTATCGATCACGATCGGCTTGCTGAGCGTCGCGACGGCGGCTTATCTCGCCGCTGTGTACCTCGCGGCGGATGCGGCGCGCCACGGCGAGCGCGAGCTCGAATCGGCGTTTCGCGCGCGGGCCTTGGGGGCTGGCGTGGTTGCGGGCGCCATCGCGCTGGCGGGGCTCGTCGTGCTGCACTCTGACGCCCACGCTCTCTACCACGGTCTCATCGCGGGCGATGGTCTCGGTGCGGTAATCGTCTCGGGGATCGCCGGCGGCGCGACGCTCGCGCTGGTTTGGGCTCGTCGTTTTCTCCTTGCGCGCTATTCGGCGGCGCTCGCGGTTGCCGCGATCATCGCCGGTTGGGCGCTTGCCCAGCAACCGCTGCTGCTGCCCAACCTGACGATCCAAGAGGCCGCCGCCGGGCACGACACGCTCGTCGCGGTGATCGTTGCCGTGCTCGGCGGCGCGGTGATCCTCTTCCCTTCGCTTGCACTGCTGTTTCGCCTCGTGCTCGGCGGCACACTCGACGCGCCCTCAAAGTCAATGGCTGCGACGCCGTCACCGGCGGTGCTGTTGACTGCGTCGACTACAGGTGTTGCCGCACGCATCGCGGCCGCCGCGTTCATCGCCGCGCTCGGCTTTCTCACCGTCGCCGACGCAGCGTGGGCGCACTCGGTCGGCATCGTGTGCCTGTTCGCCTTCATGATCGCGGGCTTCGTTGCGCTCGCCCCGGCCCAAGTGGCCTCCGAGCCAGACGCGACGCCAGGACCATAGCCGCGCTTGGGATCGGCGGCGAACCCTGCGATGCCCAGGTTCACTGCGCCGCATCCGCTGTGTCCTCGCCGTTTATTCCCTGTCGCGCAGCAGCTCGTCGAGCGTTCGGCCGCTGAGCACAGAGGTCGGTTGTTCGGCGACGATGTCCGAGCCTGGCCGTGCGTGCTCGTCGCCTCGCTTGATCAGCAGCCATTGCGGCTTGGGTCCTGGACGTGTGCGCTGTAGCGCGAAGCCTCCTTGGAGCTTGGTGCCGTGCAGCACGAACACGGCGTGTCCGCGCTCGAGTGCCTCTGGCCACGGCACTCGTCCGCCTTGCTCGTAGGTGCCTCGGTCCCACACCACCACTGCCCCTTGATCGGAGGGGCCCTCGAAGGCGTTGTAGTCGATCTCGTGGTCGGGGACCTGCAGCGCGAGGCGCTTGACGGATGGGTCAAGCGAGGGGCCCTTGGGCACCGCCCAGGAGCGCATAGCGCCAACTACCTCTAGGCGCAGGTCGAAGTGGCGCGTTGTGGCAGCGTGCTGCTGCACGACAAAGACACCAGCGCTCACACCGCGGATGGCGAACTGCTCATGGCCCTCGACCGGGACGTCGTCCAAGGCCACGTCTGTGACTACGCTGCCTGGCGGGCCCTCGCGCAGGAACGCGATGAGGGCTTCGACCGCGGAGGGCACGCCCTCGGTGTGAACGGCGACGGTGCCGTCATCTTCATTGCGCACCCAACCCGACACGCCGAGTTCGCCGGCTCGGCGCAGTGTGGCCTCTCGAAAGCCGACGCCCTGGACGTTGCCGGTGACGATGGCGTGGATCGCCCGAGGGTTGGGGAGCGCCTCACTCAAGGAGATCCTCTACTCCTAGCTCCTCGATCGCCGGTAGATCGGCGGAATCTCGACTGCTCTCAGCGGCTGAGGTTGGTGACAACCGCAAGGGCGAAGCCGTCGTGGCCCTTGGCGCCAACTGTCTGGACCACTGTTGCGTTTACGCGAGGATCGGAAGCGAGCATCTCGTAGAAGCGACGTACACCCTGCACTCCGCTGTCACCGAGTTGTGGATCGTTCCCGTTCGGGTCGAGTATCGCGCCGCCGCGCACAACGTTGTCGGCGATGATCAGGGTGCCGGGACGGGAGAGCTTCAGCGACCACTCCAGGTATCCGGGGTTGTTCTGCTTGTCTGCGTCGATGAAGATCAGGTCGAAGGGGCCGGTCCCCTCGGCGTGAAGCGCGGCGAGGGTTTGTAGTGCGGGGCCTATGCGGATCTGCACGGCCTGGGAAAGGCCAGCGCTCGCGATGTTCGCACGGGCTACCTCGGCGTAGTGGGGGTCGCGCTCGAGCGTCACGAGGCCTCCATCCTCGGGTATCGCGCGGGCAAGCCAGATGGTGCTGTAGCCGCCGAGAGTGCCCAACTCGAGGATGGTGCGCGCACCATGGATGCGCACGAGCAATTCGAGCAGCTTGCCCTGGTTGGGCGTGATCGCGATCGGCGGCAGGCCGGCGGCATCGCTGGCGGCAATAGCAGCGTCCAGTACCGGGTCTGCGGGCAGCAGGTACTCGTCTATGTAGCGGTCGATTGCGCTCCACAGCTCTTGAGGCATGGTCGACGAAGAGTACGGGCATTGAGGCGGTGATGGCCTGGCGCGTGACACAACAGCCACAATCGAACACGCGGGGTTTCAAAATCGAGACGTGCGAGCACCTCTCCTTCGGTCCGGCGTCGTTTCCTCCGTCTGACCCGCATATCCTCGGCATAGTCCGGTGCTACTATCACGGATATGGCCGGAGAATCCGTAGATTCTAGTGACAGTTCTGGAATTGGCCGGCTGTACGAGATCGCGGAGACTCAAGGTGGGTTCCTCGCCGCGCACCAGGCCGTCGCCGCCGGTATCCCACGCTCCACGCTGTCCTACCACGCCACCGAGGGCAACGCGCTGGAACGCGTCGGTCATGGCGTCTATCGAATGCGACGGTTT
Organism: Solirubrobacteraceae bacterium; assembly: GCA_049591495.1. Taxonomy (GTDB): domain Bacteria; phylum Actinomycetota; class Thermoleophilia; order Solirubrobacterales; family Solirubrobacteraceae; genus Palsa-744. The sequence goes on from JBAWFB010000040.1 coordinate 66,741, forward strand.
CCAGCACCACCGCACGGTCATGTGATCGCCGGATGGCTTGCGCTCTCGCGTGCCGACGGCGTGGTCTCCCACGAGAGCGCGCTGGAGCTCCTCGACCTCACCGATCTAATCGCCGACGAGGTTCACATCGCGTTGCCACGTGCAAAGCGAGGGCTGCGCACCCCACCCGGTGTGCGTATCCATTTCACCGACCGGTTGATCGACCGCCAAGCTCGACGCCTTGTGCTGGGCATCCCGGTGACAAGCGTTGAGCGCACCCTGACCGATCTGTTGCGTAGCGGCGGATGGACGGAGCAGACCGACCTCGCTGTTCGTCAAGCCATCCGGCGTGGTCTCACGACACCTCGACGGCTAGAAGCGGCACTGCCGGCCAAGTGGCGCTCGCGGCTCGAAGACGCTATCGATCGGGACGCGACGTGAAGTACCGCACATCCGCGGCATTCCGTACAGCGCTCGAGGCACGGCTTAAGGTGGCGCAACACGACGGCGTCGGCTTGACGCGACTCCGCAAGCGTGTGGTGTTCGAGCGCCTGCTGGCGCGACTGTATGCCGTGGCGCCGGATGCCTGGGTACTCAAGGGAGGGTTCGCGCTCGAGTTGCGGCTCGGTGCCCAGGCCCGCACCACCAAGGACGTCGACGTCGACTGGGCGATCGGCGAGGGCGAGGCAATCGAATTGCTCCTGGATGTCGCGACCATGACGCTCGATGACCGCTTTGAGTTCGCGGTCGAGCGCTCGCAGGTGGATGACGACCTGCCGGGAGGCGGCCAGCGCTGGACAGCTGCCGCGACGCTCGCCGGGCGCGAGTTCGAGCGCGTAGCCATCGACATCGGGTTTGCCGTAAAGCCCGTGCTCGAGCCGGAGACCATCGCCTCCTCTCACCTGCTGGACTTCGCGGACATAGCGCCCGTCCGCATTCCCGCGGTCGCGATCGAGCAACACGTCGCCGAGAAGCTCCACGCCTACACCAGGACCCATGCCGCAGGCGTGCCCAGCTCGCGAGTCAAGGACCTGGTCGACATCGTCGTGATCGCCCATACCATCACGACCGACGCCGACCGACTCACACATGCGATCAGAGAGATCTTCCAGCGGCGCGGCACCCATCCTGTGCCCCAGGCAGTTCCACCTCCCCCCAGCGATTGGAGCCCAGGCTGGCGCAAGCTTGTCGCGAACGTTCCAGCTGACGCAGATATCCGCATTGGATACGCGACGGCCGCAGCGTTTCTCGACCCGATTTTCGAGGACGAACTAATATCCGGGAGGTGGGATCCGGACTTGGGTGAATGGGTTAATTAAAGGCTCACCGTCCTCGCTGGACTAATCGGCCTCCGTGCGCTCTTCGGTCGCTAACTGTAGTGTTGATCTCGGGGTTTGGTGTCTATGCGGATGGCCGCCGAGCGCGTGCAAGAGAGCGCGTGTGAGCTGTTCCCGGCATTCGGTGTACTCGATGACATCGGTGGAGAGATGGTGCGTGGCATAGCGGAGTGCGGCTGGGGTGTAGTGCCTGTGCTTGTGGGTCGGTCTGAGGCATTGTGCGATCGCGCCGCGCGCTTCGTTGTGGATGCGCCGTTCGAGCGCGGCATGTGTTGGGCGTCCGTGGTTGTCGTGGTGGCGGTGGGAGGAGCCACGTGTGGATGCGGTGTGGGAGTGGTGGGGTAGGCCGCTCGCGATAACGGGGCTGGGGCCGGTACCGGGGACGGCCATGAGGATGCCCGCCGTGAGGGTGGCGGTACTGAGCGTCTGTGCGACCATCGCGAGGGCGCCTTTGGCGCCTTCCTTGCCGGTGAGGAGTCCGGCAAGGCGTCGAGCGGCAGCGGGGAATGGCAGCAGCGCTGGTTGGGCGGTGGCGGCGAGATTGCGGCGAGCACGGTTGATGAGCGCCTTCACCGCGGAGACGGTGGACTCCTGGCGGGTGGCGATCTCGCGGTAGCTGCGCCCCTCCAAGACGTGTCCGAGTAGCGCCTGGCGCTGGCGATCGGGCAGCTCGCCGATGGCGCCCATCAGCAACTGCATGCGCTCGCGACCGGCTACCGCGAGCGCGGGATTTTGGGAGGTGTCGGCCTCGTGATGATTTTCGAGCGGAATGCTCGCGCGCCTCGCGCGCCGTGCGTTGCTGGCGCAGTTGCGGACGATCGTAAAAAGCCAGGCGCGGAGCTCCTCTGGCCTGGCGCCGGCGGCAATCGCACGATATGCGTTGATCATCGCCTCTTGTAGGACGTCCTCAGCGAGGTCTGCATCTCCCCCCAGGCGCCCGACTGCGAACCGCAGCAGCATGGCGCGGTAGGGCGCAAGGAGTAGCCCAAAGGCCTCCGGCTCGCCGGCGGCGATGCGGTCCATCAGCACCTGCTCGGAGGACGCCATCAAATCACGCCCTCATGAGCGCGTCGCGGATTGCTGTTGTGAGAGATCATTCGAGAACCTCGGCTTGAATGGATATCAATTGGACTGCATCCCTAGACGTATCTCGCCTGGCAAAGGTTGCGCGGCGCACCAAATCACGATGGAGTGCTGTGGGGCTGCAGCTCCATCCCTAGACCAGCAAGCCACAACCAGACCTCGATCCGCTCCTGGTCAAGTGGGCCTAATTTAGGTCCTTCTGGAGACTTCGGCGGCAACTGCCGAAAATCGCCTAGACAAAGGACACCCACCCATGGGCACGGCTGGTTTCGAACCAGCGACCTCTCGCGTGTGAAGCGAGCGCTCTCCCGCTGAGCTACGCGCCCTGGACGCCTGATTCTATTGGCCCGCGTCGCCAGGCGAGGTACGACTTCGATCGTGAGAGCGAGGAAATTGCCGCGAGGCCGGTGCTAGGGCGAACGTCGGCTTACCCTTCCGCCACCGTCCGCGCCGGATGCGGTTCCAACCGCACGGATGGGATCGAATACGCGGCGTCGAGCGCGCTGACCTGCGCCGGCGTGAGGCTCGCCCCGAACGCGCTGGCGCCGCCGAGCTTTCCATACCCGCTGGCGACGCTCTTGCCGAGCAGCGACAGGTCGAAGTGGGCGTCGTAGATCGCGTCGATGTAGAGCGCGGAGCTCTGACGTGCGAAGCCGGCAACCGTTGGGCTGGCGTGCGTGATCGCGGTGATCCCCGCCGCGGTCAGCCGCCAGCCTCTTTCGGTGAGGCGTTCGTAGTTTTCATACAACCCCGCGATCCCCGACGCCGGGCCGGTGAGCTTGTGGGCGTTGGCCATGAACCGCGGTTCGCGGATCGCGCTGGCACGCGCGCTGGCACGTTCGACGGCGCTGTGCAACGTCGTGGGCAGCGCGGCGGGGAGACCGTTTGCGATCAGGGGCCACACGCGCCGTGACGCGGCCACCTCGTTTTGTACGGCGCCCTCCAGCGTGCGAAGTTCGCCCGCGACCTGCGCGAACTGCGCGCGCTCCAGTGCCAGTTCGCGGCTGCTGGGAGCGTGCGCCGTCGTGGAGCCGCAGCCGGCGATCAGCGTTGCGGCGAGCAGCGACGCCAATGAGATGCGCAGGCCGGGTGTGGGCCGGCGGCTGTGGCGGCTCCTCGCGCCGTCTTTGACCACGGCGCGAGGAGGGGCCTCATCGTTTGCGAAACCGGCTGGCAGCGTCAGGTGCCGAGCAGGTCCACCACGAACACCAACGGGGCGTTCGCCGGGATGGTGGGCGGCGATCCGGTCTTGCCGTAGGCGAGTTCGGAGGGGATGATCAGTTCGCGTCGTCCGCCGACCTTCATGCCGACCACGCCCTGGTCCCAGCCCTTGATGACCTGGCCCTTGCCGAGCGTGAAGCTGAACGGTTCGTTGCGCTTCCACGACGCGTCGAACTCCTTGCCGCCGTTGTAGAGCACGCCGACGTAGTTGACCGTCACCGAGTCGCCCGCCTTGGCTTCGGCGCCGGTGCCTTTGATGATTTCTTTGGTAACCAGCGTGCTTGGCGCGGGACCGCTGGGCGGTGTGACCTTTGGTTCTTTGGACAGCGGTCCGCTGGTGGGAGTCTTGACGGTGTTGGTTGGCGTGGTGGGCGTGCTGGCGGTTGTTGGGGTTGTTTCGCCCTTGACGTGCGGCACGGAGCTGGTGTCGGACTCGTTGCCGACGGTGATCGAGCTGGAGCCGCTCGAGGAGCCGCAGCCGGCGATCAGGGCGACTGCACAGAGTGCTGGCAGGGCGAGGCCGAGGCGCGCCCGTGAATGCTTGGGTGAGTGCGAATGATTGAAGTTCATAACGGCGGGCAGCCTAACGCATCGGGGGCCTCGGGGTGCGCGTTCGCGCTAGGATCGCTCGTGGACCGTGCTAGGCGGGGATGTAGCGGCGCCCTGAATCCGCAATCCGCTCTAGCGGGGCTGAATTCCCTCCAGAGGGGTTTCGCTCCGGTCGCCCCGCCGCTGGGGCGTCGATGGCTCGGGTCCCGCGCGGTGTCGGTTTGTGAACCAGGTCAGGTCCGGAAGGAAGCAGCCTTAAGCGATCCCCGGCAGGCGCAGCGGGAGCACCCGATCCGGAGTCCCGGGCGGCGATCAGGCGGTCGGAGGCGCAGACAACGACGGAGGGTGCACGGTCCATTTTTTTGGATTTTGGGTCGTTCTGGTCGGTGCCATGGCGCCCCCGCACGATCGGACCGTCAGCCACGGCGCCCCCGCACGATCGGGTGTCAGCCGCACTTCTGGAAGATCAGCCACGAGCGGTTCGTGTGGGCCTCGGTGAAGCCTGGCGGGATCGACACGGCCGCATGGGGGTCTTTGAGGTCGAGGATGTAGTCCTTTTCGATTTCCGTGCTCGCGGGGTCCACGTAGGTGCCGCTTTCGATCGATCGCGCTTCGGCGCTCACGATCAGCGAGGGGCGCCCTTTCAAGTACAGCGCCAGCAGCGGGATCGGCGCGTGGTTGGGCACGCCCACCGGTCCACACTTGAGTGCGATCGCGCCGTTGTGCACGAGCGCCAGCAGGTCGTCCTGGATGCTTTCCTGGTGGGCCAGTTCGTCGAGTTGGTGGTGGGCTGAGCGCAGCTGGCCGGGCATGTAGGCGACGAGCGCCACCAGCACCACCATGCCCGCGATCGTCCACGGCCGCCGCCGCGGGTCGCCCGGCGGGAGCGCCATCCAGCCAAACACGCCCGCGCCGCAAAACACGATCAGGACCGCACCCGCGAGGAACGCGTAGCGCGTGTCGATCGGCAGGCCAAACGTGGCCAGCAGCGCAAACACGAGCACCGCCACCACGCCTGCGATCGCGCCGAGCATCGCCCGCTCGCGCAGCCACAGCAGCGACAGCACCCCTCCGAGCGCGGCGCCGGCGAGCACCGGTATGCGCAGGATTTCGCCGATGCGCTCGGGGATGTAGCGCGGCACCTTCGCGATCCCCGTCTCGCGGCCGAGCACTTCCGCGGTGGCTTTGGTGTGGGTCAGCGACCACATCGCGTTGCCGGTGATCAGCAGGTCGCTGAGCACCCACAGCGCGGGCGCCGCCGCGACCAGCAGCGCCAGCCACGCCAGCTCTCGGGGCG
>JBAWFB010000041.1:0-13327 GCA_049591495.1 Solirubrobacteraceae bacterium
GGTCGGCCGGACCGCACATGTGCGGACCGGGACGATGCCGCATGCGGCATCGTCTTCCATATGGACAGGTATGGACGCGCGCCGCAAGCGTATCCCGACAATGGGAGGATTCGAGGATGACCGTTGCGCCGTCGGGCGAGCAGTTCGAGATCGCAAGCGGCGAGCAGCGGGCGGTGGTCGTCGAGGTTGGTGGTGGCGTGCGTGAATACTCGGTTGCGGGTAGGCCGGTGCTGCATCCCTACGAGCTGGGGGAGATGTGCGACGGTGCTCACGGCGCCCCCTTGATCCCGTGGCCCAACCGGCTGGCAGACGGGCGCTATCGCTTCGAGGGAGCCGACTATCAGGTGGCGCTCACCGAGCCGGCCAAACACAACGCGATCCACGGGTTTCTGCGCTGGCGCCCGTGGCGCGCGCTCGAGCGAGAGACAAGCCGGGTTGTGGTGGGCACCCGGCTGCACCCCACGCCCGGCTATCCGTTTGCGCTGGATGTCTCCATCGCCTACGAGCTGAGCGAGGCCGGGCTCTCGGTGGAGACCACCGCCCTCAATATCGGCGAGCGGCGGTGCCCCTACGGGGCCGGTCAGCATCCCTACCTGTCTCCCGGGGAGGGGTTGCTGGACGACTGCCTGCTGGAGCTCCCCGCCCGCACCCGCGTCCTCATTGATGAGCAGCGCCAGCTTCCAACCGGCGGCGAGCCGGTGGAGGGCACCCTGTTCGATTTCCGCAGCGCCCGCCGGCTGGGCGATCTTCGCGTGGACAGCGCCTTCACCGACCTCACGCGAGACCCCGTCGGGCACGCCATCACCAAGCTGTTCAGGGCCGACCGCTCGTGCGTGGAGCTGTGGGTCGACGAGCAGCACCCGTTCATTGAGATCTACACCGCCGACACGCTTGCCCGGACCCGTAGGCGTGGCGGTTTGGCGGTGGAGCCGATGACATGCGCCCCCAACGCGTTTCAGAGCGGTGACGGGTTGGTGGTGCTGGGCCCCGGGGAGTTGCTCACAACGCGGTGGGGGGTTCGATTGGCATGACCACAGCGGCGACCTTCTATTTCGATCTCGGCTCGCCCTACGCGTATCTCGCCGCTGAGCGCCTCCACGAGCTGTTTGCCGAGCCCGTGAGCTTGCAACCGATCTCGCTCGGTGGGCTGTTCAAGCTCGCCGGCCGCTCCTCGTGGTCGCTGGGCGATCCAGCGCGACGGCGCGAGGGAATGGCCGAGGTCGAGCGGCGCGCGCTCGCCTACGGGTTGCCGCCGGTGCGCTGGCCCGACCCATGGCCCGGCAACTATCTGATGGCGATGCGCGCAGCCACGTTTGCCGCGCGCGCGGGACATGTGCGCGAGTTCATGACCCACGCGTTCCGCGCCGCCTTCCAGCACGGTCACGACCTCAGCGTTCCGGAGCGGGTGCTCGACGCCGCCCGGGAGGCCGGCCTGGACCCGCGAGCGGTGGATGAGGCCACGCGTGACCCCGAGGTCAAGCTGGCGTTGCGCGAGGCCACCGACGCGGCGCACCAGCTCGGTGTGTTCGGCGTGCCCACAGTCGCGATCGGCGTGCCTACGGTTGCGATCGGCGTGCCTACAGTTGCGATCGGCGTGCCTACAGTCGCGATCGCCGCGCAGCTGTGGTGGGGTGACGATCGGCTGGAGGAGGCCGCCGCCGCACGGTCACTCGCCGGTTGACCGTCACAAGCGCGGCGCTGCTCGGATCGAGCTCCAACGTCGCGACGCCCCCACTCGAGGAGACGCTTTCTTCGCGCGTGGGGGGACGCCAGGAGCCGTTGGGCGCGACGGCGCGACCGGCAAGCGTCACTCCTTCGATGGCGCTTGGCGACAGAGCTGTGAGGCGCATCACGCTCGCGGTGCCCATCCCAGCGCCCACGTTCAACGACAGCTTCAGCGGGGCCGCGCTCTGTGGTTCGTCGTCCACCAGCACCACCTTCACAGAGCGATTGGGCGCCAGGAACGCCGCCGCCACGAGATTCGGTGAGCTTCCGGGGTTGGTTGAGGCTTCCGTGGTGGGGGCGCCTTCCGGGTTGCTGGAGCCTTCTGGGGTAGGGGAGCCTTCGATAGCGGGTGGGCCTTCCCGACTGGGCGACCCCACCGCCGAGATCGCGACGGGCAACGGGCGCGTGCCTACCAGCGGTCTCGTCAGCAGCAGCGCATACCAGTCGGGCTGGGCCCGCAGCGTCCCTGCGGCGAGCGCGGTCGCCGCAGGCGCGCACACCGGTGTGTACCCAGGGCAATTGGAGGGGTTCCCCTCGAGGTTGATTCCCGCCGTGCCCGCCGCCATCGCCTGCGTGATATAGCCGGTTGCCCACAGTGCCGAGGCGAACGTGTTGCTGATCCCCGCGACTCCCCCGCACGAGACCGAATTGGTCTCGTCGATCCGCATTGGGATGCCGTGTCGCTTTGCCACCAGCATGTAGGCCGCCAGCGAGCGCTCTTGGAGCCCCCGGATTTCAGAGCTCAACAGCGCTTCGATCGACGGTGGCGGCGTTTGGGCGCATCCCAGCGGGTAGTGGTGGCCGGTCAGCATCACCGGGGTTTGCGCGATCGCCTCCTCTTCTCCCCATTCCAAGAACGCGCCCGAGCCCGACACATCGGGACCCGCGATCGGCACCCCGGGGGTTAGCGCCTCGATCGCTTCGCGATAGGCGCTCACCTGTTCCTCATAGCCCTGCGCGAGCCACGGCAGTTCGCGAAAGCCGTGCGCGCCGTATGCGTTCGGCTCGTTGCCGATCTCCACCGCCGCGAGATACGGCCCGAGTGCGCTGTGAGCGGCTGCCACCTCGCGCGCGGCGGCCTGCGGTTCGTAGTGGGCCATCCCCACCGTCAGCAGCACCTGCCAATCGCTGCGGCGCGCCAATTCGCCGATGGCGTGCAGCTGTGGGGCTCCGATCGCGCTCGAGGCCCACGCCGGCTGCGGGGTCGTGGCGTCAGTCCAGCCGACGTTCTCATCCGCGGTGATGCCCCCGAAGCGCAGCACCCCGGGTCCCAGCGAGCGCAACAGCCCCACCAGATCGCCACGGTGGGCGTACTGCCCAATCTGCCCAAGCGCCGACGCCTCGAAGGAGAGCCCGAGAAACCGCGCAGGCACCGCCGCACCCGGGGCGAGGCGGTCGATCGTGAGAGTCACCGGTACGGGGGAGGGGCCCATCGGGGTCGGGGCTGCGGGGACGGTGGGCTGGGAATGCGCGTCCAATGGCGCGGTGCACAGCGCGAGCACCACGGTTGTCGCAACGATCGTGACCAGCAGCGCAAGTCTCGTGCCCCAGCGTGGCGGCTGAGGTGTTCCTCGCCCCGTTGAGCCGGCGAGAGTCGGGGACCGCCGTTCTGGGGACATGAGTTGAGTTAACAGGCTGAGGCGGATATTCGCGCAACCACAGACAGCTCAGAGGTCATCGCAACAGTGCTGGATCGGTGTCCGGTGCTCGGGGCGATGCGCCGCTCAACCGAGCGGGATCGTGCGCTTGCGCTGAGCGACCGTGATCGCCCGCCCCGACGCCGCGGTGAGGGCGAGAACCTCCAACCGGGCGTGTCGGGCTGGTGTCGCGCCAAGCGCCACGTCGAGCGCGATGCTGCCCCCCTTCGCCGGGAGCGCGACACGACGGGTCACCGTGTGAACGACGTGCGATCCGGACAGGATGTGCAACTCGACCGTCACACCTGAGCCTGCTGTCAGTACCGGGACGTGGAGTCCGATCGCGATGCTGCGCGGTCCCTTGCCGTGTGAGAGCTTGAGCTTCGTGATGGTGGTGGCCGCTGGCCGCGCCTTGTTGGCGAGCCGCGCGCGGCGAGCCCTGCGTCCGCGGCCGGTTATCTCGACACTCAGCGATCCTGCGAGCTTCGTCCAGCTCGGCTTCGCGATGAGCTTCCCCGCCGCGGGGATCGTGATGGCGGGGGACAGGAACTCGTGGGGCGTGCCAGCGTTGTCCCCCAGGATGACCTTTACCGTCTCGGAGCGGTGGGTGGTGTTCACGACCGAGAGCTCACCGTGGGCGAGCGAGACGACGTTGCCGCTCGGGCCGCTCACGACGACCGTTTGTTCGCTGTGATTGGGTTGTGCCGCGATCAACGTGAGCTTCGCGGTGCGCGACACCGGGCCGTGTGCGACGCTTGCAACACGCGCCTCTCGCGAAGCCGCGATGCCCGCCGGCGGCTCGATGCCGATCGTGTCGGTCGTGGGATTGAAGTTGACGCTGTCGGTGCCTGCGCTCGCTTCGACGTCAGCGGTCAATTCGGAGGTCTCCAGCAAATCGCCGATCTCGCCGGTCCCGCTCAGGGTCTCGCTGTAGGCGGCGAGCGGGGCGCTGAAGGAGTCGGTCGCCGGCGCGTCTTCGTCTGCTGTCGACTCCGGCACGATGCCCTCGCTTGCGTCCCCGACGACCAGCTGCTTGCCAGCGTCGTCCTGAAGCTCATCGAGATCGGTGTTCGGCGTGATCCACGAGGTGAACACGCCCGGTGGGGCGTAGGGCGTGAGCGCCCCCGACACGACGCCGAGTGGATCGACTTCGGGGAACACCTGCCGGCCGTGGAACGAAGCGGTGTACCCGCCGTCGCCGGTCGGCTGGACGTTGACGGTCGACATCGACACGTTCTGGGCGTGTGCAACACCGTCGCTCGAGTCCTCTGCCGTGGTGAACGGCACGTTGGGGTCGGCGACGTAGATCGTGAGCGTTTCCGGTTCACCGGGGAGAGCCGCCGCGTTCGTCGTGGTCGCGTATGCGATGACCTCGTGTGACTTCGCCACCGTCTTGCCGTTCTTCAATTCGAGCCAATTCAGGCGCAGAGGTATCCCCGCGGGCGGGTCGCCGTCGTCGCCCAGCCCAGGCTGGAGCTCCGCCTCGAGCGCGGAGAAGCTGGTTGGCTGGTTGAGCCTTGCGACTCTCGCCGCCTGGTACTTGTCTGAGAACTGCTTCCAGAATTCGGTCGCGATCAGGCTTTCCAGCGCCGGTGTCCGGCTCAGATCCCACGGGAGCGAGGCATCGGGATCGTATGAAGCAAGCGCCAACTGGCCGGAATCGAAACGCAGCGCCGAGAACACCCACCCGAAGCACAGGCCACCCGAGAACGCTGTGGTGCTGAAGTACTGGAAGATTTCGTGTGCGCGCGGGGTGAGGTTGTCCGTGGGGTTGGCACCGGTGACAAACGTCACGTTGCCAGCCCCAAACGCCGCTTCGAACTCAGACACAGTGGTGTTGTAGGTGGCGATGTTGGGGAACGACAGCCCGGCTGTGTTGCGAAACGAATCGATCGTGATCGCTTCAGCCAGCGACGCTTTCTGTCCCACGGAGGTGACCGACAGGGTGCCGGTGGTTGCGAGCCGGGGCACGACGACCGTCGCCGAGGTCCCATCGGTCGCGATCGCGTCGCTTTCCGGCGAGGCGATCGCCTTTTCGTTGCCGAACTGCACCGACATGCCCGGACAGAGACCTTTGCCGGCGAGCTTGATCTTCTCGCCCGGCACGACTCCATCGGGATCGTGCGATTCGGGCGTGGCGCCGGTCACGGCGACGCCGCCGCTTCCACAGATCGGGGTGGAGCCCTGGGAGGCGCGGAAGGTCGCGTCCGCGCTGTAGACGGCGTTGATCGTGATCGGGCTGGCCAAGCTTCCGGCGGGCGCGGTGTAGCTCACCGAGCAGGTTCCCGCGGACAGCACGCACTGATTCGCGGTGGGAAAGCTGCCGCTGGAGGCGGAGAAGGTGACGTTGCCGCTCGGCACGCCGCCATTGCCGGCGACGGTCGCGCTGCAAGAGTAGGCAGCGTAGGTGGTGTCGGTGGGCCTGCACACCACCGAGGCACTCGAGGGGATGGTCGCCGTGGGTTCGTTGATTTCGCCCGTGTAGCTCTCTTCGGTGCCGTTGGTGTCATGAAAGGAGCCCGGCCCGCCAACGTTGCCGTCGGGCAGGATTTCGTAGTAGTCGGTGTTCGTCGACACGTAGCTTGGGTCGGTGACGTAGGTGAACTCCGACACCGACTTGTTGCCGGTCTCGGTGCCCACCACTTCGAATTCCTCCCCATCGACGACCGCACTGCCGGAGAATTCGCCCGTGGACATGTTCATCTGGGTGATGTACGTGCCCCCGTTGTGGCCCAGCAGATTGAACTCCGGCAGTTCGGCGGCGGAGGCGATTGCTGGGATTGCCCCAGCGAGCGCAAGCACCGACAGAACCGTCAACAGAGGTGCCCCGCCGCGCAGGCGCGCCCGCCGTGTGGTTCTCGTGGTCGATTGACGTTCGATGACGGTGTGCTTGAGCGTTCGAAGGTGAGGAGCTGCTGTGCGCTACTGAGCCCGATTTGCCTCACCGGCAAGTCGGCGGCGGGATCATAGTTGAAGAGGCATCCACAACTTGATCGCTCTGGCCCAGGCGCTCTGTGCTTAGCGGCCCGGTCCGAGTCGGTCCAAGTCGGATATGTCAGACGCCTGTCCTTTGCCGGGCTTTCTCAATCGGCTTAGAGTGTGCAAGGTGCCGCTCGCTCGCTCAAATCAACGGGTCAGCCCGAAGGGGCCCGCCAGCGTGCGCGTGACTTCCTCAGATCGCGCCACGCTGCAATCCGGTGAGTCAGCAGAACGCGGCCGGGCGGCGCGGAGGACCACACCTCGGTCGGCTCACGGTGACTGGGCCGCGGCGCCGAATCGTCCCGATCCCGTTACGGTGCTCGCGCAACAGGCCGCTTCGCGCGTGCGGGAACTGGTCCCGATCAGGTACGGGCGCATGCTCGTCTCGCCGTTCACGTTTTACCGGGGCGCGGCGGCCGTCATGGCGGCAGACCTCGCGACAACGCCGAATTCGGGCATTGCGGTGCAGGCTTGTGGCGATGCTCATATCTCCAACTTCGGGGGATTCGCGGCTCCCGACCGCAGACTCGTCTTCGGCCCGAACGATTTCGACGAGACGCTGCCCGGACCATGGGAGTGGGACGTCAAGCGGATGGCCGCCAGCGTTGAGATCGCCGGTCGCGACGTGGGACTTCCGGCGGATCGCCGACGGTGGATCGTGGCCGATTGCGTGCGGGAGTACCGCGAGGGTATGCGTGGTTTCGCGGGCGAGAGTCACCTCGACGTCTGGTATGACCGTCTCACCGCCAGTGAGCTCGTGGATCGCTTCGGTGGCAAGTTGGGCGAGAAGGGTCGGATCACATTCGCGACACCATTCGCCAAGGCGCGGCGCAAGACGAGCCTGCGGGCGGTCAAGAAGCTCACCGAGCACGTTGACGGCGAGCTGCGCTTTCGCAGCGTCCCGCCGCTGCTGGTCCCCCTCCGCGAGCTGTTCCGCCCTGCCGACGCGCGCGACGAGACCGCCTACGTCCGAGAGCTGCTGGATGAGTACGCCGCCAGCCTCAGCGTCGACCGGCGCTACCTGTTCGCGACCTATCGCTTTGTCGACATGGCCCGCAAGGTGGTGGGCGTTGGGAGCGTGGGCACACGCGCCTGGGTGTTCCTGCTCGTCGGCCGCAATGGGAAGGACCCGCTCGTGTTGCAGGCAAAGGAGGCCCAGGCCTCGGTGCTCGAGCCCTACCTCGGCGCGAGTGAGTTCGACAACCACGGCCAGCGGGTTGTGCAGGGACAGCGGATCTCACACGCCGCCAGCGACATCTTCCTCGGCTGGCAGCGCAGCGAAGGCCTCGACGGCAAGGAGCACGACTTCTACGTGCGCCAGCTGTGGGACTGGAAGGCCTCAGCCGACCTGTCGCGGATGAACGAGTGGGGTCTGCACGCCTACACGCGAGCCTGTGGATGGTCGCTGGCACGCGCCCACGCCCGCTCTGGAGACAGGCTCGCGATCGCCGCATACATGGGCAGGAACACGAAGTTCGATCAGGCAATCGCCAGCTTCTCCGTGGCCTACGCCGATCAAAACGAACGTGACCACCAGCGGCTGGCCGATGCTGTGGTCACGGGAGAGATCGTCGCCGAACCCGGCGTCTGACCCGACGCCACGGCGTCTGAGCCTGTCTTACGCGTCTGAGCCTGTCTTACTTCACCACCTGCCCCTTGGCGTTGGCGTACCAATGTTGGCGTACCACTAATGGGCCGGTCTGAGGTCTGCGCGGCGCCGGGTGAGGTATAAGGGTCAGATCCGTCCACGTTGATCTAGGAAAGGAACACGGCATGGCTTTGCAGCTTGGCGACACAGCCCCCGATTTCGAGGCCGACACCACCGAGGGCCGCATAAAGTTCCATGACTGGATCGGCGACTCCTGGGCCGTGCTGTTCTCCCACCCCAAGGACTTCACGCCGGTCTGCACAACCGAGCTCGGCTACATGGCCAAGGTCAAGCCGGATTTCGACTCCCGCGACGTGAAGATCATCGGTCTGTCCGTCGACCCGCTCGGCAAGCACGAGCAGTGGGCAAAGGACATCGAGGAGACCCAGGGCGCTGCCCCGAACTATCCGATCATCAGCGACGCCGACTTCAATGTCTCCAAGCTCTACGGGATGCTCCCCTCGGAGGTCTCCGGGGATCCGGGCGAGCGCACACCGGCCGACAACCAGACCGTGCGCAACGTGTTCGTGATCGGCCCGGACAAGAAGGTCAAGCTGATTCTCGTGTACCCGATGACGACGGGTCGCAACTTCGACGAGGTGCTGCGCGTGATCGACTCGCTGCAGCTCACCGCCAAGCACAAGGTCGCGACGCCTGTCAACTGGAAAGAGGGCGAGAAGGTGATCATCGCCGGCTCGGTCTCCAACGACCAGGCTAAGGAGATCTACCCGGACGGCTGGGAGGAGCCCCGTCCTTACATCCGGATCGTGCCGCAACCCAGCTGACAACCACACGAACGGCAGACGCTGCCGTTCGCGCGAGCGGGGACACAAGACGGGCGCGGGTAGCCGACGGGCTACCCGAAGCGCTCGATCACGCGTCCGACTGCCGCTGTGCCGAACTCGATGGCGGCAGCCGGTAGGCGCTCGTTCTCGGCGTGGATCAGCCGCATGAACGGCAGCTCTGCCGGCAGCTGCATCGGCAGGAACCCATAGGTCTGAATGCCGAGCCGGGAGAAAAAGCGTCCGTCGGTGATGCCAGGGAGCAGCATCGGTACCGCTTTGGCTTGAGGGTCGAGCTCTCCCAGCACCCCGGCGAGCATGTCGAACAGGCCCAGGTCGGGTTCGGCCGCGACGGGGTCGTGACGCAGGACCTCGACCTCCATCTCCACGCCGGTGAGCGCGCGTAGCTCGGCGAACAGCTGCTCTGGTGCGAACCCCGGCAGCAGACGGCCGTCGAGCGTCAGCGAGATCGCATCCGGGATCACGTTGACCTTCTGCCCACCGTCGACGATCGTCGCGCTGACGGTGTTGTGCAGCAGCGGGTCGAAGATCCGTCCGCGCTCGCCGAAGACATCGAGCAGGCGATCGGTGAGGGTTGGCACGAGCATGCCTTTGAGCGGGATCGCGAGCGCCGGCGGCAGATCGGCGGCGATCGTCTCGATCATCGACCGCGCGACGGGGGTCACGTGCACCGGCAGCCTGCGACGGTCGAGCCGGTGCAGCAGTCTGCCGAGCTGGCCCATCGCCCCGCCGCGGATCGGCACCGAGCCGTGTCCGGCTGGGCCACGCAGGGTCGCGCGCGACCAGCAGACCTGCTTCTCGGCGACCATGATCGGATAGAAGCGCCGTCCCGCGACGTCCATCGTGAACCCCCCGAACTCGCCGATCGCGTAGCGCACGCCGGCGAACAGCTCCGGGTGCTCGCGCACCAGGAATTCGGCGCCGAGGTCGCTGCCGGCCTCCTCGTCGGCCATCAGGCACAGGATCACGTCGCCCGGCGGGCGCTGCTCGGCGACCGCCGCACGCATGAACGCGGCCAACATCATCGCCACGCCGCCCTTCATGTCGAGCGCGCCGCGCCCCCACACGTAGCCGTCGTGCAACTCGCCGGCAAACGGGGCGTGCTGCCATTGTCCGCGCGCGGCAACGACGTCGACGTGCCCTTGCAGCAACAGTGGGGCACCGTCGCCGCGACCGGCCAGGCGAGCAATCAGGTTCGGGCGCTGCGGATCGTGGGCGAGCACCCGCACCTCACAGTCAAGCTCCTCCAGCAGACCCCGGATCCAGTCGATGCACGCGCGCTCGTTGCCCGGCGGGTTGCTCGTGTCGAAGCGCAGCAATCGCTGCAGGAGCTCAACGGGGCGATCCTGGATAGCGGATGCGTGCACGGCAGAGATGTCCCTTAAAGCACGGCCAAGTCGAGCTGCGACAAACCATACAACGCCTCTTGAGATCGCCCTCGCTGATGCCCTGTTGAGCTGCCGCCACGCTTGAGTCGCACCCACGGAGCGTAAATGCGATAGCATTTAGATATCACTTTTCTGGAAAAGGAGCGCGCCATGAGCACAGAATCTTCGACCGACCCACGACCCGTCGGGCACGAGGGGGCCCGCGTCGAGATAACGCAGCGTCCAGCGCTTGCTGTCAGCGGCTGGCTGGGGGTGGTGGTGCTCGCGGCATGCGTCGCCGGCATCGTGCTCGCGGCCGAAGACGGCAGCGGGCTCGTGTGGTTGCCGCTAGTCGTCCTCGTCCTGACGATCACCTCGCTTGAGATCGTGACGCCAGGGCAGACCTCGGTGGTCCAGTTCTTCGGCCGTTATGTCGGCACCGTTGTGCGGCCCGGCTTTTGGTGGGTCCTGCCGCTCACGCTGCGCAAACGGGTGAGCGTCCGGGTTCGCAACTTCGAGACCAATCACCTGAAGGTGAACGACGCCGACGGAAACCCTGTGGAGATCGCCGCGATCGTGGTCTGGCAGGTCGCCGACACGGCCAAGGCGACCTATGCGGTTGAGAGCTACATCGACTTCGTGTCCGTGCAGTCCGAGTCGGCGCTCCGCCACGTCGCCACCAGCCACCCCTACGACGACACCACCGGTGAGGGGACGTCGCTGCGAGGCTCCACCGACGCGGTTGCCGCCGAACTGTCGCGCGAGGTCGCCGCGAGAGTCGCGATCGCCGGTGTCGAGGCCGTGGAGGTACGGATCTCCCACCTCGCCTACGCTTCGGAGATCGCCCAGGCGATGCTCCGCCGCCAACAGGCCAACGCTGTTGTCGCCGCTCGCTCGCGGATCGTCGAAGGCGCGGTCGGGATGGTCGAGCTGGCGCTCACCCGCCTCAACGAGAACGGCGTGGTGTCACTCGACGAGGAGCGGACCGCCAGCATGGTGAGCAACCTGATGGTGGTGCTCTGCGGCGATCAGCCTCCCTCGCCGGTCGTCAACACTGGCTCGCTGTACACGTGAGGTGAGCCAGCGCCGACAGGTCCTGCTGCGGATTGACCCGGCGGTCCACGATGCGCTCATGCGCTGGGCCAACGACGAGCTCCGCAGCGTCAACGCGCAGGTCGAGATGTTGCTGCGCAAAGCGCTGAGCGGCGCCGGGCGCATGCCGGAGCACGCCGGCCCGCTTCCCAAGCGTGGTCGGCCGCCGGCGCGGGTCGAACAGGCAGATCCGACGTAACTCCGCAATCGCGGGCGCGGCACGATCGTAACGCCACATAGCGGTTCGAGCTCGGCTGTCTGGAGCCAACCGAAGTCAATGCGAACCGCTTCGCGTCGCTCGCTGGCGGGCGAATGGCGCTTGACGAAGCGGATTAGAGCCAACGGCGTCTGAGCGCTTCACGTTTTGGGTTGGCTTAGCTCTTGTCTAGCGTGGGCGCGAGCCGGTGGAGTGTCCAGAGTACGAGGTCGTCGCGTGCGGCAGTGTCTCGGTCGGGCTCGTGGAGGTGGATGCCCTCAACGAGAGCCATCATTGCCTTAGCGGCTTGTGCTGCGTCGTTTGCATTGAGTCCGGCGTCTTGGAGCAGGCTCTGCAGAAGTCGGTCTGCTGCGGCATGGAACGCTTCGTGCATCTCGGCGACTGCGGTGCTGTGCTGGGCGCGCTCGTGGACGGTGGCGGTGAGCTTGGCGACCTGATCGAGCTGCGTGAGCATCGCGAGGGCTTGCTCGTCTGGGGTCAGGGTCTCGCGAGCGGGCAGGTTTTCGAGTGCCCGTTCTTGGCGTCGCCCGAGCACGGCGGCGAGCAGGTCGTCCTTGCTCGGGAAGTACCAATACACCGCGTTGTTCGCGACCCCGGCGCGTCGGGCTACCTGCGCCATCGCTGTTGCCTCGTAGCCGTTGCGCAGGAGCAGCTTCTCAGCGGCGTCGAGGATTTGCTTGCGCTTCAGGTCGCGGTCCAGGTGTGGGCGGGTGGCAGGCATTTGGCTTCTTGACTCTCGATCAAGACAGATGATACTCTTGACTGCGGATCAAGACGTGCACGTCGAGCAACAAAGATCTGGAGGTCTGCTGATGGCGGAGATGACAAGAAAACTGGCCGGCAAGGTGGCTGTGATCACGGGCGCCTCGCAGGGCCTTGGCGAACACCTTGCGTTCGAGCTGGCAGCCAACGGCGCAGCGGTCGCTCTCGCCGCGCGCAATCGCGAGCGGCTCGAAGCGATACAGGGCACGATCGAGACTCGCGGCGGCCGAGCTGTGGCAGTACCCACGGACCTGTCCAGCGAGTCGGACTGCAAGGCGCTCATAGAGCGCGTAAACGAGGCTATGGGTCCGATCGACATTCTCGTGTTGAACGCTGGGAGCGGCACCTTCGGCAAGCTAGAGGAGCTTCCGGGGCTGGACGCGATCCATGACTCGATGGACGTCAACTTCTTCGGCGCCGCGTACCCGGCCTATTACGCGCTGCGCGACCTCATCGCCCGAAAAGGGCTCATCGCCTACGTGACTTCGGGCTCCGGGCACTTGCCGATGGCCGGCTATCTCGGCTATTCCACGAGCAAGCACGCGATGAATGGGTTTTTTGAGTGCCTGCGGCTGGAAATGTACTCCCACGGCGTTGACGTCCTGACGATCAACCCCGGCGATATGTATAACGACGACGGCGCTGGTCGCACCTTCTTTACACCCGAGGGACAGGAGCTGAAGATCGACCTTTCGGTCAGGCGCCGGAACGACATCAAGCGTCACCCGGCAAGCTCAGTAGCGAAGAAGTCCTGCGAAGCGATCATCGACCGGCGCCGCGAACTGGACCTCTCGCCTCGAATCCAAAAGCTCGCGACCAGGGCGCGACCCTTCATACCTGGGCCGATCGACCGACTCATCTACAAGCGAGTGAGCACGCTGCGCTCGGCCTTTAGGAGCGAGGTCGAGGAGCACCAACGGTCAAACGCAGCATGAGCACTTTTGCCGTCAAACGCCCCGCCATGCGCGGCCAACGAGAGGACTGCCGATGACACCCGAGCAGCGACGACAGTTCGTGCTCGACCATCGCACCGCGATCTTCGGGTACGGCCGCGCCGAGCACGGGCCGGCGATGTCGATCGTGTACTACTCCGCAGA
>JBAWFB010000042.1:0-2189 GCA_049591495.1 Solirubrobacteraceae bacterium
GGCTCCCTCCAGTGGCGAATTTGAGGACTCCAGCTCCTGCTGCGGGCAGCCACAGTTCCCCAATCTGCCGGCGCCGACGGGCGCCGCCGCGCTCGGCGGACCGAAGGGGGGCGGTCAGGTCGGGCTGCTGCTGCTCTCGCCGCACGTCAAAGGCGGGGGGCTTGTGCAGGAAAGCTACAACCACTTCTCGCTGCTGGCCACGATCGAGCAGATCTTCGGCCTGACAAAGCTCGGCTACGCGGGGCTCTCGGAAGTTAAGCCATTCAGCAGCACGTTGTTCTCGAGCGGATAGCTTCAGCCGGCGCCATTTTGCAGATGGGCACCGCGAGGCTATCCTCGGCGGTCGGCTAGGGGGACGTGCCGCGCGGTGCGTCCTCGTCCCACGGTCGTGCAGCCGGTCAACCAACGCAGGGTCTCGCAAGCGCAAGGAGAGTAACGCCATTCACATCGATCCCTACATCGTGCTCGGCAGCGCGGTCGTCGGCTTCCTGGTCGGGATGACCGGCGCGGGCGGCGGTGCGCTGATGACGCCGATGCTGATCCTGCTGTTCGGCGTGCAGCCGGCGGCGGCGATCTCAAGCGACCTGGTGGCGGCCGTGGTGATGCGCCCGATCGGCGCCGGCGTGCACCTGCGACGTGGCACGGTCAACCTGCGACTGGTGGGCTGGATGGTGTTGGGCTCCGCTCCGATGGCGTTCGCCGGCGCCTATCTGCTGCATCTGATGGGCAACAGCAAGACCGCGCAGGAAAACATCGAGGTCGCGCTCGGCGCGGCGCTGCTGGTGGGAGCCGCCGCGATGATCCTGCGCCAGGCGCTCGACCGCCGCGCGGGAACGGGACGCACCGCGGTCGTGCACGACGTGGTCGCCCGCCCGCTGCCCACCGTCGCGATCGGGATGGTGGGGGGGATCATCGTCGGGATGACCTCGGTGGGCTCGGGCTCGTTGATGATCGTTTCGCTGCTGTTCCTCTACCCGATGCTTGGTGCCAACCAGCTGGTCGGAACCGATCTCACCCAGGCGGTGCCGCTCACGCTCGCGGCCGCGCTCGGCGCGCTCGCGTTCGGTCACGTCGAGTTCGGCGTCACCACCTCGCTGATCATCGGCAGCGTCCCCGCCGTGTTCGTCGGCTCGCTGGTCTCCTCCAGTGCCCCCGACCGCTACGTCAGGCCGGCGATCACCTTTGTGGTGGCCGCATCTGGTCTGAAGTACGTGGGGATAGAAACGACAACCCTGGGCTGGCTGTTGTGCGGGATGCTGCTGGTGGCCGCGCTCGCGTGGCTGCTCTACCGTCGCCCGCAGGGGTCCTCGCGCCAAACGCCAGTTCCTCATATGTCACCGATTCGCGAGCACGAGATGAGCGCCGCAGCACCCACTCCAGAGCCAGCATGTGGCTTGGATGATCAAGATCGGATGGGTGCAGGTCGAGGCGCAGCGTAGGGCCCGACGCGAGCGTTGCGGCGCGTAGCAGCGCCGGTGACAGAGCGCGTCGGACTCGTCCCGAGCTTCTCAAAGTGAGTGGCGGTCCCAGCAGGTCACGGTTACCGCGGCCGCTCTGCAGTTGTGCCTGCGGGTCGCGCCGATCGGACTCGGCGACCCGCGCGTGCGCGGGGTAGGAGCGATGCAGGCCGAGCAGCGCCGCCCACCAGTGGAAGTGCTCGCCCAGCGTGTGGCGCAGGGCTGGGGTGTACGCGTAGGCGGGCGCCACGAAACCGCGCGGTTCGAGTCCGGCCAGCTTCAACACGCGTCTGCCGGCGTTGACCGCGCGTCGCGTCTCGTGTAGATCCAGGCCGACGAACTCGGCTTCGCGGTCGGCGCCGAGCGCGCGCAGCGAGCGTCCCTGCGCGCGGCGAGAGCGCAGGTGCTGGAAGCCGTGCTGGGCGATCGCGTCGCCGCTGCGCTCGCGCTCGATCAACCAGCTCACCATCTCCGGCGAGCGCTCCGCAAGGGGGTGCAGGTCGCGCGCGGGGATCACCAGCAGGGTCACGTGGTCAACGCCGTGATCTGTAAGCCAATCGCGGATCAGCGCACAACGCTCAAACGTCGCCGGCTCGATGTCGTGGAGTGCCACGGCGATCCTGCGATGCGCGCTGCTCATGCGACCATACGTCCTGTGTGGAGTGTGGATTGCGCGTCAGCGTCAAGCGCACGCCGGTAGCCGGCCGCGAGACGCTCGAGCGCCTGCTCCCA
>JBAWFB010000043.1:0-2292 GCA_049591495.1 Solirubrobacteraceae bacterium
GCCGCCAGGCAACATGGTGATGTGGCGCGGCCTGTCCCGGCTCAATGACATCCAACTTGGCTTTGCTTTGGCCGCCAAACTTGTGGGTAATTGAAAGGCTACAGGCTACGCTTACGGCCCGCCGACCGCTGACCAGTTTACAACGCCCGCAAGGGCTGTGTTTGGACAAGGGTTATGATTATCCGCAGACCCGGAGGCTGGCGCTCGAATACGGCTTGACCCTGCACCTGCGGACGCGCGGGAAGGAAATCCACGCCAGGCCTACGGAGCCGGGCTACCAACCACGCCGCTGGGTAGTCGAGCGCACACACCGTTGGCTCAACCGGTTTCGCCGCCTGCTCGTCCGCTGGGAGAAAAAAGCCGGCCCACTACGAAGCGGCCCTCCATTTCGCCTGCGTCCTCATCACCTGGCAGCAATCCGGGTTATTCGGGTAGACTCTAAGCCAGCGGCGAAGGTGGTGCGGGCGGAAGGATTGTGAACGGCGGTTTGCTTGGAAGTTGGCTTTGGGGGTGAGCTGGGGAGCGGAAAAGTTCACTAATCAAACGACCAAGCATCACTTCCAACACGGCAACCTCGAAGCTGGGGCGAACATTTGGTGATCAGCGGCATACCTGATGGGTGCATCGCCCGCTGCCATGCTGCGCCATCCGTAAAATGTCACTCGCCGGGGCAGTCTTCCAGGTCATCACTAACGTGTGGAGGAATGTTTTGGAACAGAACTTCAATCCCCGCTTGACCTTTGGAAGCACAACCGATTTAATCCGCATTGTTAGTAGTGCAATTCATGTTAGCTCAATTCAAAAGCCTGTTTTCCAATGACATTGGAATAGATCTGGGCACAGCCAACTCCCTCGTCTATGTGCGGGATCGCGGAATCGTCCTGCGCGAACCTTCGGTGGTGGCCATCCAGGCGGGCACGACGAACGTGCTCGCCGTCGGTGACGAAGCAAAACGAATGTTGGGCCGCACGCCCGGCAACATCGTGGCCATCCGCCCGATGAAAGACGGCGTGATCGCCGACTTCGAAATTACCGAGGCCATGCTGCGCCACTTCATCCAGAAGGTCCACCATCGGAAACTCATCGCCCCACGCGTCGTGGTGGCCGTGCCTTCGGGCATTACGGAAGTTGAGAAACGGGCAGTGAAAGATTCCGCCACCCACGCCGGCGCGCGCGAGGTGTATTTGATTGAGCAACCGATGGCATCGGCCATCGGCGTTGGTCTGCCGGTGCATGAACCGGCGGGCAACATGATCGTGGACATCGGCGGCGGGACTTGCGAAATCGCAATCATCTCTCTGGCCGGCATCGTCTTCAGCCGCAGCCTGAGGGTGGGCGGAGACGAATTTGACGAAACGATCACCGCGCACATGAAACGCGCCTACAACATGATGATAGGTGAACGCACTGCGGAAGAAGTGAAAATACGCATCGGCTCCGCGTTTCCGTTGGAACAGGAATTGACCATGGATGTCAAAGGCCGCGACTTGAGTTCCGGCCTGCCCAAGACATTGACCATCCGTTCCGAGGAAATTCGCGAGGCGTTGCAGGAACCGCTCTCGAGCATTTTGGAATCCATCCGCCTGACCTTGGAACGTTGTCCACCCGAACTGGCCGCCGATCTCGTGGATCGCGGCCTAGTCATGGCCGGCGGTGGTTCATTGTTGCGCGGCATTGACCGGCTTGTCGCCGAAGAAACCAGCCTGCCAGTCCATCTGGCGGACGATCCCATGAGCGCCGTGGCCGAAGGCACGGGCCGCGTCTTGCAGGAAATCGAATTCCTCAAGCGCGTCGCGACCAACGCCAAGTATTAAATTGCTTCTTCCTTTGCGTTCACCTGCGCGCGGCTGAAAATCCAGCCGCGAACCCCGAAAAATCTGGGGGCAGGAATGTTCAGTAAAAAACATTATCTCGCGCTCGGCGCGGTGACGCTGGCGGCGGTGCTGATTTTCAGCCTGCCGTCGAGCGTGACCGCCCGCCTCAAACTCGCCGTCGGCAGTTTGTTTTTGCCCCTGTTCGGGTTGAACAACGCCGCGCAACAATTGCCCGTCGCCGCCGCTGACGCCGTTTTGCCGCGACGCGAACTGCTCCAGCAACTCGAAAATCTCCGCCGCGAAAATCAGCAATTAAAAGTTCAAGCCCTGCAAGCCACCGCGACCGCACGCGAAAACGATCAATTGCGCGAACTTTTCGGCTGGGAAAAACAATCGCCGTGGAAACTCAAACTCGCCAACGTCGTCATGCGCGATCCGGCCAATTGGTGGCGCTCCGTGGGAATTGATCTTGGCAGCC
>JBAWFB010000044.1:0-6908 GCA_049591495.1 Solirubrobacteraceae bacterium
CGTACAGAGCTGTCCGCGGCCGGCGCAAGGCCGCGCCGTGTGTTCAACAGCGGCCGCGACGCGCTCACCCCCAGCGAGCTGCGCGTCGCGCGGATGGCCGCCGAAGGTCTCACCAGCCAGGAGATCGCCCAGGCGTTGTTCGTCACCACCAAGACCGTTGACGCCCACCTCAGCCACACCTACGCCAAGCTCGACATCAACTCCCGCAAGCAGCTCGCCGATGCACTGGGGACTGCCGCGACGCAGGCGACACGTTGAAGGCCGTTCGCGCCGTCGCCAGCTGGCCATTGCGGTCGCTGGGTTCGATCTGTGTGGATTCACTTTCACTGCTCCTCAAGCTCGATCACGAGGGGAATTCCAGTGTCAAACCAGTTGCGATGTAGCTCCTCGATCTTTGAGCGGGTGGGGCGCCACCCGCGATGGAATGTGCACTCGACGTAGTCGAAGGGGTTGACCTCTCCGCAGTACAGCTCCCTGGCTTGCTGTAGTTCCCTGTCGTTGTCGAGCTCCCGCGCGAGACCTGCAAATGTCCCGCCCCGCATGCGCAGGGACACGTTTGGTTCAGCTCGGATGTTCAATATCCAGGCTGAGGCCTTGTACGTTATCTGGGGCCTGATCATGACGAGATAGGCTCTATTTCCTCTGCGGGCCACGCGGACGCACCTGCGTCGCTTCTTGGCGGTTCTGCGACCGGTCGTAGTGAGTACCCCGAAGCCCATGGGCGGCCGGATTGTGAAGTGCGGGAGCATTATCGCGCTCAGCACTCGACCGCCTGTCGGGGAGCGCATAAAGGGGTTGTTTTTCCGCTGGACGGTGAGTATGCCGTCGGTGTCGTAATAGCTGAGGGGATCGATCTGCTCGCCCTCCGTCGGCTGTGTTGCGCGGGTGTTTGTCGACTCAGTCATTCGGCAAGCCTGCCTAACCGTAGCGCTCTTCGGAACCCCATAGCGCCCAAGCTCGTCGCGCGCGCGGTATGGGTATCGCGTGAAAGTACAGCATTTGTGTGGTACGGTTCAACCTGCGTCGTCCATAATGGATCATCCTTGCTGAATCTTACAGGAGGTATTGTGATGCTGCGCTCTGCCCACCGTTCGCCGCGTCCCACTGTTTCCCGCGAGTCTTGCCAGGTCCGCGCGGTCCTTGGGGCCTTGGTGCTCGGCGTCATCGCGAGCGTTGGGTGCTGGGCGGCGCTGATACCGGCAACGGCCGGGGCGGCGGGCTCTTGTCCCAACGAACAGGTGCGCATCGAAGAGCCCTACGCGCTGGCGCTACCCGACTGCCGCGCCTACGAGCAGGTCTCGCCGGTCGAAAAGAACTACGCGGATGCACTTGGCGCCGTCACGAGCGTGCGTGCTGCGCCGTCCGGGGAAGCGGTCACGTTCAACTCGCTTGGGCCGTTCCCGCTGGACGGCGGGGCGGGCGAAGGGTCACCTGAACTCTTCAGCGCCTACCTGAGCACGCGCTCCTCCGAAGCATGGCCGACGCAGAACCTCGAGCCCGCCGTTGACTCCGGTGGCCTCGGCGCGGTGCTGGGCGTGAGCGAAGTTCTCGCCTACAGCTTCGTGCTCTCCGATAACGAGCCGCCGCTCGTCGGCGAATCCGCCGCTGGGGCGATCGAAGGCAGGCAGGCCGTCTACATGCGCGAGAATCGTACAGGCGCCTACCGTCTGCTGTTTCAGGCGCAGGCTGGTGAAAGGGTCAGCTTCTTCCTCGTGGCGGTGGCCGACAGCGACACGCGCGTGTTTTTCGAATCGGCCAATCCTCTGATCGGAGGGGCGGCGGACGGGTTGCGCGACCTGTACGAATGGCACGAAGGGCAG
Source organism: Solirubrobacteraceae bacterium (assembly GCA_049591495.1). Taxonomy (GTDB): domain Bacteria; phylum Actinomycetota; class Thermoleophilia; order Solirubrobacterales; family Solirubrobacteraceae; genus Palsa-744. The sequence goes on from JBAWFB010000044.1 coordinate 1,821, forward strand.
CTCAGCCTGGTCGATCTGCTGGACGGAGGCGTCCCCTCAGACGGCGGCGCCGCGGGCTGGCGTGGCCCGGGTGCCGTCGAAGAAGTCGTCGAATTGCCCGACCATTCATTCGGGAGGGTGTCCTACTTTTCGCAGGGCGCCGTATCCGAAGACGGCTCGAAGGTCTATTTCACAGATCTTGCAGACGGACACCTCTATCTTCGCGAGTCGGAGCCAGGCGCCGCGGGCCAAACTTTTGAAGTCTCAAGTGGACCTGCGGGCTGGCAGGCCGCGACCCCGGATGGCTCGCACGCGCTCTACATCGAAGCCGGTGTGCTCTACAGCTTCGACGCCCCGGGGGCCGGGAGCGGCGGCAGTGCAGGTACGGCAGACGGGCAGAGCACCGCGCTGACCCCGCCCGGTGCCGAAGTGCAGGGAGTGCTCGGTGTCGGTGCGGAAGGCTCCTACGTTTACTTCGCCGCCACGGGCGTGCTTGCCGGCGGCGCGGTCTCGGGCGCGAGCAACATCTACGTGTGGCACGAAGGCGCGATCGCGCTGGTGAGTAGCGCCGGCGAAGAAGACGATTGGACCGCTCACACGTTGCTCTACGACAGTCTGGTGCGCGGTGGTCCCGCCGAAGGGGTTAGAGCGGCGCGTGTCAGCGTCGACGGACGCACGCTCCTGTTCAGCTCCAGGATGGACGTCGCCGGCTATGACAATCACGGCGCGGGCGGGAACTGCACAGAACATGAACAACCCACGTCGTGCAACGAGCTCTACGTCTATAACGCCGCTAGCGAAAATGTGACATGCGTGTCGTGCAATCCGCGAGGGACACCCGCGATGCACGACGCGCTGCTCTATCGCCTGGACAGCGACGGCTCGATCCCGCCGCCGACGCTCTACCCCTGGGATCTTTCGCGCAACCTCTCCGCCGATGGCAGCAGGGTGTTCTTCGAGACCGAAGAAGCGCTGCTGGAAGGCGACTCCAACAGTCAGATGGATGTGTATGAGTGGGAGCGCGAAGGCGCGGGCACTTGCGCAGCCGGGACGAGCGGTGGCTGTCTTTACCTGATCTCCTCGGGTGTCAGCGACGAAGCGTCTTACTTCGCCGAAGCGAGCGCCAACGCGAGCGACGTCTTCCTCTTCACGCGTCAGGGGCTGGTGAGTCAGGACGAAGACGAACTGGTCGACCTCTACGACGCGCGCGAAGCGGGCGGCATCGCCGCGCAGAATCCGCCTGCTCCGCCGGTCCCGTGCCTCGGCGAAGCCTGCCATCCCGCACAGGCGCCTGCACCGGTCGTGGGCCTCCCGGTCAGCCAGCTGTTCTCCGGTGCGGGGAACAGCACACCGGCGGTGGTGCCGACGACGGTCGCCAAGCCGAAGGCCGAGAAACAGAAACCAAAGTCAAAACCGTGCCGGAAGGGCTACGTGAAGAAGCGGGGCAGGTGTGTCAAGCGGGTGCGCAGCGAGCGCAAGCGCAAGCAAGCCGCCAACAAGGGGAGGTCAAAGCGATGAGCGTCAAACGGAGTCTCAAACTGAGCAAACGGAGCGTCAATGGGTTCTCAGTGCCGCAAAATCGGGCGCTCCAGCCCCTGGTCACGGTGGTGGCCGTTGGGTTGGTGGCCGTCGCACTGTTCGCGCTTCCGGCTGCGACGCGCGCAAGCGAAAAGTTTGGCATCGAACGCATCGAACAGCAGGCCGAAGAACAGGGCGGTGCGCCGGCGACGCAAGCGGGGTCACATCCCTATGAGCTCACCACGACACTGCTGTTTGACCGCCATGCGCTTAGCTCCCAGCAGCTTGCAGAAGGTCTCGGGGATGCGGGTCCGCTCGGCCACGAAATTGCAGACGGCGATCCGAAGGACGTCGAAGTGACGCTGCCGGCTGGGATGGCCGTGAACCTGCTCGCGGTGCAGCGTTGCTCCGAACAGCAGCTTGCCCGCCAGGAATGCCCGGTCTCAAGCCAGGTTGGAGACATCGCGATGGAATCGCCGGTGCCTGCCGTGTACGAAGCGCACGAGAGCCCCGTCTTCAACATCGCGCCGTCCTCGCCACGGGTGGCCGGCGCGCTCGGCTTCACCGTCGCCAATGTCGGTTTCATAGTGCACCTGGTCGGCAGCGCCCACGCCGGTGGCGACTACGGCATCTCCGGGACGGGGTCCGGCATACCCCAAATCGCAAGCGCCGACAGCATCACGCTGACGCTGTGGGGGGACCCCTCGGCGCCGAGTCATTGTCACCAGCAGCTCACGGGCGGGCCGTGCGTCGCGGTAGCGCGCGCCGTCCAGCCATTCCTGACGTTGCCGACGTCATGCGGTAGCGAACCCGGCGAAGAAGGCGCCCGGCGGCTGTCGATCGCGGCGAGCGCCGACTCCTGGCAAGAACCGGGGGTGTGGACGCCGACCCTCTTCTCAGCGCCGCTTCAGGCGATGACCGGTTGCGGAAAGCTCAGCTTCACTCCATCGATCGAAGTTAGACCCGAAACGACCGTCGCCGAGACGCCGACAGGGGTGAGCATCGCACTGAAGATTCCGCAAGTCGAGGCGCTGGGCTCGCTCGCGGAGGCCAACCTGCGCGAAGCCGTGGTGACGCTGCCGGCGAATCTGGTGATCTCGCCTTCGGCGGTGAGCGGCCTTGCGGGGTGCAGCGAAGCGCAGGTCGGCCTCTCGAGCCCCATGCTGGCGGCGTGCCCGGAAGCCTCGAAGGTCGGCACTGTGCAGGCGCGCACGCCGCTGCTCAACCATCCCGTGGAGGGGTCGGTGTATGTGGCCCAGCAGGGCAATGACGGACCCGCTCAGGGCTCCAATCCATTCGGCTCGCTGATCGCGCTGTATGTCGTCGTCGAAGGCAGCGGCGTGCAGATCAAGGCGGCGGGCGAAGTGAGCCTCAACCAGCTCACGGGACAGCTCACCACCCGCTTCAGGGACCTGCCCGAGCTCCCTTACAGCGAAATGACGCTCAACCTCTTCGGCGGTCCGCGCGCTACGCTCGTGCCCGACGCGTGTGGCCTCTACACAACGAGTGCACTGCTGACGCCTTGGTCGGCGCTTGACTCGAACCCACCCACCCCACCGGCCGAAGCGCAGAGCAGCTTCACGGTCGGCTCGGGTTGCGATACCGGTGGGTTCGCCCCCGCGTTCATGGCGGGCACGACGAGCAACCAGGCGGGCGGCTACAGCCCATTCGTCACGACGTTCACGCGCCAGGACTCAGAACAGGGCTTCGCCGCGATCCAGGAGCACATCCCCACCGGTCTGCTCGGCTCGATCGCGCACGTGCCCCTGTGCGGCGAACCGCAGGCCCGGGAAGGCATGTGCGGCCCGGAGAGTCAAGTCGGCACGATCTCCGTCGTTGTCGGGCAGGGTACCGACCCGTTTCAGGTTCCGCCCGGGCGCGTCTACCTGACTGGCCCCTATAACGGCGCGCCGTTCGGCCTGTCGGTCGTCGTGCCCGCGCGCGGCGGCCCGTTTGACCTCGGCAACGTGATCGTCAGAGCGGCGCTCGAGATCAACCCGCAAACATCGGCGGTGACGGTCGCCACCGGTCCGCTCCCCCTGATGCTGCAAGGTGTGTCGGCGCTTGCCCGCAGCGTCACGGTCGAAATCAACCGTCCCGAATTCATCTTCAACCCGACCAGCTGTGACCCCAAAGCTATCTCGGCGACGATGGACGGCGCCGCGGGTGGCCTCAACACCGCATCGGTGCGCTTCCAGGCCACCGACTGCGCGGTGCTCGCGTTCAAGCCGCGCTTCTCCGCCTCGAGCAGCGCGCACACCTCTAGAGCCGATGGAGCGAGCCTCGAAGCCAAGCTTGTATACCCACCGGCGCGGCCGGGCACGCAAGCCAACATCGCCAAGGTCAAGGTCGAACTGCCCAAGCAGCTGCCCGCCCGTCTCACGACGCTACAGAAGGCGTGCCTGGCAAGGACATTCGAAGCAAACCCGGCGAGTTGTCCGCCGGCGTCGGTCGTCGCCGCGGCCAGCGCCACCACACCGCTGCTGCCAGTGGGTCTGAGCGGCCCGGCCTACTTCGTTTCATACGGCGGGGCCAAGTTCCCCGAATTGATCGTTGTACTCCAGGGTGATGGTGTCACTGTGTACCTGCACGGCGAAACCTTCATCTCCAAAAGCGGGATTACAAGCTCGACGTTCCCAGCGATCCCCGACGTCCCAGTCGGCAGCTTCGAGCTGCGCTTTCCCCAAGGCCCCGACTCGGCGCTTGCGGCCAACGGCGACCTGTGCACTTCCAAACTCACGATGCCGACCGAATTCCTCGCCCAAAATGGCGTGCGATTGACGCAAAACACGAAGATCGCCGTGACAGGATGCCCACCAGCCCATCCACAGCTCGCACGCCGTAAGCGCAAGCGAAGGACCACGCACGCCAAGTCCACACTCAGGTGGCGGACCACGCACACCGCGCCCGCAGACAACCTGAGCACAGTCACCACTCAGCACAACGGGGGATGACGATGCGCAGAGCACTCGTACTCAAAGCTGTGCTCACAATCGGCGTGATGGCCTTGACGGCTTGCACGCCGACGCTCGCCGCGGCGAGACCCGTGGTCACGCTCAAAGTAGCGATCGTGCCGGTCCCGATCCACCTGAGCAACCCCCATAGCGCGACCTATCCGCGGACCGGCGCCATCCTTGGCGCCCCGCTCGCGCTTGAAGCAGGGCTCACGATCGACGGCAGTGAATACGGGGGTGGTCCCTCGCCGCTCACGAGTGTCAAGTTCTATGTCCCCGCCGGCGCGAAGGTGAACACACGGGGGTTCGCCACCTGCTCGGAAACCACGCTCAAAGAACAGGGCGCCGCGGGGTGTCCAAAGCAGTCGCTTGCCGGGGCCCTCGGCGAAGCCAGTGGTACCGAGAGCTTCGGCGAATCGCGCGTACACGAGAAAGTGACGCTGCAGGCGCTCTTCGCCCCGGGCGGTGGCCTCTTCTTCTACGCAGTCGGTCACACGCCCGCTGAGATCGAACTGATCTCGAAGGGAACCTTCAGCAGCGATGTAAGTCCGCCGTTCGGTCTGGTGTTCACGGGCGAAGTACCGCTGGTGGAAACGGTGCCCGGGGCGCTGTACGCGTCGGTTGAACAGATCAAGGT
>JBAWFB010000045.1:0-15803 GCA_049591495.1 Solirubrobacteraceae bacterium
CCGGCGCGACCGCGCAACTGGTTGTCGATGCGTCTGGACTCGTGGCGCTCGGTACCGCAGATGAACAGGCCGCCGGCCGCCACCACCTGTTCGCGGTTGGCCTCCACGCGCGCCTCGATCTCGGGCAGCAGCTCCTTCATACGCTGCTCGTAGGCGGGATCCTCCGGGTCCATGTCGTGCTTTGCGAGCTCCAGCCGCGCGAGATGCTCCGCGTTGCCCCCCAGCTTGATGTCCACTCCACGACCGGCCATGTTGGTGGCGATCGTCACCCCTCCAGGTTGGCCAGCCTCGGCCACGATCTCCGCCTCGCGGGCGGCGTGCTCGGGCTTGGCGTTCAGCACAGTGTGGGCGATCCCGCGCTTCTTCAGGCGCTCGCCCAGCAGCTCTGAGACCTCGACGGAGATCGTCCCGACGAGCACCGGCTGACCGTTGGCGTGGCGGGCGACGATCTCTTTGACGACCGCCTCCCACTTGCCCTCCTTGGTCTTGTAGACCTGATCGTTGCGATCCTCGCGGACCATTGGCATGTTGGTCGGGATCTGCACCACCGTGAGCTCGTAGATCTTCATGAACTCGGTCGCCTCGGTCAGCGCGGTGCCGGTCATCCCAGAGAGCTTGTCGTAGAGGCGGAAGTAGTTCTGGTAGGTGATCGTGGCGAGCGTCTGGTTCTCCTCCTGCACGCGCACGCCCTCCTTGGCCTCGACCGCCTGGTGCAGTCCTTCAGACCAGCGCCTGCCGTCGAGTATGCGGCCGGTGAACTCATCGATGATCTTCACCTCGCCGTCGATCACCGCGTAGTCGACGTCGCGCTTGTACAGCGACTCGGCGCGCAGCGACTGGATCAGGTGGTTGACGAGGTGGCCGTTCTCGGCCTTGTAGAGGTGGTCGATGCCGAGGAACCGCTCGGACTTGGCGACGCCCTGCTCTGTGATCGCGACGGTCTTCTGCTTCTCGTCGACCTCGTAGTCGAAGTCGGCCATGAATTCTTTCTTCGAGCGCGGGTCCATGCCCAGGGGGGTCTCGCCCGCCGTGAGGCGCGGAGCCAAGCGCGCGAACTTCACGTACAGGTCAGCGGCCTGTTCGGGAGCGCCGGAGATAATCAGCGGGGTGCGCGCCTCGTCGATCAGGATGTTGTCGACCTCGTCCACCACCGCAAAGGGATGGCCGCGCTGGACCTTTTCAGAAAGGTCCTTGGCCATGTTGTCGCGCAGGTAGTCGAAGCCGAACTCCGAGTTGGTGCCGTAGACAACGTCGCATGCGTAGGCCACTTGCTTCTCGTCGTAGGCCTGCTGGTTCTGCAGCACCCCCACGCTCACCCCGAGCGCGTTGTAGATCGGGCTCATCCAGTCCGCGTCGCGCCGGGCGAGATAGTCGTTGACCGTCACGACGTGCACGCCCTTGCGTTCAACGGTAGCCCCGCCGCCTACGCTCGGATCGGAGCCTGAGCCATTCCCGCGGGAAGCGGGATCAGCGCCATTCTCGGGCGAAGCGGGATCAGCGCCGTTCTCAAGCGAAGCTGGGTCGGAGCCGTTCTCAAGCGATGTGGAGTCGGAGCCGTTCTCAAGCGAAGCGGGGTCGGAGCCGTTCTCAAGCGATGTGGAGTCGGAGCCGTTCTCCCGCAACGTGGAGTCGGAGCCGTTCTCCCGCAACGTGGAGTCGGAGCCGTTCTCACCCTGTGGGGTGGGCTGGCGATCCTCGCGCACCGCCAGCGAGTTGAGCACGACCGCGAGCGTCGCCGTTAGCGTCTTGCCCTCGCCGGTCCTCATCTCGGCGATGCAGCCCTCGTGCAGCGCCATCGCTCCGATCAGCTGCACGTCGAAGTGGCGCATCCCCATCGTACGCTTGCCGGTCTCGCGCACGATCGCAAAGCACTCCGGCAGCAGATCGTTCAGCGACTCTCCGTCCGCCGCGCGCTCGCGCAGCACGTCCATTCGCTCGCGCAGTTCCTCCTGCGTCTCGAGCTCTAGCTCGGGCTCGAACGCCCCGATCAGGGCCACCCGCTTTTCATACTGCTTGAGCCTCTTGGACTCGCCGATGTTGAGCGCACGATCGAGAATGGACATGCGCTCAGGGTACCGCCTACGCGGCCGGCGGTAGGCAACAAACGGTTATCCGGCCGGCAGCGGTGTGCCGGCCGGGTGCGACCCACCCCGGCCACATAACTCTCGACCCGCATGGACAGGACGAAATCGACCCAGCGGCAGGATCGGACACTCGCGAGGCGCAACCCCGCTGAGACTACCCCGCGGCGGGGAAAGTCGTCCGGGGCGTCGGTGGCAGCGCAGCATGCGCCTCGCGGCGATGGCGGCGCTTGTCGCGGTGGCGCTTGACCTGACGCGCCAGCTCGTCCACCACGAGGTTCAGCGAATGCAGCATCTGGGGAGAGGAGTCGCGCGCCCTGAGCGTGATCCCCTTCAGGTAGAGAGTGGCCTCCGCCACGTCGCTGTCGGCTACGCGTGGATTGGGCTCCCTGAATATCTCGAACTCCAAGCGAGCGAACTCGGAGACCTGGCGGGAGATCTTCTCCAGCCGGCGCTCCAGATGCACGCGCATTTCGTCGGTGACTGGGACGTTGCGGCCCTTGATGTCTATCTGCATCACGGGACTCCCTTCACTTGGAGACGATGTCCCACCGATGCTACGCCTACTCACGGCGGTTGTCCATCGTTCTGCGCGGATGTTCGAGCGGTGGATTCCCAAAACCGTCCCAAGGCGTGGGTAGCCTCGGCGTGCCTCCCTCGGGAGGCGGTTGCCCTCGTAGCTCAGTGGATAGAGCAGTCCCTTGACTAAGGACAGGTCCCGGGTTCGAATCCCGGCGGGGGCATAGCAGGACCATCCCCGCGGTCCTCTACACTGGAGCTAGTCAAGGGATTGCCATCTGAGCTGGACTCGTTCAGTGATGGAGCATCGGGGGGTCTGCAGGTGCAGATCCCCCGACTGCTTATCTGGCTCGCAAGCTCTCCAGGATCCCCGCGTGCCCCGCGATCGCGCCGATTAGGATCGACTCGGCCGCGACGATGGTCCCCGGGAACACGATGCTGCTGCGCAGCTGCGCGCGCTCGCCAACCCGCGCCCCGTCGCCGAGCACGACCGGGCCGGTCAGACGCGCACCATCGCCGATCTGCACGTCGCGGCCAATCCACACGGGCCCTTCAATCTCAGCGCCGGCGGGCACAACGGTGTCACCGGCGACAACGACGCCCGGGGCGATCTCCTTGCCCTCGACCTGCAGGCGCAGCTCGCCCGCGAGTGCGTCGAAGGTGCCCTGGCGCAGCTCGGCGAGCGAGCCGACGTCGTTCCAATACTCCCGCACCTCGTGGATGTGGAAGGGAATGTCGTTCTCCAGCAGAGTCGGGAACACATCGTTGGCCCAATCGACGAACGGGCGCTCGGGGAAGTAGTCGAAGATGGCCGGCTCGAACATGTAGATGCCGCAGTTGCCGAGATCCGACAGCGCTTCGTCGGGACTGGGCTTCTCCTGGAAGCCGGTGATGCGCCCCTCGCGGTCGTGCAGCACCACCCCGTACTCGCGCGTGTCGGTGACCTTCTTGACGGCGAGCGTGGCGATCCCTTTCGCTTCGCGGTGGCGCGCAGCGAACGCGCCGAGATCGATATCCGTCAGGGCGTCGCCTGAGATCACAACGAACGTGTCAGCTCCAAAGAAGTCCGCGCACGCACGCACCCCCCCGGCGGTGCCCAGCAGCTCCGGCTCGAAGCGATAGCTCAGGCGCTCACCGAAGTAGGCCTCGATCGAGTCGGGAAAGTAGTGCAGGTTGGCGATCACCTCGTCGAACCCGTGCGCATCCAGGAGATCGACGATGTGGGCCATCACCGGCCTGTCGAGCACCGGCACCATCGGCTTGGTGATCTCATTCGTAAGGGGACGCAGGCGGGTACCGAGACCTGCCGCGAGGACCATCGCTCTCATGAGAGCGCAAGCTATACGAACTCGCCGCCGCCGGGTTCCTGCCGCTGATCACGACGCGCTTATGCCCAAACAAACCGGCACCGGGAGCCGCGGCTACTCCAGTCCCCGCGGCCCCCGCGGGCGGGTGGGTTCCCATTCTTTGCGATACACCCGCTGCTCCTCGCTCAACTCGTCGATCCGGACCCCGAGCGACTCCAGCTTCAGGCGGGCCACCTCGTCGTCGATGCGATCCGGCACCGGCAGCACACCTGGGGCCAGGCGCCCGGCACTGTTCACGAGATGCTCCACGCACAGCGCCTGGCCCGCAAACGACATGTCCATCACCGACGCCGGGTGTCCCTGCCCCGCCGCGAGGTTGACCACGCGGCCCTGGGCCAGCAGGTTCAGGCGCCGGCCGTCGGCGAGCTTGTGCTCCTCCACCAGCGGCAGCGCCTCGCGGCGGCCGCCAACCGCGAGCGCGCGCAGATCATCGAGCTTGATCTCCACGTCGAAGTGCCCCGCGTTGGCGAGCACCGCACCATCCTTCATGCGCTCGAAGTGCTCCCCTCGCAGCACGTCGCGTCCACCGGTGACCGTCACGAACACGTCGCCCCGCTCGGCCGCCGCGAGCGCGCCCATCACCTCATAGCCCTCCATGCGCGCCTCCAATGCCCGCAGGGGGTCCACCTCGCACACGATCACCGACGCGCCCGCGCCGCGTGCGCGCAGCGCCACCCCGCGTCCGGTCCAGCCGTAGCCGAGCACCACCACCGTGCGTCCGGCGAGCAGCAGATTGGTGGCGCGCAGGATCCCGTCGATCGTCGACTGCCCGGTGCCCAAGCGGTCGTTGAACGCGCGCTCGGTGCGCGACTCGTTGACTGCCAGCACCGGGCATGCGAGCGTGCCCTGCTCGGCCAGCGCCCGCACCCGCAGCAGTCCGGCGGTTGTCTCCTCGGTGCCCCCCAGCATCGCCGCGGCATGCTCGGGCGCGGATTCGTGGATCGCGCTCACGAGGTCAGCGCCGTCGTCGATCGTGACCTGCGGGGAGCTACCCACGAGCGTGTGCACGTGCTCGATGTAGCGCGCCGGACTCTCACCGCGGACGCCGAGCACGGTGGCGCCGTCGCGCTCGGCGAGCGCCACGGCCACGTCGTCCTGCGTGGAGAGCGGGTTGGCGGCGCACAACCCCACCTGCGCGCCACCGGCGATCAGCGCGCGCACCAGGTTGGCGGTCTCGGCCGTCACGTGCAGGCACGCCGCCACGCTCACGCCGTCCAGCGGACGCTCACGCGCAAAGCGCTCGCGCACCTCTGCCAGAACCGGCATCTGGCCGTCGGCCCATTCGATGCGGGCCTGGCCGCTGTCGGCCTCAGCGCCGCCGCCCGCCGTCAAGCCGCCGGCCCTCCATTCGCCGCTGTCTCAACCTCCACGATGCTCCGCCTCACCCGTGGGCTACCGGCCATGTCTCGCGGAGGCCGCTCGACCTAGTAGCGGTAGTGGTCGGGCTTGTAGGGGCCACCCACGGGCACGCCGATGTAGGCCGCCTGCTCCTCGCTTAGCTGTGTGAGCTCCACCCCGAGCGCACTCAGGTGCAAACGGGCAACCTTCTCGTCCAGGTACTTCGGCAGCACATACACGCGCTTCTCATACTCGTCGTTCTTGGTGAACAGCTCGATCTGGGCGATCGTCTGGTTGGTGAACGAGTTGCTCATCACGAAGCTCGGATGGCCGGTCGCGTTGCCGAGGTTCAGCAGGCGCCCCTCTGAGAGCATGATGATCGCGTGGCCGTCTGAGAAAACCCACTTGTCGACCTGCGGCTTGATGTTGACACGCTCGATTCCCGCCGTCTTTGCCAGGCCGGCGATATCGATCTCATTGTCGAAATGACCGATGTTGCCGACGATCGCCTGGTGCTTCATACGCGCCATGTGCGCAGCGGTGATGATGTCCTTGTTGCCGGTCGTCGTGATGAAGATGTCGGCGCTGTCCACCACTTCCTCGAGCGTCTTGACCTCATAGCCCTGCATCGCCGCCTGCAGCGCGCAGATCGGGTCGATCTCGGTGATGACCACGCGCGCGCCCTGACCACGCAGCGATTCGGCGCAGCCCTTGCCGACATCGCCGAAGCCGCACACGACCGCGACCTTGCCGCCGATCATCACGTCGGTGGCGCGATTGATGCCGTCGATCAGCGAGTGGCGGCAGCCGTAGAGGTTGTCGAACTTCGACTTCGTGACCGAGTCGTTGACGTTGATCGCCGGGAACAGCAGCTCGCCGGCCTCCACCATCTGGTAGAGCCGGTGCACGCCCGTGGTCGTCTCCTCGGTGACGCCCCTGATGCCCTGTCCGATCTTCGTCCAGCGCTGGGGGTCTTCGCCAAGCGAGCGCGTCAGCAGCGAGAGGATCACCTGGAACTCCTCGGAGTCGGCGCCCGCGGGATCCGGCACCGCGCCGGCCGCCTCGAACTCGGTGCCCTTGTGCACGAACAGCGTCGCGTCTCCACCATCGTCGAGGATCATGTTGGGACCAGCCACGCCCGGCGTTCCGTCCTCACCGGGCCAGCGCAGCGCGCGGTCGGTGCACCACCAGTACTCCTCCAGCGTCTCACCCTTCCACGCAAACACGGGCACCCCGCGCGGATCCTCCGCAGTGCCGTCAGGGCCAACCGCCACCGCTGCGGCCGCGTGGTCCTGGGTGGAGAAGATGTTGCAGCTGCACCAGCGCACCTGCGCGCCGAGCGAGGTGAGCGTCTCGATCAGCACGGCGGTCTGGATCGTCATGTGCAGCGAGCCGGTGATGCGCGCGCCGGCGAGCGGCTGCGCGGCAGCGTACTCGCGGCGGATCGACATCAGACCCGGCATCTCGTGCTCGGCCAGCGTGATCTCCTTGCGCCCAAAGTCGGCGAGCGACAGGTCCGCGACCTTGAAGTCGGTGTCGGTGAGTGTTGCGGTGGGGGTCATGCGATCTCCATGGTCGGGGTGACAGTTTGGGATTTGGCGAGGCCGGTGCTCGGTGCGGCCGGCCGGTCGACCTGCGCACCGGCGCTCGCCGAGGCGGCCAACAGCCGCTGGTGCTTCTCCTGCTCAAAGCTCAACCAGTCATCGGCGCTCACGTGCTCGGGCCGGGCCGGCTCGGCGGCGAGCCAGCGCTCGATCGCCTCGCGCAGCTGCGGCTCACGCTCAAGTCTCAGCGCAAAGCCGACCTCCCCGAGGTCCAGCCCCTGCGCTTCGAGCAGCTCGCGCAGAGTGCTCAGACGCTGCAACTCCGCTGGGCCGTACAGACGGTAGCCGGAGCCGGAGCGACCGGGCTCCACGAGCCCGATGCTCTCGATGTAGCGCAGCATCCGCGCCGACCACCCGGTCGTCTCGGCTGCCTCGTTGATCGTCAGCGCATCGACGCTTGTAGCCCGCATCGGGCTGACCTTATCACGAGCGTGTCAAGGTTCAGCTGAGGTGGCTGTGGGCGCGGCGCGATGCTGCGTCCTCGCTCGCTCATGTGCAAAGCACATTTCGCTCCCTGCGTTCTTGCCTCGCTTGGCCCACAGCCGCCTCAGCGGCTTTATGGCAAAAGCGACAGGCGAGAGCGAGACGCTCAGCGCTTGACGAGCTCGGTCTTGAGCTGCTCGATCAGCTTCACCGGGCCGGGGTCCACTCCGCGCAGGACGGCGAGGTAGACCGACACGAGGTCGCCGAGCAGCACCAGCGAGATGACGCGCTCGATCGTCGTCTGCCCGCGCGTCTCCAAGCGGAAGCTCGCGGCGGCGTTGCCGGCGATCAGCTTCTCGGTCAAGTCCATGCGCTCCTTCACGCGCGGATGAGCATCGGAGTCGTCGAGGAACACGGCCGAGAAGCGACCGACGTCCTGGGCTCCGTCCCAACCCTCGAGCTCGTTGTGGTCGAGCTCGGGCAGCTCATGCGCGAACGCGGGCTGCTTGGAGTTCTCATTGATCTGCGTCTTCCAGCGGTAGGCGATCGGGACCGTGAGCCCCGCCCCCGCGATTACGGGTGCGGTGCCGAGCAGACCCCGCGCGATCTGCTTGGCGAGCGCATCCTCAGGAGCATCTGGACCCCACTCGGACACCAGCTGCTCGGTGTGGGAGGCCGCCACGTCGATCTCTGAGGTCAACCGCGGCCCGGCCCCGCACAGCGCTGCCACCTCCAGCGCCGCCACCGTCATGTAGGCAACCGCGGCACGCGGCTGGAAGCCGCCGGGGAGCGGGATCACCGGTGTGCCGTCCTCGCGCGCCATCTCGGCCAGGCGCCCGCCGGTGGTGACCACAACGCGCTGGGCTCCCAGCGCTCCGGCCGACTCATAGCAGGCGAGCGTCTCCTCGGTGTTGCCGGAGTAGCTCGCGCACAGCACCGTGGTGTCGGGAGTGGTCCACGACGGCAGCCCATAGGCACGCGTCACGAAGATCGGTCGCGTGGAGTGATCGCCGAGCGCCGCGCGCGCCAGTGCGCCGCCAATCGCAGAGCCACCCATGCCGGCCACCACCAGGCCCGCGGGCGTGTCCCACTCGGCCATGATCGCCGACTCCACACGCCACAGAGCGTCGCGCAGGTGCTCGGGCAACGACAGCACGTCATTCAGCTGACCGGAGGTGTCCACGCGGGCAATCGCTTCACGCGAGAGCACGTCGGTGGTCGATGTGGCAGCGCCGCCGCCTTCGCTCATCTACTCATCTCCTGGCTAGAACTTGATTGCGCCGTCGGGCAGTGTCACCCCAGGGAAGATACGCGCGCCGCCAGCGATCGTGTTGTCCGCCCCCACAGTCACTCCCTCCCCGAGCACCGCGCCGTCCAGGATATGCGTGCCCGCGCCGATGCGACAGCCCGCCGCCACGATGCAGTTGCGCAGCGTGCAGTTCTCGCCGATCTCGGTGCCGTTGAGGATCACGGCGCGCTCGATGGTGCAGCCCGCGCCGATCTTCACGTCGTTTGCGAGCACGACAAGGCTGCCAACGTGTGCGCCCTCGGCGACGCTCGCGCCGGCCTCAATCACGGCTGGCGGGATTGCACGGCCATGCACTTCGGCTTCCTCAGACACCGACAGATAACTGTCTCCAAGTCGCTCGCGCACAGCGGTCTGGACGTTGCCCTCGAGGATGTCAAATGTGCCCTGCAGATAGCGCGCGGGCGTGCCGATGTCAAGCCAATAGCTCTCTGAGGAGTAGCCGTAGAGTCCCTCCCCGATCAGCCGCGGCCACACCTCGCGCTCGATCGACACGTTGCGCCCGGAGGGCACCAGGTCAAGGATCTCGCGCTCCAGCACGTAGGCGCCGGCGCTGATCAGATTCGTGTCGATCCTGTCGGAGCTTGGCTTCTCGATGAAATCCTTGACCGCTCGACTCTCCTCCAGGCACACCAGGCCGTAGGCGCTCGGATCGTCGACCGGAACCAGCGCGAGCGTCGCCTTGGCGCCGGTGAGCTCGTGCTGGGCGATCTGTGCGGTCAGGTCGATGTCGGTCAGCACGTCGCCGTTGAGCATCAGGAAACGCTCGTCGAGCAGTGACTCCGCGTACTTCAGCGCACCGGCCGTGCCGCGTGGGTCGGGCTCCTCGACGAAGCGCAGCTTGACTCCGTAGGCCGAGCCGTCGCCGAGCACGTTGCGTACGCTGGTCGCGAGAAAGCCGCACGACATGATCACGTCGTCGATCCCGTGGGAGCACAGCCACTCCAGCATGTAGGAGATGAACGGACGGTCCACGAGCGGGACCACCGGCTTGGGCACCGTGGAGGTGAGTGGGCGCAGGCGCGTGCCCTCGCCGCCGACCAAGATCACCGCTTGCATCAGCCGCGCCCGATCCCCTCATAGACGAGCCCGGCAGCCCGCACCGCCCCGGGGTCAAGCGCGTTGCGTCCGTCGATCACGAGGTTGCCGCCCATCGAGCCCGCGACCTCGCGCCAGTCGAGCTCCAGGAACTCGGGCCACTCTGTGACGAGTACAACAGCATCGGCATCTTGCAGCGCATCCATAGCGGATTCGGCGAAGCGAAGCCCGCTGATCAACGTGCGCGCCTCATCCTCGGCAACCGGGTCATACGCGCTGACGATCGCTCCATCGGCGTTCAACCGTGCCGAGAGCACCAGCGAGGACGCCTCGCGCATGTCGTCGGTGTTGGGCTTGAACGCGAGTCCCAGCAGTGTCACGCGCTTGCCCACCAAGCCGCCGAGGTGCTTCTGCAGCTTGGCGATCACACGGCGCTTCTGCAGCTCGTTGACCTCGATCACAGCCGTCAGCAACTGGAAGTGGTAGCCAGAGTTGCCCGCCAGCTGCTTGAGCGCGTCGACGTCCTTGGGGAAGCAACTGCCCCCAAAGCCGATTCCAGCTTGCAGGAACTTGGGCCCGATGCGCTCGTCCAGGCCCATGCCGCGAGCGACCTCAACGACGTCCGCTTGGGTCTCCTCGCAGACGTTGGCGATCTCGTTGATGAAGGAGATCTTGGTGGCAAGAAACGCGTTGGAGGCCAGCTTGACCATCTCGGCGCTGGCGATGTCGGTGCGCACCAGCGGCGCGTTCAGGGGCGCGTAGAGCTCGACCACGGCATCGCCTGCCCAGTCTCCGTTGTCGCCGACGACCACACGGTCGGGGTTCATGAAGTCCTCAACCGCCGAGCCCTCCTTCAGAAACTCTGGGCAGGAGACGTAGCGCAGCCCCTGCTTGCCGCGCTCGCCGAGCACGCGCTGGATCGCGGCGCCCGTGCCGCACGGGACGGTTGACTTCATCACAAGCGCGTGACTGTCTGACGCGGGAATCGCATCGACGACCGCGTGCACCGCGGACAGGTCGGCATCACCGGAGTACGTCGGCGGGGTGCCGACCGCTACGAACAGCAGCCGGCTGCGCTCAAGCGCGTCACTCAAGTCGGTCGAGAAGTGCAGTCGCTCGGAATGCTCGGCCAGCAGCTCCTCAAGTCCCGGCTCATAGATCGGCACCTCACCGCGCCGTAGACGCTCGACCTTGGCGGCGTCGATGTCCACACACCACACCTCACTGCCCAAAGCGGCAAAGCCGGCGGCGGTGACAAGGCCCACATACCCGGTGCCGATCACCCCGATCGGCTCGCGCTCAGGCATTACGTTCGTTCTTGATGTCAGATAGAGATCGCATGGGCATGCAGGGCAAGCTGGGCAAGGACGCAGGGAGCGTGGCGTGCTAGGCACGCGAGCGACCGAGGACGCCGCCCGACGCCGCCATGCGTGCTCATGCGTCGACGGGCGTGGCCTCCTCGACAAGAACGAGCGCGCGGTTCTCAGCGAACTGCAGATAGCCCTTGCTCTGCTTGAAGCGCACGATGTCCGACTCGGAGCGGTACAGCCGCAGCTCGGTCTCCTCCAGCTGCGCGAGCACCGGCTGGTGGTTGGCGAGGATGCCGATCGACCCCACCGCGGTGACGGTGGAGAGCATTTCGACTTCCTCGTTGAACACCTCCCCCTCGGGGGTGAGCACTTCGACTGGGAACTTGGTGTGGGCCATTGGGTTGTGGGTTCCTAGTCTTTCCCGGCCGCCGCTACAACCTCGTCGATCGTGCCCTTGAGGAAGAACGCGCTCTCTGGCACATCGTCGTGCTTGCCGTCGATGATCTCCTGGAAGCCGCGGATCGTCTCCGCGATCGGCACGTAGGCACCCGGGGTGCCCGTGAACTCTTCGGCCACGAAGAACGGCTGGGAGAGGAAGCGCTCGATCCGTCGCGCGCGCTGCACGGTGAGCTTGTCCTCATCAGAGAGCTCGTCGATGCCGAGGATCGCGATGATGTCCTGCAGCTCCTTGTAGCGCTGCAGGATCTCCTTGACCTGGTTGGCGACACGGAAGTGATCGTCGCCGAGCACGTCGGCCTTCAGGATCGTGGAGGTCGAGTCCAGCGGATCGACCGCCGGGTAGATGCCCTTCTCGGAGATCGCGCGGGACAGCACCGTGGTGGCGTTGAGGTGCGCGAACACCGACGCCGGCGCCGGATCGGTGAGGTCGTCGGCGGGCACGTAGATCGCCTGCACCGAGGTCACCGAGCCGCGGCTCGTGGAGGTGATGCGCTCCTGCAACTGGCCCATCTCGGTCTCAAGCGTCGGCTGGTAGCCGACCTGGGAGGGCATCCGTCCCAGCAGCGCCGAGACCTCGGAGCCGGCCTGCACAAAACGGAAGATGTTGTCGATGAACAGCAGCACGTCCTGGCCCTGGTCGCGGAAGTATTCGGCCATCGTCAGTCCTGAGAGCGCGACGCGCATGCGGGCTCCAGGGGGCTCGTTCATCTGGCCGAACACGAGCATCGTCTTGTCGAGCACGCCCGACTCCTTCATCTCCAGCCACAGGTCGTTGCCCTCGCGCGAGCGCTCGCCCACACCGCAGAACGCCGACAGCCCGCCGTGCTCCTTGGCTAGGTTGTGGATGAGCTCCTGGATCAACACGGTCTTGCCGACACCCGCGCCGCCGAACAGGCCGACCTTGCCGCCCTTGGCGTAGGGGGCGAGCAGGTCGATCACCTTGATGCCGGTCTCGAACATTTCGGTGGTCGGGGTCAAGTCCTCCGCACGCGGCGCGTCCTGATGGATGCCACGACGCTCCACGTCCTTGGGCAGATCCTCGCCGAGGTCGAGCGGCTCGCCCAGCAGGTTGAAGATGCGACCAAGCGTCACCTCGCCGACAGGCACTGTGATCGGGCCGCCGGTGTCGATCACCTCGGTGCCGCGCGCCAGACCATCGGTGGTGTCCATCGCCACCGCGCGCACGCGATCGTCGCCGAGGTGCTGCTGGACCTCGCACACCAGCACACCCTCACCGGCCGAGGTGCTGATTCCCGGAGCCTCCTCATCAGCCGCGGCCGCAGATCGTGCGATCGTGATCGCGTGGTTGATCTCGGGCAGCTTGTCGGGGAACACGGCCTCGATCACGACGCCCTGGATCTCCTCGATGCGCCCGACGTTGCGCGCGGTGGTTCCGTTGACTGCTGCGGTCGGCTCTGTGGTGGTGCTGGGTGGCATTAGCTCTCTGATCTCCTAATCATCTGTTCAAGTTCGTTTCGTGGTGGCTGCACTCGACTGGGCGGGAGTCCTAACTTAGGCCCTCTGCTCCTGCAACGACCTCCATGATCTCCTGGGTGATCTCAGCCTGGCGGGCGCGGTTCATCTGCAGTGTGTATTCGGTGATGATCTCCCCGGCGTTCTCCGAGGCGCTGCGCATCGCGGTCATCTGCGCACCGAAGAAGCCGGCGGCGGACTCCACGAGCGCCCGGTAGATCGAGATCTCGATGTAGTCCGGCACGAGCCGCCTGAGGATCATCTCAGGGTCGGGCTCGTACTCGACGAGCGCTTTCTTAGCGCCATTCGAGGACCCCTCCCCGTGCGTGCCCTGTGCGGGGTGGGCGGGACTCTCGGTCTCGTCCTGCTCGCCGGAGATCGCCTCGTGTGAGAGCGGCAGCAGAGTCTGGCGCGTGACGTGTTGGGTGAGCGGCGAGACGTAGGAGTTGTAGATCATCTCCACGCGATCCACACGGCCCTCGACATAGGCGGCGATCACGTCCTCGGCGATCGTGCGCGCGTCGGCGTAGGAGGGTCGGTCGGCAAAGCCGGTGTAGCTCCCGCTGAGCTCGTGCCCGCGGAAGGTGATCGAGGAGACGCCACGGCGCCCCGTCGCATACCAGCTGCTGCCCATCCCCTGCTCGGCCATCTCCGCCGAGAGACGGATGCCGGCGCGAATGATCTGGGAGTTGAAGCCACCCGCCAGCCCGCGATCGCCGGTGACCAGCAGCAGTCCCGCGTTGGTCTGGGACGCGTGCTCGCTCAGCAGCGGCACGCGCGCGGTCTCCGCACCGGCGGCCTGTGCCGCCTGGCGTGTCATGCGCGCGATCGCGTCCGCGTAGGGACGCAGCGCGGAGATCCGCTGCTCGGCGCGGCGCAGACGCGCGGCGGCCACCATCTCCATCGCCCGGGTGATCTTCTGGATGTTCTTCACCGAGGCGATCTTGTTCTTGACGTCGCGTTGAGATGCCATGAGTGTGCTCCGCGGCCGGCGCTAGGCGGCCTGAGGCTCCTCCACATGGGTCGTCTCGTCAGCTCGCAGTGGCGCGTCGTCGTCCAGCGGCTGACCCTCCTCGTCGAGGTCGTAGCCGAAGTCCTGCGCGAAGGCATCGACGGTGCCGCGCACGTCCTTCTGCACGTCCTCCGACCAGTCGCCGCCGCCTACCTTCTTGCGCAGGTCCTGGTGCTTGGAGTGCAGCCGTTCGACCAGACCCAGCAGGAACTCGGGCACCCGCTCGACCTTCAGCCTGTCCAGATAGCCGTTGGTGGCGGCGAAGATCTGCACGACCTGGTCCTCGACTGCCAGCGGCGCGCGCTCGTGCTGGTTGAGCGTCGCCACCAGGCGTTCGCCGCGGGCGAGCGTGCGCTGCGTGTCGGCGTCGAGATCTGAGCCGAACTGCGCGAACGCCTCGAGGTCGCGGTACTGGGAAAGCTCGAGCTTGATGCGGCCCGCAACCTTCTTCATCGGTCCGATCTGCGCGTTGCCGCCCACACGCGACACCGAGATACCGACGTTGATCGCGGGACGCACGCCAGAGTTGAACAGCTTGGACTCGAGGAAGATCTGCCCATCGGTGATCGAGATCACGTTCGTGGGGATGTACGCCGACACGTCGCCGGCCTGTGTCTCGATGATCGGCAGCGCCGTCAGCGAGCCACCGCCGAGATCGTCGTTGAGCTTGACCGCGCGCTCCAAGAGGCGCGAGTGCAGGTAGAACACGTCGCCGGGGTAGGCCTCGCGTCCCGGCGGGCGACGCAGCAGCAGCGACATCTGGCGATACGCGTAGGCGTGCTTTGTCAGATCGTCATACACGCACAGCGCGTGCTTGCCGTTGTAGAGGAAGTGCTCGGCCATCGCGCAGCCGGCGTAGGGGGCCATGAACTTGATCGGCGCGGCCTCATCCGCGGGCGCCGCGACGATGATCGTGTTCTCCAGCGCCCCGTATTCCTCGAGCGTTTGCGCGAGCGCCACGACCGTGGACATGCGCTGGCCGATCGCCACGTACACCGACACCACCCCGGTGTCCTTGTTGTTGATGATCGTGTCGATCGCGATCGCCGTCTTGCCGGTCTGGCGGTCGCCGATGATGAGCTCTCGCTGGCCACGGCCGATCGGGATCATCGCGTCGATCGCCTTCAGGCCGGTCTGCATCGGCTGCTTGACCGGCTGGCGCTGCACGACACCGGGAGCCTTGAACTCAGCAGGTCGTGTCTCCTGCACCGAGATCTCGCCCTTGCCGTCAAGCGCGCGTCCGAGCGGGTCCACGATGCGTCCCAGCAGCTGCTCGCCAACTGGGATCTCAAGCAGCGCGCCGGTGCGCTTGACGGTGTCGCCCTCAGACACCCGCTCCCAGTCGCCGAACAGCACGGCGCCGACGTTGTCGGACTCGAGGTTGAGCGCCAGGCCGGTGACGCCGTGGGGCAGCTCGAGCATCTCAAAGGACATGCAGTTCTCGAGGCCGTGCAGACGCGCGATGCCGTCGGCCACCGACAGCACGGTGCCAACCTCGGTCAGCTCAGCTTGGCCCGCGTCGAGTCCCTCGATGCGGCTCTTCAGGATGCTCGTGATCTCATCGGGATTGATCTGCATGCTTTAAGAGGCTCCTTGGGCAACGTGCCTGCGCAGCTGCTCCAGTCGGTTGCGAATAGAGGCGTCGAGGATCGAGTTTCCGACCCTCACGATGATGCCGCCGAGAATGTCTGGGTCCACGCGCGCTGACAGGGTGACCTTGCGCCCGGCGCGCTCCCCGATCGTCTTGCCGAGGCTCTCGGTGGTCTGCTCGTCGAGCGCGATCGCACTCGTGATCTCCACCGGCAGCGTCTTGTTCTCCTCATCCCACAGTCGCTCGTATTCGTCGCGGATACGGAAGATGACGGGCATGCGG
>JBAWFB010000046.1:0-27180 GCA_049591495.1 Solirubrobacteraceae bacterium
CGATCACCGTGTAGCCGTTGTTGGTGAGGATCGTGTTGACCAGCGACTTGCCGATGTCGTGCACGTCACCGAACACGGTCGCCAGCACGACCGTGCCCTTCGTGTAGCCCTCGATCTTGTCGAGGTATTTCTCCAGTTGGGCGACCGCGCGCTTCATCACCTCCGCGGACTGCAGCACGAACGGCAGGATCAGTTCTCCGGCGCCGAACTTGTCGCCCACCTCCTTCATCGCGGGCAGCAGCACTTCGTTGAGCGTGGGCACCGCGCCGATCTTCTTCACCGACGCGTCGATCCAGTCCTCCACGCCCTCCTTGCGGCGGCGCAGGATGTGGAAGTGCAGCGCCTCCTCCGGCTCCATGCCCTCGGTCGGATTGGCGGTCGTCTGGGTCTCCTGCTCGCCCTTTGACTCGAAGTGCTCGATGAACTTCTCCAGCGCGTCCTCGCGGCGGTTGAACACGAGGTCGTCGGCCAGCTCGCGCTCCTCGTCGCTTATCTCCGAGTAGGGCGTGATGTGGTTGGGGTTGACCATCGCCAGGTCCAGCCCCGCCTCCACGCAGTGGTGCAAAAACACCGAGTTCAGCACCGCGCGTGCGCCGGGGGACACGCCAAAGGACACGTTGGAGACCCCCAGCGAGGTCTTCACACCGGGGATCTCGGCCTTGATGCGGCGGATGCCCTCGATCGTCTCCACGGCCGAGGGTCGCCACTCCTCATCGCCGGTCGTGAGCGTGAACGTGAGGCAGTCGAAGATCAGCACCTCGGGGTCAAGGCCGTGCTCCTCGCAGCACAGGTCGCGGATGCGCTTGGCGATCTCCACCTTGCGCTGCGCCGTCTTTGCCATCCCGACCTCGTCGATCGTCAGCGCGATCAGCGCCGCGCCGTGGGCCAGCGCGACCGGCACCACGCGGTCGAGCTTGTCGCGGCCCGCCTCCAGGTTCACCGAGTTGACGATCGCGCGTCCGGGGATCTGCTCGAGCGCGCGTTCGATCACCTCCGGCTCGGTCGAGTCGATCTGGATCGGAGGCTCCTGGGTGAGGGAGATGCGCTTGGCCAACAGCCGCATCTGTTCGTCCTCGTCGACGCGCTCGGTCAGCGCGACGCACAGGTCCAGCACGTGCGCACCGCCGGTCACCTGGTCCTCGGCGATCTGCACCAGCCCGTCGTAGTCGTCGGCCAGCAGCAGCTCCTTGGCCTTGCGCGAGCCCTGTGAATTGACGCGCTCGCCCACCATCGTCGGGCGCGGTTCCTGCACGAGCGTGGTGGCCGCGATCATCGAGGACAGGTGGGGGGGACGAGGCGCGGGACGTGGTTCCACCTTGTGCCCGCCGACGCGCTCGGCGATCGCGCGGATGTGATCGGGGGTGGTGCCGCAGCAACCGCCCACCACGCCCACTCCGTAGCGCTCGACGAACTCTCCCAGCGCCTCCGCCAGCGGCCCGGGCTGCTCGGGGAAGATCGTCTCTCCGTCCGGGCCCTGCAACGGCAATCCCGCGTTGGGGATGCACGCCACCGGCAGCGAGCAGTGTTCGCCCAGGAAGCGGATCGCGTCGCGCATGTCCTGCGGACCGGTCGAGCAATTGAGCCCCACCACGCTCACCGTAAGCGCCTCAAGCGTGCAAAGCACCGCTGATATATCCGTTCCCAGCAGCATCTTGCCGCCGTTGGGCAGCAGTGACACGGACGCGTGGATGGGCAGCGTTCGACCCGTGCTCTTGAACGCCGCGCGGGCGCCGAATATCGCGGCCTTGACCTCGAGGATGTCCTGCGCCGTCTCGATTATCAGTAGATCGACCCCTCCGTCAATCAATCCCTCCGCCTGCTCGGTGAAGACCTCGACGAGCTCTCCAAAGCGGATCTGTCCCAACGTCGGATCTTCAGAGGCCGGCAGGAAGCCAGTCGGGCCGATTGAGCCCGCCACGAAGCGGTGCTCGCCGGCCGCGCGGCGCGCGATTTCAGCCGCCTTCGTGTTGACCTCGACCGTGTAGTCGGCCAGCCCCCACTCGTCCAGCTTCAGGCGCGAGGCCTGGAAGGTGTCGGTCTCGACCACCTCCGCGCCCGCCTCCAGCATCGAGGCGTGCACGCCCTCGATCACGTCCGGGCGATTCAGCACCAGCGCCTCGTGGCACTTGCCCGCAAGGCCGCCGTAGTCCTCGGCGGTCAGGTCGAACTGCTCCAGGGTCGCGCCCATGCCGCCGTCGTACACGACCACGTGGTGGCGCACCGCCTGTAGGTAGTCGCGTGGGGCCATCCGCTCGGATGCTAGCAGCGCCGGACCCAACCTTGACACGACTATGCCAAGGTTGAGCGCGGCTCGGGTGTTGCTTCGGAAAAACCCGAGTCTCCCGAAAGGCGCGACACGTATTGCCCGCTTGTGACGGCACCGGCGAGCCTTCCGGCCGACGCGTACGTATCACCACAAGGGACGGTTCTACATCAATCGTCCAGCGCCCCTGGAAATTTTTCCCACGTGGTGCATGCTCGCCGCGCACATGGCCACCAGGACGACTCAGGAGGCGCACCGCATGGCACTCGCAATCGAGCTACCCCAATGACGTCCGAGCTAAACACCGGCACACTCACGAGCCCAACGCTCCTCACCACGCCGGCCTCTGCCGGGACGGAGGAGCCCACCGCCGCCCACACTGTCCCCGCCGAGTCCTCACACCACACGGCCGCGCTCGTGGCGGACGCCGCGGTCACCGAGCACGCCGTCGTGGCGATTGTCGGTCTCGGCTACGTCGGCCTGCCAACCGCCATCGCGCTGCGCAACGCCGGCTGCCGGATCGTCGGGATCGACGTCTCCTCCGCACGTCTGGAGGCGATCCGCGCCGGGGCCGCCGAGCTGCTGCCCTCCGAGCACGAGCACCTGCGCGCGCACCTCGCCGGTGACGGCTTCCTGCTCACCGACCGCATCGAAGCGCTCGACGCCGCCGACCTCGTCCTGATCTGCGTGCCCACCCCAATCGACGAGCACCACCAACCGGCGCCTGAGATCCTGCGCGGCGCCTGCGCGGCGGTCGTCGCCCACGCACGCGCCGGGCAGACGCTCGTGCTGACCTCCACCACCTACGTCGGCACCACACGCGAGCTGCTCGTCGAGCCGCTCGCCGCGCGTGGCCTCACGGTCGGCGAGGACGTGTTCGTCGCGTTTGCCCCCGAGCGCATCGACCCCGGCGTGCCCGACCACGAGCAGTTGCTCACCCCGCGTGTGATCGGCGCCGTCAGCGAGACCTGCTTCCGGCGTGCCTCAGAGCTTCTGCGCCACACCTGCAAGAGCCTCTACCGCGTCTCCTCGCCCGAGGCAGCCGAGATGGTCAAGCTCTACGAGAACACGTTCCGTGCCGTCAACATCGCGTTCGCCTTCGAGATGGCCGAAGCCTGCCGCGCGCACGGGCTGGAGCCGATCGAGGTCACCGACGGCGCCGCCACCAAGCCCTATGGGTTCCTCGCCCACTACCCCTCCGCTGGTGTCGGCGGGCACTGCATCGCGGTGGACCCCCACTATCTGCTGCACCCTCTGCGTGAACGCGGCCGCCCAGCAGCCGTCGCCGAGGAGGCGCTGCGCAAGCTCGCCGGGCGCCCCCGCCACGTGGCCGCGCGTGCCCACGAGGTGCTCGTCGAGCTCGGCAAGCGACTGTCCGACGCACGCGTGCTGGTCGTCGGGGTCTCCTACAAGCCGGGCGTCGCCGACACGCGCGAAGCGCCCGCGCTCGAGCTGATCGGCCGGCTGCGCGCCGAAGGCGCCCACGTCGACTACCACGATCCGCTCGTCTCCGAGATCGAGCTTGACGGCGGACCGCTTGCGGGTGTCGACCCCGACCCCCGCCACGACGCCGGTGGCTTCGGTCCCGAGGACTACGACCTCGCGATCATCGCCACGGTTCACCCCGACCACGACTACGGCTGGCTGAGGCGTTGTCCCGCGGTGCTCGACTGCACCTACCGCACGCCCACCGGACGCCTGCGCTTCCTGCTGTGATGAACATCCTGCTCAGCGCTCTGCTGCTTGGCTCGCGCAAGCTCGCGCGGGCTGTGGCGCCATCCCAGAACGAGATAGTCAACCTCGTCTTGAAGGCTTTCGCGGTCATCTACCTGATCTGGCTGATCGCCGCGGTGATCGCCTACAAGGCCGAGTTCGTCCAGGTGATGTTCTCCAACCTCTTCTTCGGCATCTACAGCACCTGCGTGACCACCTACATACTCTCGCGCTTCCTATTCAGTCTGTTCTATCGCTCAAAGCCCGACGCCGGACTGGAGCCACGGATCGCGATCGTGATGCCCGGCTTCAACGAGCAGGACGCGATCGCCGCTTCGTTGACCTCGCTGCTGGATCTCCAGTACCCGCGCGACAAGCTCGAACTGGTGGCCGTCAACGACGGCTCCACCGACGCCACGCTGGCCGAGATGCGCCGCGTCGCCGACAGCGCTCCCGGTCGCGTGCAGGTGATCGACTTTCCCGAGAACCGCGGCAAGCGCGCGGCGATGGCCGCGGGGATCCGCGCCACCGCCGCCGAGGTGATCGTGTTCGTTGACTCCGACTCGGTCGTCGAGCCCGACGCGCTGGGAAAGCTCGTGCAGCCGCTCGCCGACCCGCGCGTGGGGGCGGTCTGTGGGCACGCCAACGTGCTCAACGTGCGCGACACCTGGCTCACCCGCATGCAGGCCGTGCGCTACTTCGTCGCGTTCCGCGTGGTGAAGGCCGCCGAGTCGGTGTTCAACGCCGTCACCTGCTGCTCGGGCTGCTTCTCGGCCTACCGGCGCGAGGCGATCATGCCGCGTCTGGAGTGGTGGGAGGGCCAGACGTTCCTCGGCGTCGAGTCCACCTTTGGCGATGATCGCTCGCTCACCAACTGCGTGCTGCGCGACTGGCGCGTCCTGTATGAGAAGAGCGCCGTCTCCCACACGATCGTGCCCACCACGTTCCGCGCCTTCGTCAAGCAGCAGACGCGCTGGAAGCGCTCCTGGACGCGCGAGTCGCTGATGGTCTCGCGCTTCATCTGGCGCAAGCACCCCGTCGCGGCGATCTTCACCTATCTCAGCATCGTGCTGCCGCTGATCGCCCCCGTCGCCGCGCTCCACTCGATCTTCTGGGGGGTGATCGCCCACAACGGCTCGCTGCCACTGATCTACATCGCCGGCATCTATTCGCTCGCGGTCGTCTACTCGCTCTACTTCGTGCTCTTCCAGGAGAACTACAGCGTGATCTGGATGTACGGGATCCTGTTCGTCTTCTTCTACCTCGCGATCATGCTGTGGCAGACCTACTACGCGATCGCCACCTGCCGCACCGCCGCGTGGGGCACACGTCCGGCGACCGCCGGCATGGCCGGCGGCGAGGGGGGCGTCTGAGATGAAGGACGAAGTCGCGGCGTTCAAGCGCATTATCGGGATGCTCCTGCTGCCGCTATCGGTGGCGCCTGTGCTGCTGCTCGGACCGTCCTTGCTGCGTGCGCCGGTCACGCTCGCGCGCGAGATCGAGGGGGACATACGGCATTTCGATCCCTTCGCCGCCGACACCGCGTTCGCGGCCGACGCGCACCGCGGTTTGACCGCAGGCCGCGTCTCCAGCGCAAGCCGCGGTGCCGGCACAGCCAGTGCAAGCCGCGGTGCCGGCACAGCCAGTGCGAGCCACGGCGCCGGCACCCACCACGCCACGAAGCCACACCACGGCTCCGGGCCGCTCTCCTGTGCGCAGGTGCGGCGTCGCACGAAGGCCTTCCGCGCGCCCGCGCGAGTGTTGGGGCTGCGCGTGCTCGCCCATGTCTCCGGGGGCCTGCGGATCGGCTGGCACGCCGTCCACGGCGCCAACCCGGCTCTCGCCGGCTACCGCGTGAGACGCGACGGTGCCGTGCTCGGCCAGACGCGCGCTCGCAGCTACGTGGTCAAGCTCAGCAAGACGCGCGCGCACACGATCACGGTCGTCGCGGTCGACGTCAGCGGCTGTGTGGGTCCCGCCGGCAAGTCGCTGCGGATCGAGTCGCACTACGTCTTTCACGCGCCCAACAACGCGGGGCCCAGCACGCCCACCGGGCTCAGCGCCTCAGAAGTCAGCGACGCCGGCGCCACCATGTGGTGGCTGCCCAGCACCCCCGGTGGTGCGCGCATCGCGGGCTATCGCCTCTACCGCGACGACAGCCTGGTCGCACAGACACCCTCTACGACGATGCGCCTCTCCCACCTGTCTTCGCTGCACACCTACCTGATCGCCGTCGGCGCGATCGACACCGCCAAGCACCAGAGCGCGCCCAGCGCCCCGTTTCATCTGTCCACGACCCACACGCCGCCCGACGGGCCCACGCAGCTGGCGGCGCTGAAGGTCACCGACACCTCCGCCACGCTCGCCTGGAACGAAGGCAGCGCCACCGACGGCAAGCTCTCGGGGTACCTGCTGTTCGAGAACGGTCAGCCCGAGCGTGTCGTGTCCGGATTGACCACCACGGTCACGCTTGCCTCCGAGCGCCACTACACGTTCACGGTCCGCGCGCTCGACGCCGAGGGCTATCTGAGCGCGCCGGCGCCCGAGCTCGACGTGTTCACCACTCACACGCCGCCGCCGGCCCCCACCGGCCTGAGTGCCACTGAAGTCACAGCCTCCTCGGCAACTGTCAAATGGTCGCCGAGCACTGCCGTCAGCGGCAAGATCGTCGGCTACCGCGTGTTCCGCAACGACACGCCCGTGGGTCAAACGGCCAACCCCGAAATGACGCTCACGAGCCTCGCGCCCTCGACCGGCTACCAGATCACCGTCACCGCCGTGGACTCGCTCGGTGCGATCAGTCCGCGCACCGCGCCGCTTGCGATCCAAACGGAAAACCCGACGCCCACGCACGGCAACGTGCAGGCGTTCCTGCTCGCGTCCACCGACCAGAGCTTCGACGACCTGCAGGCCCACTACCAGCAGATCGGCGTGGTGTATCCCACCGACTTCAACTGCGGCACAGGAGGCAAGATCACGGGCAACAACGATCCGCTCGTCACCGGCTGGGCGCAGGCACGCCAGATCGCGGTGATGCCGCGCCTCAACTGTCAAAACCCCACCGACGAGGACGAAATCCTCAATGAACCCAGCAAGCAGGAAGCGTTGATCGACCGGCTCGCGGAACTCGGCAGCACTTATGGCTACGCGGGCTTTCAGATCGACTTCGAGGGCGCCGCGCCGAGCGAGCGCAATCCCTTCACCGCCTTCATCACCGCGCTCGCCGCACGTCTGCACGCACAGGGAGAGAAGCTCTCCACCGTTGTCACAGCCAAGTACTACAACATCATGTCCGGGCGCGCCGCGATGTACGACGACGCCGCGCTGTCGGTGCCCTCCGACTACCTGTTCGTGCTCGACTGGGGCCTGCACTGGACGACCTCAGCACCCGGTGCGCTCGACGAACTGGGCTGGTTCACGCGCGTGGCCAACTACACCGCGACGCTTCCCAACAAGAGCAAGTTCGTGCTCGGCATGCCCATGTACGGGATCGACTGGCCCAACGGCGGCGGAACCTCCAATCCGGGCACCGCGCTTGAGTACGACAACGTGATGGCATTGGCCAGCGAGTACGGCATCACCCCGGAATGGGAACCCACAGCGGCCGATCCTCACTTCTCCTACGTCGACTCCGCCGGGGTCTCGCATTCGGTCTGGTACACCGACCAGCAGTCGATCGCCGTGCGCGTCGCGTTGGCGCGGTCGCTGGGCCTCGGTGTCGGCCTGTGGCACCTGGGCAGCGAGGACCAGAGTATCTGGGAACTGCCGGGGCTCGGCGGCACCGGCTGAGCGTCACCACACTGCGGCTTGTGAGCACGGCGTTTGCAAAGACAGCCGCTTTGAGGGGCGTGCGTCTGGTGGGCACGCTGGCGTTGACGCTGCTTGCGTTCTCGGGCGCCCTCGCGGCGGCGAGCGATGGCATGGCGGATCGCGCCGCGGGCGTTGTGGAGGCCAACCCGCTGCGGGCGTTCCTGCTGGCCGGCTCGCCGGATTCGTTTGCGGATCTCCAAGCCCACGCAAGTGCGATCGGCGTCCTCTACCCGACCTACTTCTACTGCCGGCTCCCGAGCGGGCAGATAGCCGGTGCGTCTGAGGCCTCCGTCGACGAATACGCCGCTGCCCACCACATGGTCGAGATGCCTCGCTTCAGCTGCCAACAGAAGGCTGCGGTCCACCGCATCCTCACCGATCCCGCGCTGCGCCGGAGCTCACTCGCGCGACTGATCGCGCTTGCCCGCAACCCCCTCTACAGCGGTCTGTGCCTCGACTTCGAGAACGACGGCGCCTCCGACCGGGCCGCGTTCAGCTCGTTCGTCGCCGAATCGGCGCGCCGGCTGCACGCGCTCGGCAAGAGGCTGTCGGTCGTCGTGGACGGCGTCACCCACGAAGACGCCCGCAGCTCGACCGGCTTCTACGACGATTCGAAGCTGAGCGCGTTGGCCGACGAAGTGTTCGTGCTCGCGTGGGGCCTGCACTGGGAAGGATCGGCTCCCGGTCCGATCGCACCGCTGCCGTGGGTCCGCAAGGTGGCCGCCTACGTCGCCTCGCTGCCACACGCGCGGCGCTTCGTGTTGGGGGTGCCGATGTACGGGCTCGACTGGGCGCGCACGGGTCAAACGGACGGCGCGGGCGCAACAGATGAGTCAGGTGCAACGGACGGGGCAGGCGCAACGGACGGGGCAGGCGCAACGGACGGCACGGGCACAACAGGCGGGTCAGGCACAGGTGGCACGTATGGGTCGGATGGGTCTTCGTATGAGGCTACCGCCTACCAGTACTCCGGCGTCGCGGCTCTCGCGAGCTCGGCGCACGCGACCCCGGCGCGCGATCCCGCCTCCGGTGAAATGACCTTCAGCTATGCTCGCGCCGGCATCCACCACACGGTCTTCTACCTCGACGCGCACGCGATCACCGCGCGCCTGGAGGTTGGCCGCGACGCCGGCCTGGCGGTCGGTCTATGGCGTCTCGGGGACGAGGACCAAGCTCTGTGGTCTGAAATCTGAGCCACATCTTCAGCATTGATCCCGCAAGCACGCTCGATTAAGAATTGACGAAGTTCTACTTAAGAGTCCCCTTCAGCTCCTGCTGGGCCACCGCGATGCGCCACCATCATCGCCGATGGAAACCTTCTACAACCTCACAGGTCGCCTCAAAGCCAGAGGCCGCCTCACAGATGTGACGACGGAGACTCCGTCTTGACGGCCACCTCCACCGGCGGGGGCTCCGCGGCGCGTGAGCTGCACGGGCCGGCGCGGGCGCCGGCCGCACGCTCACTGCTCGACATCCTTGCCGCGACCGTCGAGCGTCACGGAGCTCGCATCGCGCTCGACGCCGAGGACGCCACGCTCACCTACGACGAGCTCTCACAAGCTGTGCTCACGCTCGCCAACGAGCTGCGCGAACAGGGCATCGGACCGGGCGACCGCGTCGGAATCAGCTTCCCAAGCGGCTCCTCTCGACTCTACGTCGCGATTCTCGGGGTCCTGCGCTCCGGTGCCGCCTACGTGCCCTGCGATGCCGACGACCCGCCGGCTCGCACCGCCGCGATCTGGGAGCAGGCCGGGGTTTGTGGCGTACTCGAGGACGACCTGCGCCTACGGCGTTCGCGGCATCTGCCGGCACCCCGTGGGGGCGGTCGCGAGCTGCGCGTCGACGACGACGCGTGGATCATCTTCACGTCGGGCTCCAGCGGCCAGCCGAAGGGCGTCGCGGTCACCCACCGCTCCGCGGCCGCGTTCGTCGACGCGGAGGCAAAGCTGTGGAGCGTGGATTGCTCCGACCGTGTGCTCGCCGGCCTGTCGGTCGCCTTCGACGCCAGCTGCGAGGAGATGTGGCTGGCGTGGTCCAGCGGCGCCGCGCTAGTGTCCGCCCCGCGCGCGCTCGTGCGCTCGGGAGTGGACCTCGGACCGTGGCTGTCGGCACGCTCGATCACGGTCATATCGACCGTGCCCACGCTCGCGGCTATGTGGGACCGACAGACGCTCGCCGGTGTGCGCCTGCTGATCCTCGGAGGTGAGGCGTGCTCCACCGAGCTCGGCTGGCGCCTCGCCACCTGCTGTGAGGTCTGGAACACCTATGGCCCGACCGAGGCCACGGTCGTCTCGACCGCGGCGCGCGTCGGCGCCGGGGAGGAGGTCACGATCGGATGGCCGCTCGCGGGCTGGCACACGGCGGTCATCGACGAGGCGGGCAGGCAGGTGGCCTTCGGTGAGCCCGGAGAGCTCGTCATCGGCGGGGTGGGGCTCGGCCGCTACCTCGATGATGCGCTCGACGCCGAGCGCTACGCCGCACTGCCGGCGCTTGGCTGGGAGCGCGCCTACCGCTCCGGCGACATCGTGTGCGAGACGACCGGCGGACTGCGTTTCATCGGCCGGCGCGACCAGCAGGTCAAGATCGCAGGCAGGCGCTTGGAGCTCGGCGAGGTGGAGGCCCAGCTCAGCGCGGTTGCCGGCGTGCGCGCAGCCGCGGCCGTGGTGCAGAGCACCGCCGCTGGCAACAAGGTGCTCGTTGGGTATGTGGTCGGCGAGGTCAACCCCGACCACATACGCGCCCAGGTGGCTGAGCTTTTGCCCGACGGGCTCGCGCCGCTCGTGGTTGTGCTCGAGCGGATGCCCTGCACACGCTCGGGCAAGGTGGATCGTGCCGCGCTTCCCTGGCCGCCATCGGACACCGCTGGTCCGATCGACCCCGCGTTGAGCGCGACCGCGGCATGGCTCGCCCAGCGCTTCGTCGACCAGCTCGGGCCCGTGGCAATGACCGCCGACACCGATTTCTTCGCAAGCGGCGGCAGCTCGCTGGCGGCCGCCAAGCTGGTGTCGGTGCTACGCGAGCGGTTCCCCACCGTTGCGGTTGCCGACGTCTACGAGCACCGGCGTCTGGGCCAGCTCGCCGCGCGTCTTGAGGAGCTCAGCGAGAGCTCCGGGGAGCAGCCCGCATCGGTGTCCGCTCCGTCATCGTGGTTTGGCGCGATGCAGCTCGCTGGCGTGCTGGTTCTGAGCGCGCTCGCGGCCACCCAATGGGTGCTCGCCGCGCTCGCCTTCGGCAACATCGAATCGGACGGGCTGCCTCACGTAGGCTGGGTATGGTTGATCGGTGCATGGCTGGCGCTCGCAAGCCCCATGGGCCGGCTCGCCATCGCCGTGCTCGCGCGCCGTGTTCTGCTGTCGCGTCCGCGTCCCGGCCGCTACCCTCGCGACTCCTGGCTTGCCTGCCGCGTGTGGTTCCTTGAGCGCCTCAGCGAGTACTGCAACCTCACGAGGCTCGCCGGCACGCCCTTCTCGACCCGCTATGCCCGCCTTATGGGTGCGCGGGTCGATCGCGACGCACGCATCGCGAGCATGCCCACGCTGACCTCGCTCGTGCAGATCGGTCAGGGGGCCACCGTCGAGCCCCAGGTCGACCTGCACGGCTGGTGGATCGACGGCCAGGAGCTGGTGATCGGGGAGGTGCGCATCGGCGCCGGCGCCAGCGTCGGCTCGCGCACCCTGCTCGCCCCCGGAGCCAGCATCGGCGAGGGCGCCGAAATCGAGCCCGCGAGCGTCATCTCCGGCTCGATCCCAGCCGGCGAGCACTGGGGCGGCAGCCCCGCCCGCTACCTCGGCCTCGCCGGGGCAAACTGGCCTGTGGAGAGTCCCGCGCCCAGTAGTCACGCACGTGTCTGGAAGGCGCTCTACGCCTCGAGCATGCTGCTGGAGGGCCTGCTCGTCCTGCTCGCCGTCGCCCCCGCGATCGCCGTGCTCGCGCTGCTCGGCTCGGGCGTTCCCTGGATCGGCGGCTCGCTCGTCGGGCTGCTCCTCGACGCGGTCGTGATCGCCAGCCTCTCCACCGTCACGCTCGCCGTGCTCACCGCGCTCACGCTGCGCCTGCTGTGGAAGCTCGTGCGCCCCGGCTGGCACAGGGCGGGTGGAGCGCTCGGCTGGGCCCTATGGCTCTCCGGCGACATCCAGGAGTCGGCCGGCGCGATCCTGTTCCCGCTGTACGCCTCGCTCTACACGCGCGGCTGGCTGCGGCTGATGGGCATCCGCGTCGGGCGGCGCACGGAGATATCGACCTCCACCGGCCTGAACCCGCTGGTGTCCTTCGGCGAGCTCAGCCACGCCACCGACGACGTCGGCTTCTGCGGCGCTCGCTCGCGTGGGGACTGGTTGCAGATGCAGTCGATCGAGATCGGCGACCGCAGCTTCCTCGGCCCGGGCGCGGTGCTGCGCGAGGGCACCACGCTCGGCAACGACAGCCTCGTCGGTGCGCTCACGCTCGCTCCTCGGCGTGCCGCGCAGGGGACCTCATGGCTCGGTGTGCCCGCGATCGAGCTGCCGCGTCTGCCGGCGGCCACGGACCCGGCGCGCACCACCGAACCGCCACGACGCCTGGTCCTCGCGCGCGGCGTCATGGACGCGATCCGGATCCTCGCCCCCAATACGATCTCGATGGCGATCGGCCTGCTCGACCTGCTCGTGCTCGACCGGCTCGGCGCGCACCTCGGCATCCCCGCGATGATCGCGCTCTCACCGCTGGTGGTGCTCGGCTCCGGGCTGCTCTCGGCCGCGCTCGCGGTCGCCATCAAGTGGGTGCTGATCGGGCGCTACCGCACCTCCGAGCACCCCCTGTGGTCGTTCTTCGTGTGGCGCGATGAGATCGTCAACACCGTCCACGAGCAGCTCGCGGGCGAGTGGCTGCTGCGCTTTGCGATAGGCACCCCGCTGCTGTCGCTGTACCTGCGCGCGATGGGCAGCAAGGTCGGTCGCGGCGTGTGGTGTGAAACCACGGCCATCACCGAGTACGACGTCGTCGAGCTGCGGGACGGCTGCACCGTCAACCGGGGCTCCTGCCTGATGACCCACGTCTTCCACGACCGCCTGCTGCGGATCGCGCCGACCAGCATTGGCGC
The DNA here is from genome assembly GCA_049591495.1 of Solirubrobacteraceae bacterium. Lineage (GTDB taxonomy): Bacteria > Actinomycetota > Thermoleophilia > Solirubrobacterales > Solirubrobacteraceae > Palsa-744. Next base: position 12,864 of record JBAWFB010000046.1, read on the forward strand.
CGGCGCGACAATGGGCCCCACCTCGGCCGTGCTGCCCGACACCAAGCTTGGTGCAGGCGCCTGCATCGGCGCCCACTCGGTCGTGCTGCGTGGCGAGACGCTACCGCCCGCCACGCGCTGGCACGGCTCCCCCGTCGTCAGTGCGTAGGGGCTACTCAGAAAATGAGGAGGAGCGACGGTGAAATGAGGAGGAGCGACGGTGAAATGAGGAGGAGCGACGGTGTCTTCCCAAAAAACTGCGCGCATAACACTTTACTTTGTGAAGTGTTATGCGCGCAAAAATACATATACAACACTGCCCTCACCGATTTCATCCGCCCGCGGGTGCCCGTCAACGACGGCTACTTGATAAACAGCATCTCCGAGTACTTGGGCAAGGGCCAGATGTCGTCCGCGACCAGCTTCTCCAGGCGGTCGCACACGTCGCGCACGTCGTCCATCGCTCCGATCACCGTGTCGCGCACGTAGATCGCCCACTTCATCGCCGAGTCGTCGGGCTGGTTGTCTGAGAGGTTGGCGTCCTCCAGCTTGACGATCGCGTACTGCAGCTCCTTGACGAGCGGCTCGACCTCCTCGACCAGCTCCTCGAGGCCCGTGGCCTTCAGCTCGATCAGGTGACGCACCGCTGCCGGCAGCAGCATCGTGCGCGCGATCTGCGCGGCCGTCTCGGCCTCAATGTTGATCTTCACCGCGTACTGCTCGGTGAACACCTCAAGGCGCGACTCCAGCTCGCGCTTGGAGAGCACCTTGTACTTCTTGAAGGCCGCCACCGTCTGCTTGTCGACCAACCACGGCAGCGCATCCGGCGTGGTTTTCAGGTTCGCGAGGCCGCGCTTCTCGGCCTCCTTGTGCCACGCCTCGGAGTAGCCGTCGCCGTCGAACACGATCTGCTTGTTCGCCGACCATGCCTCCTTGACGACCTTCGCCACCGCCTTCTCCAGGGTGACGCCCGGCGCTTTGAGCGCCGTCTTCAGCTTCTCCGCCAGCTCGTCGATCGCCTCCGCGGCGATCGTGTTCAGCACCGTGTTGGGCAGCGCCGGCGATTGGCTTGAGCCCAGCGCACGGAACTCGAACTTGTTGCCGGTGAACGCGAACGGGCTGGTGCGGTTGCGGTCGCCTCCGTGCAGCGGCAGTGGCGGCAGCACCGGGGTCCCCAGACCGAGGAACGATCCCGGCTTGGAGGCCTGCACCTTGCCCGCCTCGATCGCTGCGAACACCTTCTCGAGCTCCGCGCCGAGGAAGATCGAGATGATCGCCGGCGGCGCCTCGTTGGCTCCGAGCCGGTGATCCTGGCCGGCGTTGGCGACCGCGGCGCGCAGCAGCTGCTGGTGCTTGTTGACCGCCTGGATGACCGCCGCGCAGAAGAACAGGAAGTTCAGGTTCTCGCTCGGCGTGTCGCCCGGATCGAGCAGGTTCAGGCCCGTGTCGGTGCCCATCGACCAGTTGTTGTGCTTGCCCGAGCCGTTCACTCCCGCGAACGGCTTCTCGTGTAGGAGACAAACGAGGCCATACCGGCGCGCCGTGTTCTGCAGGATCTGCATCGTCAGCATCTGGTGGTCGGCGCCGACGTTGGAGTTCTCAAAGATCGGCGCCACCTCGTACTGGTTGGGCGCGACCTCGTTGTGGCGCGTCTTGATCGGCACGCCCAGCTTCGCCAGCTCCAGCTCCACCTCCAGCATGTACGCGAGGATCCGCTCTGGGATCGAGCCGAAGTAATGGTCGTCGAGCTCATGGCCCTTCGGCGGCTTGGCGCCAAACAGCGTGCGTCCCGTCGTCAGCAGGTCGGGACGCTCGAAGTAGTACTGCTCGTCGATTAGGAAGTACTCCTGCTCGCAACCGATTGTGGTGAACACGCGCCGCGCGTCCTCGACGCCTAGCAGCTCCAGTGCGCGCATGGCGGCACCCGAGAGCGCGTCCATCGAGCGCAGCAGCGGGATCTTGTGGTCGAGCGCCTCGCCCGTCCACGAGGTGAACGCCGTTGGGATGCACAGCAGCGCGCCGTTGGGGTTCTCCAGGATGAACGCCGGCGAGGTTGGGTCCCAGGCCGTGTACCCACGCGCCTCGAACGTCGCGCGAATGCCGCCGGTCGGGAAGCTCGACGCGTCCGGCTCGCCCTGGATCAGCTCCTTGCCGGAGAACTCGGCGATCGCGGTGCCGTCGTCGGCCGGGCCGTAGAAGGAGTCGTGCTTCTCGGCGGTGGAGCCGGTCAGCGGCTGGAACCAGTGCGTGTAGTGAGTGGCGCCCTTCTCCATCGCCCATTCCTTCATCGCCTGCGCGACAGCGTCGGCCAGCGTCGTGTCCAGCGCCTCGCCACGCTCCAGTGTGCGCTGCAGCGCCTTGAACACGTGCTTGGGCAGGCGACGGCGCTGCACCGCCACGCTGAACACGTTCGACGCAAAGATCTGGTTTCCGGGAAGAGTCAGATCGAGCGAGCCGAGCGCGCTCCCGTTGGCGCTCCACTGCGCGGCTGTCACATTCGTTTGGCGGCTCTTTGGCATGGGCGGGCTCGATTCCTCCTGGTCAAGTTTCATTTCTGGGTGGCCGTTCTGCACGCGGCTGGGCGCGCCGGCCTATGGGCATGGGGCCGAATCGCATCGTAACCCTCAGCGCGCGTCCGGGCATCGCTCAACTGGCAAAAGCTCGCGCGCGATCTTTCGACACGCGGCCAAACGAGCTTTTCATTTCAAGGAGAGGCAGGCTGCGGGGTAGCCGAGGCCGGGTTGGGGCCCGGGACGACCTGACCCGTCTGCGGATCCACGTGCGTCGGCAGAGGCTTGGGCGCGATCTGCGCGACGAACGTGCCTGTGACCGCGCTCCCGCTGGTCAGTTGCGCGCGCGCCTTGCCGTTGAGTCCGGCCGCCACGGTGTAGTGGACCGTGTGGGTTCCAGTCTTCACTGGAGTCACACGCCACACAAAGCTCTTGCTCGCGCCGGGTGCCAGCGTCCCCAGCGCCCAGGTGTTGACATACGCGGTTTCCCCGCCACCCTGCGGGTAGGCTTCCTCCGTCTTCACGGGGAAGGTGGGGATCGGCCCCGGCCCTGTGTTCACGATCCACACCGGCCGCTTGTTGACGGCCAGGTGCGGATAGTTGCTCGTGTAGCTGAGCGAGTTGAGCGTAACCGCCACGTTGGGGATCGTGCGTGGGCCCGCGTTGCGAACGTCCAGCACGAGCTTCGTGTTACTGGCGATCGCCTGCTTGGTCGGGAAATGGGCCCTGACGACTTCGACCTGGTAGGTGGCCTTCGGTTCGTGTGCGTCCTGTTCGGCGCCGCCGCACCCGCTCGCGAGCACGGCAAGCGCCACGCCACCCACAGCGAGCGATACCCCCGGAAACAGCTTTCCGACCCTCACAGCGCCGGCCACGATATCAGTGCCGCTGGCGTTCGGCCTGCCGATCGCGTACAGTTGGGCCCGCGGTCGCTACAGTTGGGCGCGCGGCAACGGGTCGTCGCTCGAGGAGGGGTATCAAGATGGTTCGCAGTGCAGCCGAGCGGGCTTTCCTACCGACTAGGGGTCTGCTTGAGGAACTAGGGGACATGATGATCCTGACCGGCAGGACGATCTCCTCTGCCCTGCGCCCGCCCTACCCCTATGGTGGTGAGTTCGTATCGCAGTTCCTGTTTGCGCTGCGTCTGTGCTGGTTCCCGTTGCTGGTCTCCACCGTTGCGATCTGCTACGCCGCCCCAGGTCTGCAGGCGGCAAACTTCCTCACGATCTTCGGCGCTCTTGACCGTCTCGGCGGGATCTTCGTGCTCGCCGCGATCCGCGAAATCGGCCCGGCTGTGACCGCGATCGTGCTCGCGGGGGTGGCTGGCACTGCGATCACAGCCGATCTCGGCGCGCGCAAGATTCGCGAGGAGCTCGACGCGCTGCAGGTGCTGGGCGTGGATCCCGTCAAGAATCTCGTCGTACCGCGCTTCCTCGCACTGATGCTGGTCACCGGCCTGTTCAACGTCTACGCGATCCTGTTCGGCATCTTCGGGGGCATCCTCGCCGAGATCGTCAGTCACCAGCCACTCGGGCCGTTCTGGACGACGCTGTTCGCCAACGCCTCGACCACCGACCTGTGGGGGTCGGCGCTGAAGACGACGATCTACGGCGCGATCATCGCGATCGTGTGTTGCTACAAGGGCATGACCGCCTCCGGCGGCGCCGAGGGTGTTGGGCGTGCCGTCAACCAGGCGGTCGTCGTCACCTTCCTCGCGATCTTCTCGTTCAACTACGTCTACACGCAGCTGCTGCTCGCCACGCACCCCAACATCCTCACGATCAGATGATCGCCGTGTGCGAGTATCGCGCTGCGCCGCGCCATACCGAAGCGCATGGGAAGGCGCGCACGCGATGAACGAACTGCTGCTGACCCCGCGCGAATGGCTTGAAGCTACCGGCGAGCTGGGCCGTTTTGCCGGCTCCGTCATGGGCGACGTCTACGGGCTGCGCGTCTTCCGTTTCTTCGGCGAGTCGCTGCGTCAGGCGGGGATCCTGATCGTCTCCTCGACACTGATCATCTGGTCGCTGATGTTCGTGCTGGGCCTGGAGTGCGGCATCGAGGGCGCCTACTTCCTGGAGGCCCAGGGGGCGCCGGCCTACGCGGGCGTCTTCACCGCGTGGTGTGATCTGCGCGAGATCATCCCCTACGCGTTCGGCTACATGATGTCCGCCAAGGTCGGTACCGGGATCGTCGCCGAGCTAGGCGCAATGCGCATCTCCGATGAGATCGACGCACTCGAGGTGATGGGGATCGACTCGATGACCTTCCTGTGCGCCACGCGCCTGCTGGCCGCGTGGATCGTGCTCCCGTTCATGTACCTGGCGGGTGTGGGCGCTGCCTTTGTGGCCTCTTACATCGCGGTCGTCCAGCAGGTCGCGACGGTCTCCTCGGGCGGCTATCTGCTGATCTTCTGGCAGTTCCAGAATCCACCGGACTTTCTCTACAGCCTGATCAAGGCGATGTTCATGGCCACCGCGATCGTGCTGGTCGGCTGCTACTACGGCTACAACGCTGGCGGGGGACCAGTGGGCGTTGGTACCGCCACGGCCAAGTCGATGGTGCTGAACATCATCTTCGTGCACCTGATCGGGATGCTTGGCACCCAGATCTTCTGGGGTTCGAATCCAAAAGCCCCGATCGGGGGATAGGTATGTCCACGTCCGAGCACGACATGTCTGCGGAGGCTGAGCCCGCAGCCGTCAATCCGGCCGGAGTGGTGGAGCCCACCGTCGGCGCGCCGGGCGCGGGCACCCCACCGGGCGCAGGCGAGCAGGGGGGGGAGTTCGAGTTTCACACCGGCGCCCACCGTCCCACCGGCCTTCCCGACGCGATCGAGTTCGTCGGGGTGCACAAGTCGTTCGGTTCCAACCACGTGTTGCGTGGACTCGACCTCGGTTTGCCCGAAGGGCAGATCTCGATGATCCTCGGTCCCTCGGGAACCGGCAAGTCGGTGTGCATCAAGCACATCGTCGGGCTGCTGTATCCAGATGAGGGCGACGTGATCGTGCAGGGGCGCTCAATCCCGAGCCTGCCCGACGACGAGCTGTTTGAGATACGCAAGAAGTTCGGCGTGCTGTTCCAGGACGGCGCTCTGTTTGGCTCGATGAACCTGTACGACAACATCGCCTTCCCGCTGCGTCAGCACACCGAGAAGGGCGACGATGAGATCGCCGAGATCGTCCACCGCCGTATGCGCGAGGTCGGCCTCGGCGATGCCGGTCAGAAGATGCCCAACGAGCTCTCCGGGGGCATGCGCAAGCGCGCCGGCTTCGCACGCTCGCTCGTGCTGGACCCCGAGATCGTGCTGTTCGACGAGCCCGACTCCGGCCTTGACCCGGTGCGCACGGCGCTGCTGTGCGAACTCATCAAAGAGGTCCACGAAGAGAACGGCGGCACCTACGTCGTGATCACCCACGACATCATGAGCGCCCGCCGCGTCGCCGAGCACATCGCGGTGCTGTGGCGCGGGCGGATAGTCGAGTCGGGCCCCGCAGCGGAGTTGTTTGACTCCGAGAACCCATTCGTCCGTCAGTTCCTCTCGGGCGAGTCGCAGGGCCCGCTCGGCATGGAGTGACACGCCGGCTCGTCCGGCGTGTGGACTTAGTGTGGACTTAGCTACAGCGCTAGCCTTTGAATGTGAGCGCAGGGGGATTGTTCTCGGGTCTTGTGGGTCGTGCGGTGCGCAGGCCGCTGTTGACGATCCTGCTGCTGGGCGCGCTTGGTGTTGGGTGTGCGATCGCGGCGCTCGGTCTACGCCCAACGGCCGCCACCGACACGCTCGTCGGCACCTCCAGCTCCACCTATAGGGAAACCCAGCGCTTCTACAGGAACTTCGGCGAAGAGCCGATCGAGGTGCTCGTCAAGGGCAACCTGCGCAAGCTCGTGCTGAGCTCGGACATCGAGCGGCTCACGGGCCTTGAGGGATGCCTGTCCGGCAATGTGCCCACGGCCGGGCTCGCACAGGAGGGCGGTCTGGACGGGCCGTGCGGTCAGCTGGCGCGCGCCAAAACCGTGAAGGTGGTGTTCGGGCCGGGGACGTTCCTCAGCGAGGCCGCCGAACAGATCGACAACACGCTCGCTGCGCGCAACGCCCAAGCAGCGGCGGAGGCCAAGAGGGCCAGTTCCGCCATCTATCGCAAGGCGATCGCCCGTGGTCTCGGCTCCCAGCAGGCGAGCGCGCTCGGCGAAGAAGCCAGCAAAGCCACGATGGCGGGCTTCGCGGCCGAAGTCAGCGCGCTGGCGATTCGCTACGGCCTGCACAGCGCCCCCACCATCGAAAACCACGAATTCGTCTCCTCGGTGGTGTTCGATCCGACCAAGCGCGCCGGCACCCCCAAGCAGCGCTTCGCCTACCTGTTCCCGAGCCCCAACGCGGCGCTCGTGACGATACGCCTGAAGGCGGGTCTCTCAGAAGCGCAGCGCTCGCACACGATCGGGCTGGTCCACGCCGCTGTCGCAATGCCCCAGTGGCAACTCGTCAACGGCGAGTCATATCTCATCACCGGAGAGCCGGTTATCGTCAGCGACCTCACCGGCGCGATCTCCCACTCGATCGAGCTGCTGCTGGTCGCTGTGCTGTTGGTGATGGCGCTCGCCCTGAGCTTGATCTTCAAGAGCCGCCCACGCCTGCTGCCGCTTGGGATCGCGCTGCTTGCCGCCGCGCTCACGTTCGGAGCGCTCGCGCTGACGGGCGCTTCGCTGACGATGGCCTCGATCGCGGTGCTGCCGGTGCTCGTCGGATTGTCGGTCGACTATGCGATCCAGTTTCAGTCGCGCGTGGGGGAGGCGCTTGGACGGGATGCCTCCGAAGCCGACCATGAGGAGGTGGTGCGCGCGGTGCACGACGCCGCCGCGCGAGGAGTGCCGACGATCGCGACGGCTGCGCTGGCAAGCGTCGGCGGGCTGCTCGTGCTGATGCTCTCGCCCGTGCCGATGGTGCGTGGCTTCGGTCTGCTGCTTGTGGTTGGCGTTGCGCTCGCGTTCGTGTGCGCGCTGAGCGCTGGATCGGCGGCGCTTGTATGGAGTGCCCACCCACCCCATGCCCGCCCACGCCGTCCGTCTGGTCGGGCGCGCTCGTCGCTCGCGCGCGCGTACGAGCTGGCGATGGCTGTACCGGATGCCCTCGCCGAGCGGCTCGCTCCCGCGTGGCAAGGAGCGCGCGAGATCCTCACCGACAATGCCGCCAGCCGGTTCGTGTCGAGCATGGCGCTGGAGCGCGCGGTGCGCCACCCCGGTCGCGTGATCGGGGTCGGCTTGGCGCTGGCGGCGCTCGGGTGGGGTCTGGACACTCAAACGCAGGTTCAAACCGACATCACCAAGCTCGCCCCGCAGAATCTCTCCTCGTTGCACAACCTCAGCGCGCTCGAGAGCGTCACCGGCGTTGGCGGTGAGATCGACCTGATGGTCAGCTCCAACTCGCTCACAAAGGCCGCCACGATCGAATGGATGAGCTCGTATGAGAACGCCATCCTGAAGCACTTCGGCTACAGCTCCGCCAAGGGTTGTGGGAGAGCGCAACTGTGTCCCGCGTTCTCGCTCCCGGATATCTTCCAAGAAGAAGAAGGCGCCAGCGCCAAACTCGCCCAAAAGCGGGTCAACAGCCTGCTTGCGGCGATCCCGCCTTACTTCTCCGAAGACGTGATCAGCCCCGACCGGCGAGTCGCGACGCTCGCGTTCGGCATCCGGCTGATGCCCCTCCAACAGCAGCAGCAGGTGATCGAACAGATGCAGTCGAGCCTGCATCCACCGGCCGGCGTGCGCGCGCAGCTCGTGGGTCTGTCGGTGCTTGCGGCCCAGGCGGGAGCGCAGATCGCGTCCCCGTGGCGACGTGTGGAGATGCTGCTGCTGGCGCTTATCGCCGTCGCTGCGATCCTGCTGGCGATCTTCCGAGGCGATCGCCGCCGCGCGCTCGTGCCGCTCGCGCCGATCGTGCTTGCGACGGGCTGGTCGGCACTCGTGCTGTTCGCACTGCGCATACCGCTCAACCCGATGTCGGTCACGCTGGGGACGCTCGTGATCGCGATCTCCACCGAGTTCAGTGTGCTGCTCTCCGAGCGTCACCGCCAGGAGCGTGGCGCCGGGTACTCGACGGGGCAGGCGTTGCGCCGCGCCTACCGCCACACGGGTGCTGCCGTAGCGGCTTCGGGCGTCACCGCGATCGCCGGGTTCGGGGTGCTGGCGCTGTCGAACATCGCGATGCTGCGTGACTTTGGGCTCGTCACTCTCGTCGACCTGTCGGTCTCGCTGGTCGGGGTGCTGGTCGCGTTGCCGGCGGCTGTTGTGATCGCCGAAAGCGAGCAGCCGCTTATGGAGCGCATCCGCAGCGGGATGCGCGCGAGCAGCGCAAACCGGCCACGATGGCCAAAGCTGCCGAGACGGTTGAGGCGGCGTGGGCTGACCGCTCCATGAGCCGCTCCGGTTCGCCGGGATCTCCCGGGGACGCCGGCCCACCGGACGTAGGGATCGCGGGCACCCGCTACGGCCTGTATGTCGTGATGTTGGCGGGGGCGCTGCTGATTGCGTTCACCATCCATGTCGCGCTGAGTCCGTCGAAAGGCACGGCGGGTATCCGGGCGGGCACACGGATACCCCCTTTCGCCGCGCCCCTGGCGGTCGGCGGGCCCCCAGGCGAAGTTGACATCGCGACCCATGCCAACGACGGGGCGGCGGGCAAAGTCCCGGCGTGCTCGGAGCGGGGAGCGGGGATCCTCAACGTCTGCGAACTCTACGAACGGGGTCCGGTAGTGCTGGCGCTGTTCTTCGACGCCGGTTCGTGCGCTGGGATCCTCAACCGGCTGCAGGAGCTCTCCCACTCGTTCCCGCAGGTCAGCTTCGCGGCGGTGGCCGTCAAAGAAGGGGTTGCCCCGATCGCGCGGCTGGTGCGCTCCAAGCGCCTGACGGTGCCGGTGGGCGTCGATCAGGAAGGGCGACTCGGCGATCTCTACACGATGGTGAGCTGTCCGCTGATCACGTTCGTCTATCCGGGTGGCGTGGTGCAGAGTGCACCGCTCTTGAGCATTCCCTCGCGCGCCACGCTGCGTGCTCGCGTCGCCGAGCTGCTCGCCGCTTCGCACGCGCGAGGTTGGAAGCCGGGGCACGTGTGAGCGCTGAGCCCGTGCGCGGCTGGTGCGAACAGGAGGTTCAGCAGGAGCTGCCGGACCTGGGGTTGATATCGACCGTCGTTGAGATCGAGTCCGGCGGCTCGCTCATGGGCGGCTCGACGCCAGCGGTGCTGGCGCGTCTGCGCGAACTGTCCAACCGCTGGCGTGGCGCGCGCGCCGTGAATGTTCGCCAGGAGGCGATCCCGGCTGCCTACCGGGTCTTCTTCCGTCACATCGGCCTCGACCCGGATGTGACGCGGACCCCGATCGAGGCGGCTGTGCTGGAGCGGATGCTGGACGGGGGGTTTCTCTCCGAGGGGCTGCTCGCCGACATCCTCACGATCGGCCTGATCGACACCTCTGTGCCCGTGTGGGCGCTCGATGCCGACACCGTCAACGGGCCGCTGGGCATCCGCCTGACTCGCGCCGAGGAGCGGCTGGGTCGAAGCGCGGAGGCTCCGAGCTTGGGCGGTGGCAGGCTCGTCGTCGCCGATGCCGATAGTCCCCTGGCGACGCTGTTCGGCGCGCCGGCCTCAGGTCACAAGCCGACGGCCTCCAGCTGCCGGCTGACACTGTTCGCCGTGCAGGTGGCGGGAGTGCCGGCATTGCACGTCGAAGAGAGTCTGTGGACGTGCAGCTCGGCATTGATGGACACCGGCCATCTGTCAAGCTAAGATCGACTTGGTCCGAGCGGGAGGAGCACAGAGCATGGCCGAGCAACTCAGCGTCGATCGCCTCGAGTCCAGTCACGTATTCGGCGATTGGACAGAGAGCCAGGAGCGCGCTGCGCGCGAAGCTCTCAGAGCACAGGTGTCCAAGCTCGAGCGCGAGCTATCAGGGCTTGTGGCCCACACGTTTCCGCACATCTCTCCGCAGGACACCGAGGGAGAGTCCTTCAGCGGACCCCGTCTGTTGACGCTGGCCGAGTTGGAGCGCTTGCGCGATCGGCTCGCGCTGCGGGTTGGCGAGGTCCGCGGCGAGGTCGCCGAGCGAGCCGCGTTTGAGCGCCGCTCGCGCGCGCTGCTGGCGCGGATGAAGCTTGAACCCGGACGCTACAAGTTCGTGCGTGTGCCGGTCGCCGATCTCGGCGACGGACACTGCGGTGTGTGGGAGGTGCGCCCGCGCCTCGGTCTGATCGGGATGCTCGCCGGGTGGTGGCAGGTCAAGCTGTCATCCGGCTGCCCGTAGCTACGCCAGACGGCATACGGCGCGCCGTCAGCCACGGCGGACTGGGCACGGTCGCCGGACCCGTGGCCGTGAGCATCGTCGCGAGCGTGCGGCGCTGGCGGTCGGTCATCGAACCGACCGTCTTCTGCTCGGACATCGGAATCTGAGCGAGGAACTTGCGGCAGCGGGTGTGGCCCCAGCGGCGCTGGCTCATCAGCAGGTCCGCGACGGCCATGCTGGTGGCCTCCCATGGGCAATCGAGGATCACCTCCGCCACGCCGGTCTCGCCACCGGCTATACGTCGCTTGAGATCGGCGCGGGCGAGGCGCACCTTGTTGGCGCGTTCGAGGGCGCGCATGTGCTGAGGACCTGTAGGGGCGATTGTCGCGGTTGCGTTCATGTGGGCTCACTCCCCGTCGCCGCCGCGGGGTGCCCGCGGCGTGCAACAAGCTTGGCTGGTTGACGAGTAGCGCGTCAGCCCGAACGTCCGTGATTCTCCCTCGCGAGGCCTCTCGCGAAAGCCTCCGGCACCCCTCTACCGGTGACCTGCAGGCGAACCTCGAACGGTCGTGCGTTGCGTCCTGAGAAGCTAGCCAGCGGGACGCCCTGGGTCAACAGTGTTCGTTTAGAACGTTCGCTAGAAGCGGGCTTTTTTGTGAGTCGTGTTGCTTGTAAAGGAAGGCACAAGCGTTTCCGGAGGGCTTGCGTGTTTCGACTAGCGGAAGCGCTTGACTGTGCCTACTGCGGTCCCGGTAGCGGGCCGTGCGCAGCCTCGAACTCGTCCTTGACCGTCGCGAAGACTTCGAGTGCCCGGTCGAGCGTGGGGCGGTCGTGGGTGGCCATCACGCTGGTGCGCAGCAGCGCACCGCCGGGCGGCACGGCGGGGTGCAGCGCGCAGTTGGTGAACACGCCCTTGTCGTAGAGCGCGCGCCACAGCAGCGCCGCCTTCCAGTCGTCGCCGACAAGCACCGGCACGATCGGCGTGATGAGGCTCTGTCTGGGACTATCGGGCTCGGGGTCGATGCGGATCGGCTCACCCTGCAGCGTTCGGTAGCCGAGCGCGTGCAGCCCGTCGAGGAGATAGCGCGCGTTGTCGAGCACCTGCGCGAGCAGCGCCGGGCCCTCCTCAGAGCGGATGATGCGCAGCGCCGAGAGCGCCGCGCCGAGCGCCGCGGGCACCGCGGAGGCCGTGAACAGGAACGCGCGGCTTGAGATGCGCAGGTAGTCGATCACGTCGGCTGGACCCGCCAGGAACCCACCGCAGGCGGCGAGCGACTTGGAGAAGGTGCCCATCCGCAGGTCCACTCGTCGCTCCACGCCGAGCAGCTCGCAGGCACCCGCGCCGCGCGCGCCGAGCACCCCGGCGCCGTGGGCCTCGTCGACCATCAGGCGCGCACCGTGGCGCTCGCACAGCTCGACGATGTCGAGCAGTGGTGCGACATCGCCCTCCATCGAGAACACGCCGTCCACGACGACCAGCACGCCGCCGCCATCGTCTTTGGCGCGCTGCAGCGCCCGCTCGAGCTTGTCCATGCGGTTGTGGCGGAAGGGGCGCATCTTCGCCTTTGAAAGCAGCACGCCGTCGAGGATCGACGCATGGTCGGCTGAATCCACAATGACCGTGTCCTTGACGTCCAACAATGTCCCCAGCGTGCCCACGTTGGCCTGGTGGCCGGTCGTGAACACCAGCGCGTCCTCGGTGTCCATCCACTGCGCGATCTCGCGCTCCAGCTCCAGGTGCAGAGGGGTGGTGCCGTTGAGCAGGCGCGAGCCGGTCAGCCCGGTGCCATAGCGTGCGAGTGCGTCGCGCGCGCCCTGCATGACCCGCTCGTCGCCGGTCAGCCCCAGGTAGTTGTTGGAGGCGAGCATGATGCGGGGTGCGCCCTCCATCTCCACGACCGGCATCGCGGGCGACTCGACCGTGCGGAAGTAGGGCATCAGATCGGCCTCGCGGGCCGCCTTCAAGAGCTCTTCGCGCTCGTAGCCGTGCACCTTGGCGAAGACGTCTTTCGATGTGGGCATATATGGTCCTGGCCTGGATTGTGGAATCGAAGGGATTGCGTTGAGCGTCGGAATCGATAGGACAGAAGATGTGTGCGGGAGGATCGTAGTGCCCGCGTGTGGCCGCGGTTGTGTGGAGCGCGCCGATGGCTGTTGAGGTCAGGGCCGTCTCGGGCCGCGGCCAGCTGAAAGCGTTCGTCGACTTCCCCTTCGACCTGTACGCCGGCCAGCCGTTGTGGGTGCCTCCGTTGAAGATCGAGCGACGCATTTTCCTGAACAGGAAAATGAACGCGTTCTTCACCCACGGCGAAGCCGAATATTTCCTGGCGTGGCGTGGCGGGCGTGTGGTGGGCCGCGTGAGCGCGCAGATCAACCACGCGTTCAACGACCACCAGAAGAAGAAGTGGGGGTGGTTTGGCTTTCTGGAGCTCGAGGACGACCAGGAGGTGCTGGAGGCGCTGCTGTCGGCTGCGCAGGAGTGGTTGCGCGCGCGCGGCCAGGAGAACATGGTGGGGCCCGCCAGCTTTGCCATGAACGACGAGAGCGGCGTGTTGATCGAGGGCTATGACCTGCGCCCGATGATCCTGCAGCCGTGGAACCCCCCCTACTACCAGCAGCGCCTCGAGCAGGCGGGGATGAGCAAGGCGATGGACCTGCTGATGTGGAACCTGGAGGTGGAGAACCGCGACAAGGTGATGCCTGTCGTGTGGGAGCTGGCGGAGAAGGTGCAGTCCGAGCACGGGATCCGCGTGCGTCCGATGCGTCGCTTTCAGCTGCGCAATGACATGGACGCTTTCGCCGAGGTCTACAACTCAGCGTGGTCGAAAAACTGGGATTTCGTGCCGTACTCGAAGAAGGACCTGGACGCCTACGCGCAGGAGCTGCAGCTGGCCTTCGACAAGCACTGGTTCATGATCGCCGAGCGCGAAGACACCGGCGAGGTGGTGGGCATGGCGATGACGATCCCCGACCTCAACCAGGTGCTGGAAAAGATGAAGGGCAAACTGCTGCCGCTCGGGTGGTGGCACTTCGCGCGCAAGGCCCACATCATGAACCGCGTGCGCGTGGGCTTCCTGGGGGTCAAGCCCGAGTACCAGCACACCGGCGTGGCGGCAAAGCTCTATCAGGAGCACTTCGACGCCGCCGAACGCCGACCGCAGAAGGGCGGGGAGATGGGCTGGATCCTTGAGACCAACACCGCCATGAACCGCGGCATGGAAGCGATGGGCGGCAAGGTCGTCAAGCGTTACCGCATCTACGAGCGGCAGCTGTAGTCCAGCGGCGGGAGCTGTGGTCCCGCCCATTCCTGTGCATTCGCCCCAATTCAGTTGACCGCAGCCGAGTCTCGTGTCCACCGGCTCGTGTGGTCTGACGTGCCCTCTACACTGGGCGCGGTGATCGAACGGAGCGATACCGAGGAAGTGGACGCTCTGCCGGTGCTCGTGCCCGAGCCCGAGTCGCGGCTGCCGGTCGCTCGCGCTGCCGTGCCGGCGGTGCAGACGGCCGCGGTGGCCGCCGGTGGGTTCGTGGCCGGTGCGGTGGTGGTTGGTGTGATGG
>JBAWFB010000047.1:0-11710 GCA_049591495.1 Solirubrobacteraceae bacterium
TCAACCGTCGCGATCACGGACGAGATCCTATTGACCCGGCCGGTCCTAGCGCCTATTTGGAGCCCGGACGGCGTATACGCCGTCCGGCAAAGCCGCGCATGCGCGGCTTTGTTCCACCGGCGCATGCGCCGGTGGACGGGACGTGCATGCACGTCCCGCAAGCAGGGCCGCATGCGGCCCTGCTGACCATGCCGCATGCGGCATGGTCTCCTCTCGGCTTCTTGGCTTCAGAACGTCGGCGCGTACTTGCCGAACACGTCCTGCATCGCCCCGCACACCTCGCCGAGCGAACAACGGTCCTTCAGCGCCTGGCGGATCGCCGGCAGCAGGTTGGCCTCGCCGCGCGCCACCTCGCGCAACTCCTCCAAACGCCGCTCGGCCAGCTGCTGGTCGCGGTTGGCCTTGAACGCAGTCAGCCGCGCCACCTGTTCGCGCTCGGACTCCGGGTCCACGCGCAGCAGATCGGGCACTTCGAGGTCGTCCTCCTCGAACTTGTTGACGCCCACCACGATGTCCTGGCCGATGCGGTAGCGCTCCTGGTAGCCCCACGCCGACTCGTCGATCTCGCCGGTGATGAACTGGATCGCGTTGACCGACCCTCCGAGCGCGTCGACCTTGCCGATCAGCTCGTTCGCGCGCGCTTCGATCTCGTCGGTGAGCGACTCCACGAAGTAGGACCCCGCGAACGGGTCCACGGTGTCGGTCGCGCCCGACTCGTAGGCGAGGATCTGCTGGGTGCGCAGCGCGATCTTCGCCGCGTGCTCGGTCGGCAACGCCAGCGCCTCGTCGAACCCGTTGGTGTGCAGCGACTGCGTGCCCCCGCACACCGCCGCGAAGCCCTGCAGGGCGACGCGCACGATGTTGTTCTCCGGCTGCTGCGCGGTCAGCGTCACGCCGCCGGTCTGGGTGTGGAAACGCAGCATCGTCGACTTCGGGCTCTTCGCGCCGAAGCGCTCGCGCATGATGTGCGCCCACATGCGCCGCGCCGCGCGGAACTTCGCGACCTCCTGGAACACATTGTTGTGGCCGTTGAAGAAGAACGCCAGCCGCGGCGCGAAGTCATCGACGTCGAGGCCCTTCTCGATCGCGGCGGTCACATACGCGATGCCGGAGGACAGGGTGAACGCGACCTCCTGCACAGCCGAGCAGCCCTTCTCACGGAAGTGGTAGCCGGAGATCGAGATCGTGTTCCACTTCGGCACGTTTTCCTGGCAGTACTGGAACAGGTCGGTGGTGATCCGCATCGTGGGCTGCGGCGGGTAGATGTAGTTGCCGCGCGCGATGTACTCCTTCAGCACGTCGTTCTGGGTGGTGCCGCGCAGCTGCTCGGACGGCACGCCCTGCTCCTCGCCCACCAGCTCGTACAGCAGCAGCAGGCACGCGGCGGGCGCGTTGATCGTCATCGACGTCGACACCTCCTCGAGCGGGATCCCGTCGAACGCGGTGCGCATGTCGTCGATCGTGTCGATCGCCACCCCCGTGCGCCCCACCTCGCCCAGGCAGCGCGGGTTGTCGGAGTCAAGGCCCAGCTGTGTCGGCAGGTCAAACGCCATCGACAGCCCAGTGGAGCCCTTCGACAGCAGGTAGCGGTAGCGCTCGTTGGACTCCTTCGCCGACGCGTAGCCCGCGTACTGGCGCATCGTCCACGTCTGTTTGCGATACATCTCGCGGTGCACGCCGCGGGTGTAGGGGAAATCGCCAGGCTCGCCCAGGTCGAGGTCGGCCGGCAGGTCGGACTCGTCATACAGCGGCTCGATCTCGATCCCCGAGTCGGTGAATCGTCGCGGGTCCTCGGGCCCCACGATCGGGGCCACCGTGAGGTGCTCTTCGTGGGTGCTCTGCGATGGGTGGTCGGTCATTGCAACATGGATGATAAGGATCGACCCGCGACGGAACTCGGCGCGAGCGCCATGTGGAAGCCGTTGGGCGCACATATACTGCCGTTTGATGCCCACCTGCATGGTCACCGGCGGCGCCGGCTTCCTCGGTTCGCATCTGTGCGACGAGCTGCTCGCACGTGGACACCGGGTCATCTGCGTCGACAACCTCGAGACCGGCTCGCTTGCCAACATCGAGCACATCCGCGACGTGGAGCGCTTTCGCTTCGCGCACGTCGACATCATCGAGCCGTATGAGATCGACGAGCCGGTCGACTTCGTCTACCACCTCGCCTCGCCGGCTTCCCCAATCGACTATCTGCGCCTGCCGCTGCACACGCTGAAGGTCGGCTCCTACGGCACCCACCACACGCTGGGTCTCGCCAAGGCCAAGCGCGCGCGCTTCCTGATCGCGTCCACCAGTGAGGTGTATGGCGACCCCAAGGAGCACCCCCAGTCGGAGAGCTACTGGGGCCACGTCAATCCGATTGGCCCGCGCGGGGTCTACGACGAGGCCAAGCGCTATGCGGAGGCGCTCACGATGGCCTACCACCGCCAGCAGGGCGTCGACACTGCAATCGTGCGCATCTTCAACACCTATGGCTCCCGCATGCGCCCCCACGATGGGCGCGCGATCCCCACTTTCCTGCGCCAGGCGCTCGCCAATCGCCCGCTCACCGTGTTCGGAAACGGTTCCCAGACGCGCTCGTTTTGCTTCGTCAGCGACCTGATCCGAGGGCTGATCGCGCTGGCCGAGTCCGGCTACCACGACCCGGTCAACATCGGCAACCCCGACGAGTACACGCTGCTGGAGCTGGCCGAAGCCGTCAAGGAGGTCACGGGCGCCGACTCGGAGATCCTGTTCGAGGCGCTCCCCGTCGACGACCCCAAGCAGCGCCAGCCCGACATCGCGCTTGCGCGCGAGCTGCTGGGATGGGCCCCCGAGGTCTCGCTGCTGGACGGTCTGCGCCGCACGATCGACACCTCCGGCGTCCAGCAGTTGGTCGGTTGAACGCCGTCTCCCAGACGGTTTCTGACCGCTACATATGGGAAGGTAAGTTGTTGTGAAGTCCGAGATGGGAGTTCGTTCCCCGGACGTGCCGCGCACCAGCCGTCCTCTGCGGTCGCTTCCGAGTGCCGGAGTGGGCGAGGTCATTCCTCGGGCACCCGGGGACGCGCAGCCACCGCGCGCGGAGCGCGACGTGCGCAGCAAGCGTCCCCCGGCGCTGTCGTTTCTGCTGCGGATGGACACGATGCGCCGCGGGTTGCGTGTCGTGTCATTGCTCGTGCTCGATCTGCTCGGAGTGTCGCTTGCGATCTTCACCGCCCTCGCCCTGAAGGCGGTGGTGCTCTCCAGCCTCGACGTCACCAGTGCGTTTGAAGGCACCCGCTCGATCCTCGCGTTCGCCTACCTGCTCACGGCGCTGCTGTTCGCCCGCTCGGGTCTCTACGCCGAGCGCTCACAACGCCCCGGGCTCTCGCGCATCGTCGGGTCGCTGTTCCAGGTGGCGTTTGTCGCGCTGATATTCGCGGTGGTCAGCGGCGAACACTTCTCCAGCTACTACATCTTCTACGGCTCGCTGGCGTTTGCGCTGTTCTACATCTCCTCGCTGCGCTACGTCTACGAGCGCGCCACCGGGGCGGTGTTGCGCGCCGCCGGCTATCAGCGCCGTGCCGTGCTGGTAGGCACCGGCAAGCACATCCACGACGTCGCCCACGCGCTGGCCGACGCGCCCCACACGCCGATCGAAGTCGTCGGCTTCGTTTCGCCCGAGCCGTTGCCCCCCAATGGTGTGCGCTGCCTCGGCACGCTCGACCACCTACAGGGCGTGATCGTCCCCGAGCGCGTCGACGAGGTGATCATCGCCGACCCCGACTTCCCCCAGGAGCGCGCGGTGGAGCTGGTCGACCAGTGCCACCGCCGCGGCGTGCGCGTGCGCATCGCGCCCTCCACGATGGAGATCCTGATCCAGCGCGCCGAGTTCATCCCCGGCCAGTCGGTACCGCTGTTCGAGCTTGGCCCGCCCGTGTTCGAGGGCATCGACTTCGCGCTGAAGCGCAGCTTCGACCTTGTCGGCTCGGCGCTGCTGTTGATCCTGCTGAGCCCGCTGCTAGCCGGAATCGCGCTCGCCGTGCGATTGTCCTCGCGCGGCCCCGTGTTCTACCGCTCGATGCGCCCCGGCATCGGCCAGCTCCCGTTTGCGTGCCTGAAGTTCCGCACCATGTACTGGGACGCCGACCGCCGCCAGGCCGACCTGGAGGAGCTCAACGAGGCCTCCGGCGCGCTGTTCAAGATCCGCGACGACCCACGCCTCACCGCCGTGGGACGCTTCCTGCGCCGCTTCTCCCTCGACGAGCTGCCCCAGCTCGTGAACGTGCTGCGCGGCGAGATGTCGCTCGTAGGCCCGCGCCCGCTCCCCGAACGCGACTTCGAGCGCCTCGAGGACTGGCACCGCAAGCGCTACCTCGTGCTGCCCGGCATCACCGGCCTATGGCAGGTCTCCGGCCGCTCCGAGCTTGACTTCGACGAGCTCGTAAACCTCGACTTCATCTACCTCGAGCGCTGGTCGCTCGCACTCGACCTCGCGATCCTCTTGAAGACGATCCCCGCGGTGCTGCTGCAGCGCGGGGCCTACTAAACGCAGGCCTACCACCTACTCCAGCTCCAACCCCGCGTGAGGCTCCGCTATGCCCCAGTCGGTATGCCCAGCCTCCTCGGCGAAGTCGATCGCCCGACTGTAGACGCGCCAGGTGGATCTCGCCGCATCCAGCCACGTCCATTGTGGGGGCGCTGGGGCGGGGCGTCGCGAGCGCTCGGCGCTTTCGATCAGTGCCTTGAAATCCCCGCACTCGACGAACGCGGCACGCTCGCCGAGCACCTCGTGCAGCGCGGGCACCGAGCACGCCGCCACCGGCGCGCCGCAGGCCAGCGCCTCCACGGCAGGCAGGCCGAAGCCCTCGTCCTCGGAGGGCAGCACGAGCGCATGGGCGCCACTGTAGATCGCGGCCAACTGCTCGTCGGAGACCTCCCCGGTGAGGATCACATTGGGAAGCTCGTGTGCCCAAGGGCGTGTTGGGCCAACGAGCACGAGCGGCAGCTCGCGCGGTGTGGCCACGAGTTTGGAGACGTGCTTGCGGGGGTCTGGGTGGCGTAGCGAGCCAACCCACAGCAGATAATCGTCGGGCAGCGAGAAGCGCTCGCGCACGCTGGCGATTTCCTCCTCGGAGCGCACATACATGCTTGGATCGGGCGCCTCCGCGATCACGTCTATCCGCTCGCGGTCGATGCCCAGGCGCTGTACCGCGTCGCCGGCGACCGCCTCGGTTGGCACGATCACTCGCACCGCACGCTGCACGGCCAGCTGGCGCAGTCGCAAACGCACGCCCAAGCGCAGGTGCTCGCTGGCGCGCTTGAGCGCCGAGAGGTCGTGGAGGGTCACCACCATCGGACAGGGGCTGCGCAGGATCGCGCCTTCCATCCACGGCGAGTGGAACACGCTGGCGCGTCGGGGGCGATGCGTCTCGACTATCTCCACATTCTGCGCCGCGGTCTCGCGCAGCGCGGCGAGCAGGCAGCGGGTGTAGCGGCCGACACCACGCACGTCCGCCGCCGGGCGGCTGTCAAAGGCGACCCTCGCGAAGTCTGTTGCCCCGGTTCGTGAGCTCAGACCGTGAGAGGACTTCACGTGTGTCCCAACCCCAAGCCGCGCACATTCATGACCATAGTCGGTTGGAGCTCTCCGCGTGCGGGTGGGCAAAGAATTGTTCCCGGTGTTTCCAGGCGATTGCGCGAGCCCCCGCGCTAGCCTTGGGCGGTGCCCTCGCGCGCCTATCACGAGAGCCTGTGGGAAGGCGTGCCTGAAGGGCTCGCGCCCGCCGACGCGCGGTTGCGCGAGACGTTCCTGCTCGACGCGGTGGCCACAGCGCACAGCCGCTTGGATGGTTCGCCGCGCGTGCTCGACGTCGGCTGCGGTGAGGGTCATTTCGCGGTGGCGCTACTGTGTGCCGGTGCGCAGGTCGTGGCGGTTGACGTCGCCGCCGAGCCGTTGCGCCGCGCGCGCGAGCGCCATCCCGAACTGGACGCGTTGCTGGTTGAGCCGGAAGTGCCACTGCCGCTCGAGGATTCGAGCTTCGACGTCGTGTGGGCCGGCGAGACGATCGAGCACGTGGCGGACACCTCGCGATGGCTCTCGGAGTTGCGCCGTGTGTTGCGCTCCGGTGGCCTGTTGCTACTGACCACCCCCAACCACGGTTGGCTTTTGAGGCTTTGGCTGGCGCTGCACCGCGGGGAGTTTGAAAAGCACTTCGACCCGCGCTCCGATCACCTGCGCTTCTACACGCGGGGTTCGCTCGCCGCCTTGCTCGGCGACTTCGGCTTCGAGGACGTGGCGGTCCGTGGTGCGGGTGGCCTGCCGGGCACGCGGCGCGTGCTGATGGCCAGCGCCCGGCGCCGGCGGTTCTGAATGCCTGTCCGCCGGATGGCGCGGCTCGGAGACGTTTGAGCGCTTGCCCGCGGCATTGCCTCAAGCGCGCGCACATACGCGTTTTGGGTTGGGATCGACAGGGGGTTGAGGTACACGGCGGCGCGCAACTCTTCGACCGCCGCGCGCGGGTTGCTCGTCATGTCGTATTCGCCGAGCGCAAGCCACGTCTGCGGATTGGAGGGCTGCAGTTGCACGGCCTTCTGCAGGGTTGCACGCGCAAGTCCATTCTCGCCGCTTGCGCGCTCGACCGCCGAGAGCGTGAACAGGGCCTGCGCCGACAGCGGGTCGCGTTCGACCGCCGCCTGGGCGGCGCTGAGCGCTCCCACCGGGTTGTGAGCGAGCAGCGCTTCAGCTTCTTCGGAGGCCTCCACCGAGCGCTGCGGCTGCCACTCTGTCCAGGAAGCCAGCAGCGCTCCGGCGACGACCGCGATCGCGAGACCAACTCGCACCGGTCCCAGGTCGCCTGCGGAGGGCAGCCGCCACCTGGGAGCAACGCCCGTCGAAGCCGGTGGGTCGTCCGTTTGCTCGGTGAGAGCGATGGTGGCTCCCCCCGTCTCCGCCGCGTCGGGCGTGGGCACGGTGGCGGCGGGCGAGCCGGCTGGCACAGCCATATTGCCCGCCCCCAGAGGCCCGCGCCCCGCGAGCCAACCCGCGCACAGCAGCGCCACGCACGCGTCGCCCGGCACGTACCAGGTCCAGTCGGCGAACGAGTGCACGCCGAACGTCACGACCACGCACAGCATCGTGAGCATCCCGATCCGCTCGGGCGTGTAGGCCTCGGGCGCGTGGCGCCAGGCCAGCGAGGGTGGCGAACGCTGTGCTCTCCAGCGCCGGTTAAACGGGTGCGTCGAACGCCCGGCCGCCACCATCCATGCGATAAGTAGCGCGAGCGTGACCACCAGACCTGCGAGCCCCAGGTCGGCGAGCGTTTGCACCACGTAGCCGTGCGCCTGCTTGACGGCGAGCGGCTCGGTCCGATAGCGCAGGCGCGCCGTTTCATAGCCCGCGGCGCCAGCACCAAGCACTGGGTGGGCTTTGAAGATCTCGAGCGCTTCCTTCCAGTAGCGCGCACGCACGCTGCCGACCGCGGTCAGACGGCCTGGAGTGTTCGGCGGAACCGGCGCATTGGGGTTGGTGAGCGATGAAAGGTCATGGGAGATCGTGCCCGTAAGCCCCCGTTTGGAGGCGGCCAACCCACCGGCGCCTGCCAGCACGGCGAGCACCAGCAGCGCGGCCAGCGCGATCCCCACAGCGCGCCGCGTGGGTGATTCGGATCCCACCCGCCCCGCGCGGCGGTCGCCGAAGAACCCGATCGCGATACCCACAAGCGCCAGCACGATCAGCATCGCAGCGAGCACCACGCCGAGCTGGTGCCCGGCGGTCGCACGTTCGGCCAGCGCCACTCCGTCGCTTGCGAGCGCGTGCGTGGAGAAGTCCCACGCGATCACCGGCGCGGCGCCGAGCCCCCCGACGATCAGCACACGCGCGCCGCGCAGGCGCAGCGGCACGACGCACATCCAAACCGCCACGCCGATTGCCAGCGCTGCCAGCGCGCCGCGTGAGTAGGCGAGCATCAACGTGACGATCATCAACCCCATCGCGGGATACGCGAGCGCATTCAAGACGGCGTGCCCAGCGCGGCGTGCGCCCAGCCACAGGCACCCGATCGCGCCCATCGCCGCGGTCAAGCCGATCGCGTTCCAGTAGCCGTAAGGTTCCTGCAGTCGCGCCCATGCGTAGGTGTTGGACGCTTCGAGGTGGGGGAACGTCTTGGTGAGCAGCGCATAGCCGCACACGACAACCGCGGCGAGCACCACTCCACCGAGCAGCGCCCGCCAGCCGCCGGGCGCAAGCCATGCAAGCGCGATAGCGGCGGCGAACACGCCGCTATAGGACAGCATCCTGCCGGCGTCCTGCCAGCTCGCGTCGGGCGCGACCGACCACACGACCGACAGGCCGGTGAGCGCTGTGAACGCCAGCAGCAAACCCACCGTCCACAGACCAAAGGCGCGCTTGCGGGGCGGTGCAAATGCCAAAGCGCCCGCGATCGTCGCGCCGGCGAGGAGCGTGAACGCCATCTCGAAAGTGGTCATCGGGCTGAGGTTCAGCCCTCCTCCGGCGACGAACGTCGCGAAACACAGCACCGCAGCGACCGCGAGCGTCCCTGGCACCGTCGCATCTGGCAGGCGCGGCGGTGCCTCGGCCGGTTCCTGCGCGGGCTCCTCCGCCGGCTCGTGGCCGGTCAGCACGATCCGGTGCTCAGCCGTGACGGCGTGCGTTGACACGCTTGCGCACCTCCCCGATCGCGAGCACGAGGACACCAGCGAGCATGAACGCGAGCACGGCAAACAGCGAGTGGGGCAGCGTGTTGATGGCCGAGGCGATGTTGGCGTGCACCACGCCCGGGCGGACCGGTTCGCCTCCGACTTGCACGGGCGTCGAGCCATGGTGGTGAGCGCGTTGAACCGCGCGCTGCTCGGAGGGGGTCAACGGCAGCGCCACATTCGAGGAGGCCGCTTCGGCTGCTGCGCTTCCTCCGCCGCCCCTACCGGCCGCGAGCGCGTCTTTGCTGATTTCGTTCGGGCACGGCGAGTACTCGATCACCTCCGTTGGAAGCTGTTTCAAGGCTTCGCGGTAGGCTTTTTGGCTGTAGCTGCCGAACGGTTCGCCTTTCGTGCACTTTTTGACGATTTCCGACGCTTCGCTGGCGTGCGCAAACGGAGCGCCCATCAGCGCGATGGCGACGAGGGCCAGCGCCACCAGGGCGCTCCTCTGCACAGCCGGCGCCCCGCGGGCTGGTGCGCGCGCCCACGGGAATGGGCGTCGCGTGGAGGTCGCGACGGCCCTTGCGCCCCTCCAAAGATTGACCAGCAACCCTTCCAAGGACCCCAACGCTACCTCACCGTCCCCTGGAGAGGCCCAGCTCGGCCAGCGCTTGCGAGAAGCCATCCGCCCACGCCTCGTAGGTATAGGCGCGCACATCCTCGCGTCCGGCGCTGCCCAGTCGCTCTCGCAACGCAGGATCGCCGGCCAGTCGTCGCAGCGCCGCGGCCAGCGCAGTGGGGTCTGCGGCCGGCACGAGCACGCCGTTGCGCCCGTCGCGCATAAGGCCGCCCGCCGCTGCTCCGACGGCATCGCTTGCGATCACTGGAAGTCCACGGTTCATAGCCTCGTTCACCACGAGACCCCATGGCTCGCGGAATGTGCGCGTTGGAATCGATGGCAACACCAAGACGTCGGCGGCGGCATAGAAGTTGCGCAGCTCCACAGGAGACACCGGGGGCAGGCCCACCACCGCGCCGCCGGACGGGACCCAAGGGGGGGTGGATCCCGCGCCGACGAGGACGAGCGCGGCGGTGGGTGCCTGTAGGCCCGCTGTGCTCCAAGCCTCAACGAGCACCCCCAATCCCTTTTCCCGGGCTGCGCGACCTGCAAACAAGAACTTCACATCCGCGCCCCGGGGCCACCTGGGATCTGCCGGCTCGCTCACCTCGCGCGAGCTCCAGAATGCGTTGTCAACCGACTGCGGCGCGGCGTGCACGTGCTTGGCGCCGCGTTCACGCACATAGGCGCTCACGTGTGGGCCATAGGTGACCACCGCATCCGCCGAGCTGTAGAGACGGCGCAGGGCCACATAGCTGAATGCGTGCGGGACGCTGCGCGGGTGCGCCCACAGTGAGGCCCACAGGATCAGTGGCACGTGCGCACGGCGTGCCCCGGCCCATGTCGCTCCAAGCGCCACACGGCCCCCGGTGGGACACACCACGGCGCGATAGCGCCCGCTGGCTGCCAGTGCGTACAGCTCGTGCTCGCGCACGCGGCGGTGCGGGAACGGCAGCTCCTCGGCCGACCCGCCACCGCCATGCTTGAGGCGTCCCCCGAACAATGCGAACTCGACGTGCTCGGCCTCGTGCAGATGCTCAAACGCGCCGACACGGTAGGCCGGTGCATGGCCGGTGACGAACAGGACGGGCTTCACCGCAGCGCGTGCTCATAGGCGGCGAGCGTCTGCGCTCCACATCGATCCCACGTGAAGTTGGCGGCGACCGTCTCGCGTGCGCGGATGCTGGCCTCACGCAGCCGCTGAGGGTCCGACAGCAGCTCGTCGATGCGCTGTGTGAGGCGCTCGATATCGCCTGGCGGCACCAGCACGAAACCGTCGCCGGCGGCGGCGATCTCCTCCGGCCCCGGCTCGCCGCGACAGCCGATCGCGGGCACTCCGCCGGCCATCGCCTCGATGTAGGCCACGCCGAACGCCTCCTCGGTGGATGGCATCGCAAACAGCGTGCACCCACGTGCCACGTCGATTGCCTCGGCGGGCGCCAGCTGACCGCGGAACTCGACGCGGTCAGCGACCCCGAGCCGTGCCGCAAGTCCTTCCAGTGCGATCCGCTCGGGACCGTCGCCCACGATCGTGTAGCGCAGAGTTGGGTGACCCTTCGCGAGCACCGCCAGTGCGCGCATCACGTCGGCGTGGCGCTTGCGTGCCACTAGATGACCGACCGTCACCAGCGAAGGCGTCTGATCGTTGCGCGCGGCGGTGGATTTTCCGCGTGTCGGCAGGTCCGCACCGAGATGCACGACCCGCACGTCCTGTGCTCCGTAGGCGCGCGCCAGCTCGGCGATCCCGCGACTGTTGGCGAGCACGGTGGTCGCCGCGCCAAGGCCGCGTCGCACGGCTTCGCGACCAGCGTCGCTGCGCGGTGCGGTGTAGAGCACGTCGCCGCCGTGCACCGAAACCACGAGCGGCACGCCCGGCGATCGACGACCGAGCCGTGGAAGGCGGTGCTCGGTCAGCGCTCGCCTCACAGCGTCGCCCGCGGGCACCGCATTGTGGGCGTGGAGAAGGTCGAACTCGAACGAGCGCCGCAGGCGGCGCAGCGCGAGACCGAGCGCGGGCGCCGCCCACGCGCCCCACTCGGCGTAGGAGCGCGCGCGGGTGGGCGACACATAGCGCACGTATGTCACGTCGAGCCCGTCACGCGTCTGTTGGTGGTCCTCGCCGGCAAGACTGCGCAGCGCGCGTGCCGGGCCTTTGGGTCCCTGCGAAAGCGATGCGCGCGGAGGGACGAGCCGGTGCAGTACGAGCACCCGCACCTCCGCGCCCGCGTCGCGCGCGGCGAGCGCCTGACGGTGCGCCCACACGCCGAGGACGGGGTCGCCCTGGCGCGGGTAGAACTCGGCCACCACGATGACCTTCATGGTTCCCTCCACCCCACCTTCGGTGGGGCGGTGGGGTTTGGGAGGGGGATCGATGGTTCCCTCCACGCCGCGTCCGCGTTGGCGTGCGGAGATGCGGTTCTCCGCGCGACTGTTAGCGAGATCTGGCGGATGTGCGTGTGGGGGATC
>JBAWFB010000048.1:0-2967 GCA_049591495.1 Solirubrobacteraceae bacterium
AGTGCAACCCGGACGGGAAATCGTCAAGGTTTATCGTCGAAAAACTCCAGCCGGGAACTTCGCGTTCATGGTTGCCAACTACGCGGACGGCAAACGCCGTTTCGACAGTTTCAAAACCGAATCCGAAGCGATGGCAGCGGCGGAATTGCTCGCCAGACGCATTGATTCCCGCAACTACGTTGCCGCGAATCTCACCAAGGGAGAGGCGACAGAATACGCCAATGCCATCAATCAATTGGTGCCCTACGGCGTTACCCTCACGGCGGCAGTCTCCACCATCGTTGAGGGCATCAAACTCACGGGGAGCCTGCCCAACGCCTCGGCAGCGTTCCGTTTCTACCAGTCAAACCATCGAAACGTGACACCCAAGCCGGTTGCCGATGTGATCGCCGAATTGCTGGCGCTCAAAAAGTCGCGGGGCGCGTCGGATCGTCCATTATATGGCTTGCTGCGTCTGTCAAGATAGTCCGAAGATAAGCTTGGCGCTTCGCGCTGGGGTTGCTTTGGCTTGCGGCTCCACTTGACAGTGCTGCCAAGTCAGGGATGTGGCTGGTTAGGAAAGCGTGTCGGAATTTCCGGCCGTGGCGGCTGCGCACCGAAAACGCGGGCAACCTGCCGTGGCTGTTTTTCTTCGCGGCGCTGGCCATTCCCGCGTTCTATGCCGTCGGGCTGCTCGTGCAAACCAATTCCAATTTTACCACGACGGATTTCTGGCGGTTCTGGGTGGTGCATCTGTGGGTGGAGGATTTTCTCGAACTGTTCACCACGGTCATGGTCGCCTACATTTTTGTGTTGCTGGGCGTGGTGCATCAGCGCGTGGCGATGCGGCTGATTTATCTGGACGTGATCCTGTATTCGGTGGGCGGCGTCATCGGCACGATGCACCATCTGTATTTCTCCGGCGAACCGGCGTTGCACATGGCGATGGGCGCATTCTTCTCGGCGGCGGAGGTGATTCCACTCACGTTCCTCACGGTCGAGGCATGGAGCTTCCTCCAGCTCGGCACCCAGCAAAGCGCGCAATCGCGCACGCCGTTCCCGCATTTCTGGGCGGTGATGTTTCTGGCTTCGGTCGGCTTCTGGAATTTTCTCGGCGCGGGCATTTTTGGATTTCTCATCAACCTGCCGGTAGTTTCCTATTATGAAATCGGCACCGCGCTCACGGCCAACCACGCGCACGCGGCGATGATGGGCGTGTATGGCATGTTGGCGGTCGGTCTGGCGCTCTTCTGCCTGCGTTACATGATTCCCGAAAAATTATGGAGCGACCGCGCCGCGAAAATCAGTTTCTGGTCGCTGAACCTCGGCCTGGCGTGGATGGTGTTTGCCACGCTGTTTCCGCTGGGGTTGATTCAACTCTACCACTCGGTGAGCGTGAGTTATTACGACGCCCGTTCGTTGAAGTTTATTTCCACGCACGCCAATTCGGTGCTGGAATGGCTGCGTCTGCCCGGTGACATGGTGTTCATCGTGGGCGGCACGCTGCCGGTGCTTTACCTGTCTTGGCTGGGCGTGCGCCACTTGAAGAAACAGCTGCCGCGCGAAACTCCGGACGGCGTGCTGTTTGCGGAAATCCAGGAGAATAAGAAATTTGGCGGCGAATGATCCACGGCGTCCACATCGAGGTTTTGCTGGCGGGCGGCTATGCGCTGCTGCTGGTGGGCGTGGCGCTGATCCTGGAATTCGTCGCGCGCCATTCACATCAGCGCTCGGAACATTTCCGCAATTCCGGCTTTACCTACAAAAAGCAGCTCGATGTCTGGCAATGCCCGACCGGAATTCACTTGACGCGCGAGCAGACGGATTTCCAGCGCAAAATTGCTCATTACCGCGCCCCGGCGCACAAGTGCAACGGCTGCCACCTCAAAGGCAACTGTACGGATTCAGATGAAGGTCGCGTTCTGGAAAGCCGGCTGGATGCGTGGTTGCAATCCGAGTTGAGCCGGTTTCATCGCGGCATTTCGCTGGCGCTGGTGGTGCTGGCCGTGTTGATTTTGGGGGTGGAAATGTTCATCCACCAGGCCGTGCGCGACTGGCTGGTGCTGCTCATCCTGCTGCTGCCCATCGGCTTGGCCGGCTCGCGCTACTGGGTCTCCTTTTCGGAACGGACGCGAAAGAATTGAATTCATGAGCGGACAATCAGAGAAAAGCCAAATCGTTCAGCGTGGATTTTTCAGCGTCAAGTCGAGTGCTTTGACTCTAACAGGCTGTTGAAAAGCGGGTGATTTTCCATCCCGGCATTTTTTCATGGATGAAATTTTAAAATTCAGCGTGGAAACCGTGGTAACGGCTGACCCGACCGTGGCCGCCAGCGGATGCTGCGGTTCGCAGCCTGGCCCGCTGGCCGCCCGCGCTGGGTTTTCACCCGGTTTCCGGCGGCGGTTTCAGGCCGCCGCCCCCAATCGTGCCAGCTGCAGCAGGTTGTAAGTCCCCGCCACGAAGTAGCCCCAGGCTTGGGTCCGCTCCAGTCCCCGATACCGGCTTCGTCTAAATCCGCCCACCGTCTTGAGCCAGCCAAAAATCTCCTCCACCCGCTTTCTGATTTTCAGACTGAGCTGGTAACCCGGCTGCGTCGTGGTGCGTCCGTCAAGTCCCGCCACCTTCACTTTCTCTTTGCAGGCCACATGCGGCGCGACCGCCCGTTCCCGGCAGCCTTGCACAAAACCTTGCTGGTGATAGCCCTTGTCCGCCCCCACGGTCTTGATCTTCACCCCTTCATGCAGTTCCTGGTGGGCGTCCATTTGCGCCAGCGCCACCGCCGGTTCGCTTTGGGCAATCGGATGATGCAGCGTGAACTCGGCGCACAAGCCGTTCCGGTTTTCCATCAGCGCGTGCGCCCCAAAATACAGCCGGGATTCCTTCCCTCTAGCAGCCTGTCGGACTTGAGAAAAGATTTTCAGGAGCGCGTTGCTATATGTTCCCTGGCCACCGAGGGAAAACTCATTTTTCGTTCTCTGTTCATGGGAC
>JBAWFB010000049.1:0-3467 GCA_049591495.1 Solirubrobacteraceae bacterium
CGGCGAAGCCGGCGATCGAGAGCTGCTCGTGGCCGTCGATCCCCAGCGACTTGGCCGACTCCCCCTCGGGGAACTGCAAAGGCAGCACGCCCATCCCGATCAGGTTGGAGCGGTGGATGCGCTCGAAGCTCTGCGCGATCACCGCGCGCACCCCGAGCAGCGCCGTGCCCTTCGCGGCCCAGTCGCGCGAGGAGCCCGTGCCGTACTCCTTGCCGGCGATCACCACCAACGGCACGCCTTCCTCGGCATAGCTCATGGCGGCGTCGTAGATCGACATCTGCTCGCCTCCGCCACTCGCCGTGGAGGATCCACCCCCACCTCCGCTGGGGGTGGATTGTTGAGAGGAGAAGTGCACAGTGACCCCCCCCTCCGTTCCTGGCGCGAGCTGATTGCGCAGGCGAATGTTGGCAAACGTGCCGCGCATCATCACCTCGTGATTGCCGCGCCGCGAGCCATAGGAGTTGAAGTCGCGAGGGGCCACCCCGTGCTCCTGCAGATACGCGCCCGCGGGGCCGTCGCGCTTGATCGAGCCGGCCGGGGAGATGTGGTCGGTGGTGACACTGTCGCCGAGCAACGCCAGCACGCGCGCGCCCTCGATGTCGGTGAGCTGCTGCGGCTGCGCAGGCATCCCCTCGAAGTAGGGCGGCAGGCGCACATAGGTGGAATCGGCCTCCCACTGGAAGCGGTCACCCTCAGGGACTTGCAACGAATTCCAGCGCTCGTCCCCCGCGAACACCTCGCCGTAGCTCGAGCGGAACATGTCGGAGTGGATCGCCTCCGCGATCGTCTGCGCCACCTCGTGCTCGGAGGGCCAGATGTCGCGCAGGTACACGTCCTGTCCCTGCTCGTCCTGGCCGAGCGGGTCAGCCACGATGTCGATGTCCATCGTGCCCGCCAGCGCATACGCCACCACCAGCGGCGGGGAGGCCAGGTAGTTCATCTTCACGTCGGGGTTGATGCGCCCCTCGAAGTTGCGATTGCCCGACAGCACCGACACGACCGCCAGGTCGCCGTCTGAGACCGCCTTCGACACCTCCTCCGGCAGCGGGCCGGAGTTGCCGATGCAAGTGGTGCACCCGTAGCCCACGAGGTCGAAGCCAAGCGCCTCCAGCGACTCTGTGAGACCAGCCTTGTCGAGGTACTCGGTCACCACCTTCGAGCCCGGCGCCAGCGAGGTCTTGACCCACGGCTTGCTCTGCAACCCGCGCGCGAGCGCGTTGCGGGCGAGGATGCCCGCGCCCACCATCACCGAGGGGTTCGACGTGTTGGTGCAGCTGGTGATCGCCGCGATCACCACATGGCCGTGATCGAGCTGCGTGGTGGTGCCGTCGGCAAGCGTCAGCTGCACCGCCGTGGGCGAGACCGTGGCGGTGAGACCCGCGCTCCACTCTCCCCCGTTGGCCTGCGAGCTGGGGCTGTGCGCGTGGGAGGTGCGGGCCTCCGGAGCGTGGCCCGGGGACACGCCAGCAGGCGGGTCGCTGGAGGGAAAGCTCTCCGCCGACTCCTCGTCGGTTTCGTCATAGTCGGGCACCAGCCCTTTCAGCGACTCCCCGAACGCGCGCTTGGCGTCGGTCAGCGACACGCGATCCTGCGGGCGCTTGGGACCGGCGATGCTCGGCACCACTTCGCCCAGGTCCAGCTCGATCAGATCGGAGAAGCTGGGCTCCTCCGACTGCTCGTCGTGCCACAGCCCCTGCTCGCGCGCATACGCCTCGACCAGCTCGATCCGCTCCGGTGGGCGGCCCGACAGCTTCAGGTAGCGCAGCGTCTCGGAGTCGATTGGGAAGATCGCGCAGGTGGAGCCAAACTCGGGGCTCATGTTGCCGATCGTGGCGCGGTCGGCGATCGGCAAGCCGGCCAGCCCAGCGCCGTAGAACTCAACGAACATCCCCACCACGCCGCGCTCGCGCAGCATCTCGGTGACGGTCAGCACCAGGTCGGTGGCGGTCGCTCCCTCCGGCAGCGAGCCGTGCAGCTTGAAGCCGAGCACGCGCGGGATCAGCATCGGCATCGGCTGGCCCAGCATCGCCGCCTCGGCCTCGATCCCCCCCACACCCCAGCCGAGCACGCCAAGTCCGTTGACCATCGTGGTGTGAGAGTCGGTGCCCACCAACGTGTCTGGGTAGGCCTGCACGGGGCCATCGCCCGCGGCATCGGCGCCCTCTGTTGAGAACACCACGCGCGCCAGATACTCAAGGTTGACCTGGTGCACGATGCCGGTGTCGGGCGGCACCACCGCGAAGTGCTCAAACGCGCCCTGGCCCCAGCGCAGGAACGAGTAGCGCTCCTGGTTGCGCTCAAACTCGCGCTCGGCGTTCACGCGGAACGCGTCGCGTGTGCCAAACGCGTCGACCTGCACCGAATGGTCGATCACCAGCTCCGCAGGCGCCAGCGGGTTGATCTTGGCGGGATCGCCACCCATCGCCGCCATCGCGTCGCGCATCGCGGCGAGGTCCACGACGGCGGGGACACCGGTGAAGTCCTGCATCAGCACGCGCGCGGGCGTGAACGCGATCTCCTTGCTGGGCTGTGCCTTGGCGTCCCAGGAGGCCAGCGCCTCGATGTCGGCAGCGGCGACCGATCCGTTGCCCTCGGTGCGCAGCAGGTTCTCCAACAGCACCTTCAGCGAGAACGGCAGCCGCGCCACGTCGAAGCGCTGCTGCAGCGCGTCGAGGCGGTGGATCTCATACTCGCGCCCCTGAACCTCGAGTGTGTGCTTTGCGCCAAAGCTGTTTTGCGACATGGACTCTCCAGGCGGTTCGCGGTTTGTTGCGGTCTCAGCTCCCAGTCTCGCAGAGCGGCTCAGCGAACGGACGCGCGCGCGACGGCCCCCGTGACGCTGCCCTTGCCCTCGCGCTTGCCCTGCAGCAGCGCCGCGTCACACACCTCCAGCAGTTCGTCGGCGTTCATCGGGCTCTGCCATTCCGCGACGCCCATCGACGCCGACACCCCGCGTGACCCGTCCGGGAAAGGCACCTTGCGTATGTGCTCAAGCGCCCGTCCCGCGGCGGCCACCGCGCTCTGCAGATCGGCGTTGGGCAGGATCACGACGAACTCGTCGCCGCCGTAGCGCGCCACGCGGTCGAACGCGCGGAATTCGCCCATCAGCGACTGCGCGACCTGGCGCAGGACCGAGTCGCCGGCCTGGTGGCCGTAGCGGTCGTTGACGAGCTTGAAGTCGTCGAGGTCGACGATCACACACGACAGCCGCCCTTTGGAGCGCTGCACGCGGCCGATCTCCTCGTGCAAACGGCGTCGCATCGCGCGGTGGTTGAGGCACCCGGCGACCGAGTCGGTTCCCGCCTCGGCGCGCGCGCGCACGAGCGCGAGCACGGTCGCGCCCTGGTCGATGAGCGCCGCGGCCTCCTCGATCGAGCGCTCGCCGTAGGGCTCAGCGGAGCGCCGCACCAGCACCACGACCGCCTCCACCTGACCACCGAGCGACAGCGGGGCCAGCAGCGCGCAGC
>JBAWFB010000050.1:0-1656 GCA_049591495.1 Solirubrobacteraceae bacterium
TAGGCCTGCAATCCGGGATAAATCATATACATGACTTTTTCGCCGGGCCGGGAGATGGATACAACTTTGTCCATGCCCATGGATTTCAGTTGGGCAATGGTTTGCGGGTTCATTGAGCCGCCCTTCATGTCGGTCATATCCATTTCAGTGCGGGAGTCGCCGTTGGCAAAATAGATTTTGCCGGACATGGAAACATCCTCGTTCTTGGGCATCATTTTGACCTGGGTTTCCATGTTGGCCGAAAAATCCAAGTTGGTGCCGAACACCTTGGTCATGACGTCGCCCATCGGTCCGTTCCCCGGGCCGCCGGCCTGGGCGCGAACGGAAACAAGTCCAAGGGTCAAAAACAGGGACGCAATGAATGTGATATTTTTCATGGGTTTGAACGATTTTAGATAAATCAATGAGGCAATTTTGGTCGCAAGTCCACAAAAAATATGCCGCCGCAGGGGTGCTATTTGTTGATTGCCCGGAACTGGCGCAGGGCGACGAACGGATCAATCCGCGCCACCAGAAAACGCGCCCAGTGGTATTGCCAGCGCTGCCACCAGGCGAGAGATTTGAACCAGGTGTCCGGCTCAATCCGGCGGGAGTGCCGGCGGATGCGTTCAAAAATTTCCCGCGCCCCGGCGGCGATGGCCGGGTCGTCAAACCGCAGCATCAGTTCGTAGTTCAAGTTCAGGCTGCGGATGTCGAGATTGCTTGAACCGAGGTGAACGGCCCCGTCAATGACCAGCAATTTGGCGTGCAGGATTTGCGGCTGGTATTCATAGATTTCCACACCCGCTTTGAGCAGGTGCCGATACAGGCTGCGTCCGGCGAGCTGGGAAACCAGCACATCGGATCGCCCGGCCAGAATCAGTTGCACCCGGCCGCCGTTGCGCACCGCGCGCATCAGCAGTCGTCGCACCCGGCGCGTCGGCAGGAAATAGGCGGTGATGATCCGAACCTCGCGCGCCCGGTCGAGGTCGCGATGCAGGGCGGCTTGAAATGGACTGGCACCGCGACCGGGGTGGCTGGGTAAAAATTCCGCCGCCGCCGCAGGCCGGGCCTTGCGTTTGAAGGCGCGCAGGCGCAACAACGGTTTGCGATGAAAATCCGCCAGCGTGAACAGTTCGTCGAACGAAGCCGCCAGTTTTCCCACGAGCAGCGCCTCCGTGATGCGGCCGCCCAAATC
The DNA here is from genome assembly GCA_049591495.1 of Solirubrobacteraceae bacterium. Taxonomy (GTDB): domain Bacteria; phylum Actinomycetota; class Thermoleophilia; order Solirubrobacterales; family Solirubrobacteraceae; genus Palsa-744. The sequence goes on from JBAWFB010000050.1 coordinate 1,178, forward strand.
ACACCAGCCGCGCGTCACACCGTCGCCATCAAATTCATCCGTAATATTGTATCCGCCGACGAAAGCCATCGCATCATCGCAGACCAGCAATTTGCGATGATCACGCACGCCGAAGCTCCAGGGCCGGAGCGGATTGAAATAATGCACCCCGGCTCGGGCGCGTTTGAGCGGCAGGAAGAAATCATCCGGCAGCGCCCACGACCCGAACGCATCCATCAACAGGCGCACCCGCACGCCGCGTTGCGCCGCCGCGAGCAGTGCGGAGCGAAATTCCCGGCCCAGCCGCCCCTCCGCCGATCCAAACATTGCCAACCGATGAAATGGTTGAAATCCTCTTCGTCGAGGACAATCCCAATGACGCAGAGCTCGCGCTACGAGCCTTGAAACGCGCCAAGATCAGCAACCGTATTTTTGTGGTGCGCGACGGAGCGGAGGCCTTGGAATTCCTTTTCTGCCAGGAGAAATACGCCCACCGGAAC
>JBAWFB010000051.1:0-4058 GCA_049591495.1 Solirubrobacteraceae bacterium
CCGGCTTGAGGATCGAGGCGGCGTCGATCGCGCCCTCGGCGGCGCCCGCGCCAACCAGGTTGTGGAGCTCGTCGATGAACAGGATGATGTCCCCTCGCTGGGTGATCTCCTTCATCACCTTCTTCAGCCGCTCCTCAAACTCGCCGCGGTACTTCGAGCCGGCCACCAGCGCGGCCAGGTCGAGCGTGTAGATCTGCTTGTTCTTGAGCAGCTCCGGCACGTCGGAGTTGGTGATGCGCTGCGCCAGCCCCTCCACCACGGCGGTCTTGCCCACGCCGGGCTCGCCGATCAGAACGGGGTTGTTCTTGGTGCGCCGCGAGAGGATCTGCATGATCCGCTCGATCTCGGTCTCGCGCCCCACAACGGGGTCGAGCTTGCCGTCAGCGGCGAGCTTGGTCAGATTGCGTCCAAACTGATCCAGCAGCTTCGATGACTTCTTGCCGCCCTCGCCGGGACCCGAGCCGGAGCCACCCGAGCCGGAGCCCTGCCCCTGGCGACGACCGCCGGGGCCGGAGAGCATGCGGATCACCTCGTTGCGGATCTTCTCGGAGTCGGCGTCGAAGTCGAGCAGGATGCGCGCTGCGACACCCTCGTTCTCGCGCACCAGCCCGAGCAGGATGTGCTCCGTGCCGATGTAGTTGTGACCCAGGCTCAACGCCTCGCGCAGCGCCAGCTCGAGCACCTTCTTGGCGCGTGGCGTGAACGGGATCTGCCCGGAGGTGACCTCCTCGCCGGAGCCGACGATGCGCACAACCTGCGCACGCACGCGCTCGACGGTGATGTCGAGGCTCTCCAGCACGCGCGCAGCCAGCCCCTCCTCCTCGCGCAGCAGCCCGAGCAGGATGTGCTCCGTGCCGATGTAGTTGTGCTTGAGCGTGCGCGCCTCCTCCTGCGCGAGAACGACGACCTGCCGGGCCCGTTCTGTAAATCGCTCGAACATGGGGTACTTCCTTCCTGTGCGGACCGTACGCCTCGCGCCGACGGTCCTGTGGCGCCTTTCAGGCAGTCTACCAACCGGGTATCCGGCCTCGGATGCCGCCCTCGTGGCTTGGGGGTATACCTCTTAGAGACCCCCGGAGGAGCGCTAGTTGCGCATCGCGGGGAACAGCACCACCTCGCGGATCGAGGAGTGGCCCGTGAGCAGCATCACGAGCCGGTCGATCCCCAACCCCACCCCGCCGGTGGGGGGCATGCCGTGCTCGAGCGCCTCCAGGAACAGCTCGTCGTGGGGCTGCGTGTCTTCGTCGCCCTCGAGCGCGAGACGGCTCTGGGCTTCGAAGCGCGCACGCTGCTCGTCGGGGTCGGTCAGCTCGCTGAACGCGTTGGCGATCTCCATGCCCCCGGCGAACGCCTCCCAGCGCTCAGCCAGATGCTCATCGGAGCGGTGTGCACGCGCGAGCGGCGATAGCTCGATCGGGTAGTCCAGTACGAACGTGGGTTGAACCAGGGTGGGCTCCACGAACTTCGACAGCAGGTCGTCGGCCAGCTGCGGCCAGCTGAGCCCCTCGGTGGGGAGGCCGAGATCTCGCTCGGCGATCGCCGCCGCCAGCGCTGGGGCGTCGCGCAGTGCGAGTAGGTCGATGCCAGTGGCCTCCCTGACCGCCTCCACGAAGTGGACACGCCGCCACGGCGCTTTGAAGTCGAGCTCGCCGTCATAGCCAACCGCGCTCGCGGCGGCCGCCACCATCTGCTCCAGACGCGCGGCCTCATCGCTGTAGTCGGCGTAGGCCTCGTACCACTCCACCACCGTGAACTCGGGATTGTGCTTGGTCGACAGGCCCTCGTTGCGGAAGTTCTTGCCGAGCTCATACACGCGCTCCAGCCCCCCCACAATCAGCCGCTTGAGATACAGCTCGGTAGCGATCCGCAGATACAGCTCGCGGTCGAGCGCGTTGTGATGGGTCGTGAACGGCCGCGCCAGCGCACCGCCGTAGAGCGGCTGCAGCACCGGCGTCTCGACCTCAAGGAAGCCCTCGCCGTCGAGGTAGGCACGCACCGCCGAGACGATCCGCGCGCGATCGGCAAACAGCTCACGGGCCTCCCCATTCGCGATCAGGTCGAGCTCGCGGCGACGGTGGCGCGTCTCCAGGTCGATCAGCCCCGCGTGCTTGTCGGGCGGGGGGCGCAGCGCCTTGCCGAGGATCTGAAAGCCGTCCACCCGCAGCGTCAGCTCACCGTGGCGGGAGCGCAGCGGAGCGCCGTCGACGCCCAGCAGATCCCCGAGATCGAGCGACAACAGCTGCTTGAGCATGTCCGCTCCGAGCACATCGGCGCGTGCGTGCAGCTGGATCTTGCCGCTGCGGTCGACGAGGTCGAGGAACGCCATCTTGCCGGCCCCGCGACGCGCGGATATGCGCCCCGCGACGCGATGGGGATCGTCGGTCTCCTCACCGGTCGCCAGGTGCTCATAAGCAGCGCGCACGTCTGAGATCGGCTCGACGTTGGGATAGGAATAGGGGGATATCTCAGCGCCGTCAGCGCGCAGCCTCCCGGCCTTGGCCCGGCGCTCGGCGATCAACTCTGCCAGCCCGTGTGCCCGGCCCTGCTGCTCGTCGGCCTCGCTCACGGGCGAGAGCCTATGTGAGTCCGACGTCGATCTTCGTGATCTTGAGCTTGCGCGCGGGACCGCGCGGGACCTGCACGGCCACGACGTCGCCGCGCCTGTGCCCGATCAACGCACGCCCCACCGGCGACTCGTTGGATAGCTTGGCCTCTTCGGGGTTGGCCTCGGCGGAGCCGACGATCGTGTACTTGACCGACTTGCCGGTCTTCTCGTCCTTGACGTGCACCACCGAGCCGATCCCGACGATGTCGGTGGAGATCTCCTTGGAGTCGATCACCGTCGCCATGCGCAGCTTCTCTTGAAGCGTGGCGATGCGACTCTCGAGCATCGCCTGCTCGTTCTTGGCGTCGTCGTACTCGGAGTTCTCGGCAATATCACCGAACTCGCGTGCCTCCTTGATGCGCTGGGCGACCTCGCGACGCTTGGCGGTCGAGAGCAGCTCCAGCTCGTCGTTGAGCTTGTCGAGTCCTTCGGGGGTGAGGATGACGTCCTTCGGCATACGTGAGGTTGGGAATCGATTCCTGGGAGAGGTGAGTCGGCGAGTTGGTTTTGTCGAAGCGATGAAAATCCCGCTGAGCAGCCAGATTCACGGCACTCCAGCGGGCAACGAGCGCAGCAGTATAGCGCCACCAATTACTCGCCTTGAAAGGCCCTTTGCAGTCGCTTAGGCCGCTACGGAGGCCACCGAGCGCTCCTCCTCGAGCAGGTGCCTGGCCTCCTCCAGCGTCGGGGCGCTCTGCAGCGATTCTCCCAGGGCCTTGGCATGAGACTTCTCAAGACCCAAGCGCGCCACATACCAGGGATAGAACTTGCGCAGGTAGCGTCCGGCGCGCGCCACCCCCAGATGCTCGACCGCGCGATCGATCGTCCAGTCGAGCTCGTCGAGCACCTGCTCGCGCGTGGGGTCGCTCGCGTGCGGGTGAGTGGGATCTCCTAGAAGCTGCTGGAACAGCCAGGGATTGCCGAGCGACCCGCGCGCGAGCATCACGGCGGCGGCGCCGGTCTGCCGGAACGCCGCCTGCGTGCTGTCGGCATCCGCGAGTCCGCCGGTGAGGATCACCGGCGCGTCGAGTGTGCGCACCAGCTGCGCCGCCAGCTCGTAGTCGGGGGTGCCTTTGTGGTGGACGGCCGCCGAGCGAGGGTGGAAGGCGATCGCCGCCACACCGGCCTCCGCCACGAGGCGGTGGGCGAGCGCCACGCCGCTCGTATCGCCGGGGCGCCTACCGGAGCGCAGCTTGACCGTGACGGGCAGACCGCTGCCCTCACGAGCGGCCCTCGCCACCGCGACCGCCACGTCGGGGTCGTCCAGCAGCGCGGCGCCGGCGCCGGTCTTGCACACCTTCGGGACGGGGCACCCCATGTTCAGGTCGATCGCGTCGGCGCCGGCTCGCGCGACCACCGCCGCGGCGACGCGCATCACTGCCGGGTCCTGGCCGAACAGTTGGATTGATACGGGCCCGCCCACCCCAAGCCCGCCCACCCCAAGCCCGCCCAC
>JBAWFB010000052.1:0-12723 GCA_049591495.1 Solirubrobacteraceae bacterium
TCGCACGCGTATGACACCGTCAAGGGCTCGGACTTCCTCGGCGACCAGGACGCGATCGAGATCATGTGCTCGGAGGCGCCGCACGAGGTGATGCACCTGGAGCACATCGGTGTGACCTTCCACCGCAACGACGACGGCGAGCTGGACCTGCGCGCGTTCGGCGGCGCCTCGATGAAGCGCACCGCGTATGTGGCCGACATCACCGGCCAGGCGATCCTGCACGTGCTTTATGAGCAGCTGATGAAGCACCACGAACAGGTGGACCGCTACGAGGAGTGGTTTGTGACCTCGTTGCTGCAGGACGACAGCGGACGCTGCTGCGGCGTGGTGGCGCGCGACGTGCGCTCGGGGCGCATGGAGACGCTCAAAGCCAAGAACGTGATTCTCGCGAGCGGCGGCGCCGGGCAGGTGTACAGCCCGACCACCAACGCGCTGATCGTGACCGGCGACGGGATCGCGCAGGCGTATCGCGTGGGCGCACCGCTGATGGACATGGAGATGGTGCAATACCACCCCACCACGCTGGTGGAGAACGGTCTTTTGATCACCGAGGGCGCGCGCGGGGAGGGTGCGGTGCTGCTGAACTCCGAGGGCGAGCGCTTCATGGAGAAGTATGCGCCCAACAAGATGGAGTTGGCTTCGCGCGATGTGGTCTCCCGCGCCGAGCAGACCGAGATCCTCGAGGGCCGGGGCGTGGGCGCGAACAAAGACGGGATCTACCTGGACATCACCAAGGTGCCGCGCAAGCGCACGCTGGAGGCGTTGCGCGAGATCGTCAACATCGGCAAGGACTTTGCGGGCGTGGACATCACACGCGAGCCGATCATGATCCGTCCGGGCCAGCACTACATCATGGGTGGCGTGAAGACCGACATCAACGGCGCGACCTCGATCGACGGGCTGTATGCCGCGGGCGAGGTGGCATGCGTGTCGGTGCACGGCGGCAACCGCCTCGGCGCCAACTCGCTGCTGGACACGCTGATCTTCGGCCGCCGCGCCGGCGAGCACGCCGCCGCGCGCTCGGCGTCGATGGCGATGCCCGAGACGACCAACGCCAAGCTGCGTGAGGACGTGGCGATGATCGACGAGATCGTCTCCCGGCCGCGCACGGGCCGGCGGGTCTCTGAGATCAAGCAGGAGCTCGGCGAGACGATGAACCAGCACGTGGCGGTGTATCGCGATCAGGAAGGCCTGGAGAAGGCCAACGAGATCGTCAAGCGCCTGAAAGAGGAGGCCCAGAGCGCCTACATCGACGATCACGGGACGATCTTCAACCAGGACGTGCTCGGGGCGATCGAGCTGGGCTACATGATCGACTGTGCCGAAGCGACCGTGGTGGCAGCTATCGAGCGCAAGGAGTCGCGCGGAGCGCAGTTCCGCACCGACTTCCCTGAGCGCAACGACGGGGAGTGGCTCAAGCACATCGACATCAGCCTCAACGGAGACGGTCCGGGTGTGAGCTACTCACCGGTCACGATCACCCAGTGGCAGCCAGAGGAGAGGAAATACTGATGGCCTCCCCCTCCCCGCACGATCCGATCAAGGAGCGCCCCTGATGGCCGAAACGCACAAGCCGCCGGAGAAGTTCACCCTGCGGATGCGCCGCTATGACCCGGAGTCGGGCGAGGCGCCCTACTGGGACGAGCACACGATCGAGCTGGAGCCCCACCGCTCGGTGCTGGAGGGCATTCTGCAGGCGAAGGCCAAGTTTGACGGCTCGATCGGTATCCGCTGCTCATGCCGCGCGGCGATCTGTGGCTCCTGCGGGGTGCGCATCAACGGCGAACCCGGGCTTGCCTGCCACACCCATCTCGACCACGCACGCGCGTCCTCCAAGGACGGCGTGATCGAGGTGGAGCCGATGGGCAACATGCCTGTCATCAAGGACATGATCGTGGACATGGACGCCGTGCACTGGAAGAAGGTGCAGCGCGTCACCCCGTGGCTGATCGCCAAGCAGCCGGTGCCCGAGCGCGAGTACATCGTGGATCGCGAGAGCATGGTGGACGTCACCCAGTCGATGGCGTGCATCCAGTGCGGAGCGTGCGTGTCGGACTGCCTGGCGATGGAGGTCGATCCCGGCTTCATCGGCCCGGCGGCGCTGGCGAAGGCCTACCGCTTTGTGGGCGATCCGCGTGACGATGAGCAGCGCGGGCGTCTGATGGACCTATCCCAGGATCCGCAGGGAATCTACGACTGCACCCACTGCTTCAAGTGCGTGGAGGCGTGCCCGAAGGGAGTGAACCCGATGGGCCAGATCATGCGGCTGCGCCGCATTGCCGGCAGCGATCAGCACATCTCAGACCAGAACAACGGCCACCGTCACGAGGAAGCCGTCACGACGCTGATCAAGGAGTATGGCCTGCTGCACGAGGCCGAGATACTGCCGCGCTCCTACGGCGGGAACTCGTGGTTTGGCAAGTTCCACCCCGCCGCCGGCAAGGAGCTGCTGAGTTCGATGCCTGTCGCGATCCGGGCGATATTGAAAGGCAAGATGAGCCCGAAGATCGCGATCTTTGGCCACAAGATCGGAAAGCAGGACCTGAATGCGGTGCAGAAAATCTACGAGAAGGTCGAGAGCCGTCCGCTGCGCTACGAGCTGAATCTGTATGTGAGCGGCGAGGACGAAGAGGCTCAAGAGCCGGCAGCTGTCGGGGCGAGCGAGGCCACGCCTGAGGCAAGCGCATGAGCGCACACGCCCTAACGACCAGAGCATCCGAAGGGAGCATCAGATGAAGGTCGCCTACTGGCCCGGCTGTGTGAGCCGCGGCTTCACTCCCGAGCTGCACGGCTCGATGGCGAAGGTGGCGCCGCTGCTGGACATTGAGCTGGTGCAGCTCGACCGCGCCAACTGCTGCGGGGCGGGCGTGATCGCCGAGCACAACCAGGAGCTGGCCGACACGCTAAACGCGCGCACGTTCGCGCTCGCCCAGCAGGTGGACGGGGCTGAGCTGATGATGAACATCTGCTCGACCTGTCAAGGCGCGCAGGGCGAGTGCCAGGAGCGGCTGGACTCGAGCGCGGAGTACCGGGCAATAGTCAACAGCACGCTCGCCGACGAGGGGCTCACGTACGAGAAGGGCCTGACAAACAAGAACTTCCTGTGGCTGCTGGTCGAGGAGATCGGCCTGGAGAAGCTGCGCACATTGGTGAAGCGCCCGCTGACCAACCTGAAAGTGGGCCCCTTCTACGGCTGCTACATCGTGCGCCCGCGCGATCGCCTCGGGATCGACGCCGAGCACCCGCGCGACCACTACCTGGAGCGGTTGATCGAGACGCTGGGCGGCACCGTGATCGAGTACGCCGGGATGCGCAAGTGCTGTGGCTTCCCGATCATCACGATGAACAAGGAAGCCTCGCTCAAACAGGCCGGCCGTCATCTCGGCGACGCGGTCGACGCGGATGCCGACTGTCTGGTGACCCCGTGCCCGCTGTGTCACCTGAACCTCGACATGCAGCAGCCGCTGGCTGAAGCGGAGGTGGGACGCGAGCTGAAGATGCCGGTCTTGCACCTCCCCCAGCTTGTTGGGCTGGCGCTTGGGTTGGAGCCAAAGGAGCTGGGCCTCTCCCGCCACGTGGTGCGGCCAACGTCGGTGATCGACTGGTCAACGTCGGTGGTCGGCGCGGCGGCGTAGCGGTGGTGCGTGAGCCGTTGGGTTTGCTCCCAGCGATGCGCGAGCGGTAGGCGGGCAAAAGCGGGACTCTCAACTGCGTACGCGGATACCTCGGCACCGATTCCTCGGCAAATGGGACATTACAGATTTTTGTTAGGATCATGCGTCATTACAGGATTCTGTTATGTCTGCACAGCCGGGTAAGAACCCTTATCGACCGGGCGTGGGAGTGCGCCCGATGTATCTGGCTGGCCGCGACGCGCCGCTACGGCGGTTCGATGCAATGCTGCGCGCCTCGCCTGAGCAGCAGGCGAACATGCGAGTGACCGGCCTGCGAGGAGTGGGCAAGACTGTGCTTCTCGAGGTGTTCGCAGAGCACGCGCAAACCCAAAACTGGGAACCAGCGCTGATGGAGTTGCAGCCGGGACACAACACAGACACCGTGATCGCCACGACGCTACGAGCGCTGCTCGACCGTATCCGCCAGCGCCTGTCGCGGGTGGCGCGGCTACGCTCGATCGCGGGCAAGGCCTTGAGCTCAGCGACGCTCTCGATGAGCTGGGAAGAGGTGTCCCTGTCGGTCTCCTTTGGCTCCAAAAGCGAGGAAGATCTCGCGCACGAGCTGTTCGACACCGTTCAGCTTGCACTGTCCAAGGGACGGGCGGGGGTGGTGCTGTTGCTGGACGAGGCACAGTTGATACGCGACGAGCGCAGCCGCCACGGCGAGCACCCACTATCGCTGTTGATCGCGCCCGTGGTGGCACTGCAGCGCCGGGAGCTACCGCTGGGACTCGTACTCTGCGGTCTCCCCACTCTGGCCGCGAATCTGCAGAAGGCGCGCTCTTACAGCGAGCGCCTGTTTCGAGGCGAGGAGATCGACTCACTGGACGCCGGCGACGCGATCGAGGCGTTTACGCGACCGCTTGAGCAGACACAGCGCAAAGCAGACTCCGCGCTCGCCCAGACAGTCGCAAGCGAAGTCGAGGGCTACCCGTACTTCCTGCAGCTGTGGGGATCGGAGCTGTGGGACGCCGCCGATCTGGCTGGGATGGATCGGTTTACACCCAAGCTCCTGGAAGCGACGCGCCCCGAGATCTACGGACGCTTGGACCGCGACTTCTACGATCCGAGGATCGCCACCCTGACCGCCGCCGAGCAAGACCTGCTGTTTGCATCCGCGCACTGCCCCTACCCGCCACTACACGCCGCCGATCTCAGCGCCCCGTCGAAGAAGAGCCCCGGCAACGTCAACGTGCTGCTCGGCCGGCTCACCGAGGCCGGCGCGCTCTACCGAATCCGAAAGGGCGAGTACGCCTACACCGCACCACAGTTCCGCGACTACCTGCGCAGGCGAGTCGAGCTCGAATCTCAGGGCCCGGGCTCGTGAAGATCCTCACCGTCGTAGGCAACCGGCCGCAGTTCATCAAGGCAGCGGCCGTGTCGGGGCCACTGCGCGCCGAGCACGAGGAGATCCTCGTGCATACCGGCCAGCACTACGACGACTCGCTATCGGGCGTGTTCTTCTCAGAGCTCGGGCTGGCGGCACCTGAGCGCGAATTGGGGATCGGGGGTGGCTCGAACACCTCTCAGACCGCGCGCATGCTGGCAGCGCTCGAGCCCCTGCTGGAGGAGACGCGGCCAGACGCGGTGCTGGTGTACGGCGATACCAACTCGACGCTCGCCGGGGCCCTCGCCGCCGCTCAGCGCGGCATACCGGTGGTACACGTGGAGGCCGGGATGCGCTCGTTCGACCGCACGATGCCGGAGGAGCTCAATCGCGTGCTGTGCGATCACATGAGCGAGCTGTTGCTGTGCTCGTCTGAGACGGCGGCGGAGAATTTGAGAGAGGAGTCGGCGCGGGGGACGATCGAAGTGGTGGGAGACGTGATGATCGACGTGGCGTTCAAGTGGCAGACCGCGCCGCTCGCAACCGACGGAGCGCTCGCCGCCTACACCCTTCAGCCCAGCGACTATCTGCTGCTGACTGCCCACCGCGCCGGCAACGTCGACGATCCCGAGCGGCTGCAAGCGCTCGTGGCGCTGATCGCGGCGCTGCCGAAGCCGGTGTTGTTTCCGGTGCACCCGCGCACCCGCCAGCGACTGCACGACGCGGGCCTGCTGTCGGAGCTCGAGCTGCTCGAAGGCGTGCAGCTCTGCGATCCGCTCGGCTACATCGAGTTCGGCGCGCTGATGCGCGACGCGCGCGCGGTGCTCACAGACTCTGGGGGCGTCCAGAAGGAGGCGTACCTTGCGGGTGTGCCGTGTATCACGCTGAGGTCCACAACCGAGTGGGTGGAGACCGTGGAGACGGGCTGGAACACGCTCGTGGACCTTGACCTCGAACGAGTGATCGCGGCGCTTGAACGACCGACTCCCAAAAACCATCCACAGCTATATGGCGACGGCAAAGCGGCGGAGCGCTGCGTCGCCGCGATCGGGGCACTGTGAACGATCGGCCCGTCAGAATAGGCGTAGCCGGCCTCGGCTACTGGGGGCCCAATCTCGCGCGCAACTTCGGCGCGCTCGACGGGTGCGAGCTTGTGTGGCTGTGCGACGCCTCCGCGCAGGCGCGCGAGAAGCTGGCGAGCGCTTTCCCTGAGGCGCGTACGACTGCTGAGATCGACGATCTGTTGGGCGACCCCGAGCTCGACGCGGTGGTGCTCGCCACCCCCGTGCCAACCCACGCGGATCTCGCCACACGCGTGCTGGAGGCCGGGAAGCACTGCTTTGTGGAGAAGCCCCTCGCCACGACGGTGGCTGACGCGCAGCGCGCGGTGGACGCTTCCGATCGCGCCGGGCGGCTACTGATGGTGGGGCACCTGCTTGAGTACCACCCAGCGGTCACCCGCCTGAAGCGGCTGGTCGAGGAGCACGAGCTGGGGTCGCTGTTCTACGTTTACGGCAACCGCGTCAACCTCGGCAAGCTGCGCGCCGAAGAGAACGCGCTGTGGAGCCTGGGCGCGCACGACGTGTCTGTCGTGCTGCACTTGATCGACGAGGAGCCCGTCGAGTGTGTGGCGCACGGCGAGTCCTACGTGCGTAACGGGGTGCAGGATGTCGTGTTCTGCTACCTGCGCTTCCCTTCGGGGCGAGTGGCGCACCTGCATCTGTCCTGGCTTGACCCTCACAAGGAGCGGCGCATCACCGTCGTGGGCTCCAAGCGCATGGCGACATTCGACGACATGCGCACCGAGGGCAAGCTCACCGTCTACGACAAGGGCTTCGACGAGGACTCGAGCTCCTGGGGCGAGTACATCACCCGGGCTGGGGAGAGCTTCTCTCCGCGGATCTCAAACGCCGAGCCGCTGCGGCTGGAGTGCGAACATTTCGTGCAGTGCGTGCGGGAGAACGCAACCCCGCGCTCGGACGGGCGCAGCGGACTGCGGGTGGTACGCGTGCTGGAGGGTTTGCAGCGCTCTCTTGACGGCTGATTTGCGCTTATCAGTGGCGCCCGGGCGGGGGCCTTCTTGGGGCTCCGGCTCAGCGGATGCGCACGGGGGCGCTGTAGGAGGACACGTGTGAGCCGTCCTTTACCAGCACCAGCGCTTGGTAGAGACCACGATGGCGGATACGTATGACCGTTTTGAAGCGCGACACCGTTGGGGTGCCAGGGGTCACATAGGTACCACCCTGGTTGACAGACGGCGCGCCGGTGCGTATCCACTGGAAGCCCACGCTCGCGCCGACCTCGGCGGGGGCGACGGTGCCGTAGAGGCTGAAGAATTCGCCGCGGCGGCGGCGATGCACGCGACGTGCGTGCAGCGTCACGCGCACTGCGACGCCCTCGACCAGCACGGGACTCGTCACCAGCGGGGCGGTCGTTGTTACCACGCGCATCTGGGCGTTTTCGAGCAAACCAAGCACTGGGAAGGAGAAGCTGCCCGTCGCACTCGTGACCTCGGGGTTGCCGTAGGTCGTAAAGCCCGCGAGATATGGGAACGGGTTGATCTGCAACGCCACCGCGCGACCAGCGGCGCCGGTGCCCGACAGCGTGCCCTGCACTGCAAGCGGTGCCCCATAGAACACGGGATTGGGAGCACCTGCGATCTGCAACGCCAGGGGGACCTTGGCGGTTTTGAACGTGCCCGCCGCGCCGGTTGCCACGCCCCCGCTGCTGCTTGCCGAGATCCTGTAGTGGTAGATGGTCGCCGGCAGCAGGTCGCCCACTGCCTGGGTCACGTGAACAGTCGCCGTCCCGCCGGGGACGGTGGCCAATGTCGTCTGCGCGCTATACCCGCTCGACGAGCCATACTGGAATATGTAGTTCGTGGCCTGCCCTTTCGGATTGATCGCCCCGTGGAGGACCACCGACGTGGAGGTCACGCCTGAGACCCCTCCCGTGGAGACGCTTGGCACTGCCGCCGAAGCTGACGCGCACAGCACAAGCGCCGCCGCGACTGACATCGCGGCGGCCACAACATGGCGCACAGCACCAACCGCAGATGCCCCCATCCGCCAGATCGGCTGCTTGGCCTTCTCGCTCGTCCTCATGTGCAATACCTTCCCCATTCTCCTGAGTACAAACCGCCTAGTCCGGGCAAAGTAGCGGTGCTACATACCGCTACTCCTGGGTCGCTACCACGGGGCCGGCCGATCGTGAGCCCGGGCTTCCGACCGTGAACCCCGGGCTCGGGGAATCAGACGGCCGGTAGCGCGGTGACGGTGAACACCTTGTTGATGTGCACGCCAGTCTCGGTGCTGGTCGTGTGGATCTGGCTTTCCCCTGTGGGGGCCGTCAGGGGGATATCGATCACTGCAGAGAATTCGCCTTCGGAGTTGACCGTCGCTTCCGGATAGAAGGTCTGGGTGCCTTTACGGTCGGTGAACCTCACGGTGATCTTGTCGCCGGGCACATAGCCGCTGCCGCTGACCGTCACGGGTGAGCCGGGAGGCCCGCTGGTCGGCGATGGCGTCTGCGTGGTCTGGGCGACCACCAGCGTCATCGCGGTCGAAGAGTAGGTCGGCTCGTAGTAGAGGCCTGTGGCGTTGATCTGGTCTTCGGTCTCCGAAGCGTACGTCCCGTTCAACGAGCCGGCTGAGACGATCGTGAATTTCTGTCCGAGCGTGCCCTTGAAGGGTTCGAGCTGGCGCAGCACGAGGGTGCCGCCGAGCGTCGCTTTGCCGGTGACCGACATCGAGCCGTATTCGGATTCGCTCGCGATCAGCGGCTTGGTCCGACCGAGCGCGGCCTGTTCGAAATTGCCGGTCACGTCGAGTGTGACATCGGGTTCGAGCCTCAGCAGTGACTGATTGACGAGGTTGCCCGCGATCGTGCGGCCGCCTCCTGCGTTGTGCACGACGACGAGCTTTTCGTGGTTGGTGAGCGTCCCTGAGCCCATGTTGAGCGTGGCGCCATCTTTGCAGCCGTCGCCGTTCATCAGTTCGATCGTGCCGTTGTTGATGAAGCTCGACGCCGTCGTCGTTGCGTTCTCGCCGCAGGTGCTCGCGATCTGGAGGGTCTGTCCGGAACGCACTGCTCCGGTCATCGTGCTCGAGCCGCGCACCTGAATCGGGCCCGACCCGTGTTCGCTGTAGTTGAGCGTCAGATCGTCGAGGATCACCGGCTGGTTGCCACTGCTGGCGCCGTTGGCCTCGTTGAACGTACCGCCCGACTGCGAGAGCGAGCCGGAGTTGTTGCCGGAGATCAGTCCGCCGGTGCCATTGGTCACAGTCGGGCCCGTCACCGAGAAGGACACGGTTTCCGCGATGTCGATCGCACCCTCGTTCTTGATCAGCGTGCCGCCGGTCGAGTCGCTGGTATTGGTGTTGATCGTCACGGTGCCCGTGTTGGTGAGATTGCCCTGAATCGCGCGGTTGCCGCCAACACCCGCTTCGGAGGCGAGCTGGCCGCTGTTGGTCAGCGTAAAGGTCGAGCTCGAGATCGTCGCGCCGTTTTTACAGCCGTCGCCGTTGGTGAGCGCGATCGTGCCGCCGTTGGTGACGTTTTCGCTAAGCGTCACCACCGCGTTCTCGCTGCAGGTGCTCGCAATCGACAGCGACTGGCCCGCGACCAGATTGCCGGCGAGCGAAGAGTTGCCCTCCAGGAAGATCACGCTTTTTCCTTCGCCGGCGTAGTCGAGGGCACCGTCGTCAATGACCACGGGCTTGGCGCCGCTGGTCGTGCCCGCCCCCTCGGTGAACTTGCCGCCCGAGAGGGACACGAGGCTCCCGCCGCCGGTCGTGATTGTGCCGTTGGAGCCATTGGTGACCGAGCTGCCGCCGGACACTTTCAGTTCCTGAGCTTCGGCGACGTTGAGCGCGCCTTCGTTGACGAGGCTCGTGTTCGTGCCGTTGTAGGCGGTGCTTGTTTTGATCGCGATCGTGCCGGTGTTGGTCACGTTGCCCTGGATCGTGCGGCTGCCGCCGAAGCCTTTTTCGCTGCCGATCTTGCCGCTGTTGGTGAGCGTGCCAGTGACGACGAGAGTCACGTTGTTTTTGCAGTTGTCGCCGTTGGTGAGCGTGATCGTGCCGCCGTTGCCGAAGCTCGCCGCGGCGGTCGTGACCGCGTTCTCGCTGCACGTGCTCTGTATCACGAGCGTCTGGCCGGAGGACACTTTGCCACTCAGCGAGGTGTTGCCGCGCGTGGCGATCGTGCTGGCGCCGTTGGCGGTGTAGTTGAGTGTGCCGTCATCGACGATCACAGGCAGCGTGCCGCTGGCGGTGCCCGCGCCCTCGTTGAAGGTCGTGCCCGACCCCATCGACACGTTGCCGCTTCCGGTGGCCGCGATCGAGCCGCCTTTGCCGTTGGTCACCGTGCCGTTGCTGGTGACCGTGAGTGAGACGCCTTCGGCGACATCGAGCGTGCCTTCGTTGGTGAGCACGGCGCCTTTTTCGTTGTAGGCGGTGCCCGTGTTGATCGCGATCGAGCCGGTGTTGGTCACGCTGCCCTGAATCGTGCGGCTGCCGCCAACGCCCGGTTCAACCAGCAGTTTGCCGCTGTTGACCAGCGTCTTGCCTTCTGGCACCACCAGCGTATCGTTGTTTTTGCAGCCGTCTGCGTTAGTGAGGATCGTCGTTCCACCGTTGGTGAACCCGCTGGGAACGCTCGTCGTGTCGTTTTCGCTGCACGTGCTCTGGATCGTGGTCGTCTGCCCGGAGACGGAGGTCCCGGACAGTGTGTTCGAGGTGCCCCGCAGCGCGATCGTGCTCGCACCGGCGCCGGTGTAGTTGAGCGCGCCGTTATCAACGATCACCGGCAAGGTGCCGCTGGTCGTGCCGGCACCCTGGTTGAAGATGGTGGTCGACCCCATCGCGACATTGCCGTTTCCGGTGGCCACAATCGAGCCACCGCTGGAGTTGTCGAGGGTCGCCCCGGCGCCGGAGACACTAAGCGTCGTTTCGTTGGCGAGGTCTATCGCGCCTTCATTGGCGAGGAGTGCGCTAACCCCGCCGGCGCCGGTGCTCGTGTTGATCGCGATCGTGCCCGTGTTGGTCACGTTGCCGTGGATCGTGCGGTTGCCGCCGACGCCAGCTTCGCTGTCGAGTTTGCCGCTGTTGTTCAGCGTGCCTGTGATCGTGAGCGTGACGCTGTTTTTGCAGCCGTCGCCGTTGGTGAGGACCATCGTGCCGCCGTTGGCGAAGCCGCTCGGCGCGCCGAGCGACGCGTTCTCGCTGCAAGTGCTCTGGAGCGAGGTCGTCTGCCCTGGGGACGAGGCGCCGGACAGCGTGCCCGAGACTCCCCGCAACGCGATCGTGCTCGCGCCCGCGCCGGTGTAGTTGAGCGCGCCATCGTCGACGATCACCGGCAGCGTGCCGCCGGTCGTGCCGGCACCCTGATCGAACGTGGTGCCCGACCCCATTGACACGTTCGCACTGCCGAGCGTCACGATCGAGCCGCCCGTTTCGTTGGAGAGTGTGCCGCTGTTGCTCACCGACAGCTGGCCGCCTTCGGCGATGTCAAGCGCGCCCTTGTTGGTGAGGCTGGCGCTCGTGCTGTTGTAGGAGGTGCCGGCGGCGATCGCAAGCGTGCCGGTGTTGGTCAAGTTGCCTGCGATCGTGCGATTGCCGCCTTTGGCGGGTTCGGTGGTGAGCGTGCCGGCGTTCGTGATCGGGCCTTCGAGGGTCACGCTGTTGCTGCAGCCATCGCCGTTGGTCATCGTGAGCGCGCCGTCCGCGCCGGTCGAGATGCCACCGGTCGAGGCGAGGATTGCGTTCTCGCTGCAGCTGCTGCCTACAACCAGCGTCTGCGTGCCGGACGAGCCGCCGATCGTGAGCGAGCCGACGCTGACGGTTTCGTTCGTCTGGGTCATCGTCACCGTGTAGGTGCCCGCGGCGGCGATGCACCCTTCTTCGCTGGAGCTGGGAGGAGCGCCCTTGCTCCAGTTGGTGCCCGTGAAATAGTTACCACCCGCGGTGTTTGTCCACGAGTCGGCGCATCCAGCCGCGTGAGCGGAGGACGGCACCAGGACCGACAGACTCAAGAGCGCCGCGAGGACCGCGACGATCGCCAAGGCGTTCGCGCGCTCACGATTTGTCCTGCGCAGACAACCAGTCAATCCGAGCATCCTCACTCACCCTCCATAGTTGTTCAGGGACGCCCGGCGCCAGCAGCGCCTCCAGTGAGGAGGCGCGTGCCGATCGTGGCGTAGCCAGGCGAAATCCTCGCCATGTTCAGGTTCGATCGCCAAGCTACAGAGATGCGGCGATAAGTCAATCTCCTGAACTGATGTTCAGACTAATTTCCGCCCTGGGTCGCTCGCGCCTGTATAGGGCGCGGGGAGCGCGGCACCGTTGCCGTGCTTGGCTGGTTCTACCGTTCCCGTTTCTCGGAATCTCTTGGAGTGAGCCCCGCGCGTGCGTATCGCGGCCGCTGCGTCTTTGACCGCGGGCGCAGTCCGATCGCCGCCGCGGCCGCGATCGGCAGCAGCCCCAGAGGCCAGGTCGGCATGGGGCTGTGGCTCGGCTGTTCATAGGCCGCCATGTTGTGGACTTCCTCGATCGCCTCCTCGTCCTCTTCTTCGTGCTGGGCGACCGTCGTGGGCACCGTGACCGGAGCGGTGCCGGAGGGCGGAGTCGGACGCGCGACGGTGGGAGCCGGCGGTGGCACTATGGCGAGCGGCGGATAAGCGACAGCCGGGAGCAGCGGCACGGGCGGCGGCGGCACGGGAGC
>JBAWFB010000053.1:0-18107 GCA_049591495.1 Solirubrobacteraceae bacterium
GCTGCGCGAGGCGCGGCTGCTGCGCGCGCTCGCCGGCACCGCCGCGCGCGTGCCGCGAGTGCTCGCCGTGTGCGACGACGAGCGGGTGATCGGATGCCCGTTCTATGTGATGGAGCGTGTCGAGGGCGAGGTGATCGTGTGGGAGACCCCCGCCGCGCTCGACGCGCCCGAGCAGCGCAAACGGATCGGCGAGCAGCTGATCGACGCGCTCGTGGAGATCCACGCGGTGGATTGGCGCGCCGCGGGCCTGGAGGGATTTGGAAAGCCCGACGGCTATCTGGAGCGCCAGCTGCGGCGCTTTGGCGGATTGTGGGATCTCAACAAGACGCGCGAGATCCCAGCCGTCGAACGGATCGGCGCGTGGCTGTCCGAGCACAAGCCCGAGTCCGGCCCCGCGACGATCGTGCACGGCGACTACCGCCTCGGCAACACGATGTTCGCCCCCGAGCCACCCGCGCAGATTGTGGCGGTGCTCGATTGGGAGATGGCCACGATCGGCGATCCGCTCGCCGATCTCGGCTACATGTGCATGTTCTGGACCGAGGCGTATGACCCCGAAGGGGGGTTGCGTGAGCACCTCGGGAAGGTCACGCGCGCGGATGGGTTCTCCACGCGCGCGGAGCTGATCGCCCGCTACGAAGAGCGCTCGGGGCGCTCGATGCGCGAGATGCGCTGGTACACCACGCTCGCGTTGTGGAAGTCTGTGGTGTTCATGGAGGGCAACTACAAGCGCGCGATCTCCGGCGCCACCGACGATCCCTACCTCAAGCAGTTCGGCGACGGCGTGCTCGAGCTCGCCCGCCAAGCAGAGGAGGTGGCGTTCGGTGGATGAGCCCCAGCCCGGCACCGCGCCGGAGATCTCCCCAGCCGAGCCCGGGCAGTCCGCGCCAGCCGCGCCCGGGCAATCCATGAGCAGCAACGGCCGCACGGGCCTGCTGATCGACTGGGGCGGGGTGCTCACCACCAACCTGTTCGTGTCCTTCAACGAATACTGCGTGCGCATGGAGATCGACCCGATGGAGCTCGGCAAGCGCTTCAGCGCCGACCCCGAGTTTCGCGAGATGCTGATCGCGCTGGAGAAGGGCACGATCGAGGAGGCCGACTTCGAGTCGCGTTTCGCAGGGCTGCTCGGCGTCGAGGCCGACGGGCTGATCGATGGGCTGTTCGCCGGCGTGAAGCCCGACGCGGCGATGGTCGACGCCGTGCGCGCCGCCCGCAACGCCGGCATTCGCACTGCGCTTGTGTCCAACTCGTGGGGCGTGCACCGCTACCCCCACGACATGTTCGACGAGCTGTTCGACGGGGTGGTGATCTCAGCGCAGGAGGGCACGCGCAAGCCGGCGCGGCGCATGTACGAGCTCGGGGCCGAGCGCGCGGGAGTGGCGCCCGAGCTGTGCGTGTATGTCGACGACCTGCCCTTCAACCTCACGCCCGCCCAGGAGATGGGTATGGCAACGGTGCACCACACCAGCGCGGAGACCACCATCCCAGAGCTTGAGCGACTGCTTGGGATGACGCTGGTCGACAGGACCGGCTAGCGGTTGGCTGGTGGGGCCAGACTCGACCCCACCAGCTCGAAACACCAAGCCGACCGCCCGCCCGCAGACTGGGCGGCCCACCAATCGCTCGCCAACTCAGCCGAAGGTCACCGTCGCCGTCGCCGAGGAGCCTTGACCGGCGGTCGCCTTGAAGGCCGCCACCAGCTTCACGCGCAAGCGCCTGGGGTGCTTGCGCAGTGAGGCCGCGCGTGCCTTTGTGAGGCGTACCTGGAAGGTGACACGCTTCAGGCCGGCGACCTTGCGAACGCTTGTCTTCACGCCCTTCCCGCTCAACGTGAGCTTGCCGGCGGCGGGAACCTGCACGACGATCGTCGCGAGGCCGTTCCTTACTTTGTGACTGAGGATCTTCACCTTGGCCAGCTTCTTGGTCGCCAAGGGTGTCGCACCCGCTGAAGACGCAGAAGCGGGCAAGATCACGGTCGAGGTCGCACCTGGGGCACCCGCACTCCCGTTCGTGCCCGCACCGCCGTTGGTGCCATTACCGCCATTCGCACCGCCGGTACCGTTGGCACCGCTCCCGCCACCGCCGTTTGCTTCAGCAGCCGAAGGCAGCAGGGCGACAGCTAGCCCCTTAGCATCTTTGAGCACGCCCACCACGGGGCCTTCGTTGCCCAAGGTCGCCTCGAGCGCGGGCGCACCCGCGGGCAGCGTTTCCGCGCTGGCGCCCACCTCTTTCGCGAGCGCTTCCGGCGCCACGCCCACCTGTTCGGCGAGCGAGCCCACGGTTGTGGGAGACAGCGAAGCGCCACCCTGCAGCTCTTCGAGGATGCGTGTCAGCAGCTGCTGCTGTTCGCCGCTCAACTTGCCAGAAAGTCCGTTGAGCAGCTGCGAGAGCTCTTCATCGGTGAGCGCGCCGCCCGGCTTGCCCCCGGTCAGATTGTCGACCAGTTCGCTCAGCTGCGTGGGGTTCAAGGAGGAGACGACTTCGCCCGGGTCCAGTCCCGGCAGCAGTGTGTGGATGAGCGTTCCCAGCGCGCCGCCTTGGCTTGAGAGGCTGCTCACCAGTTGCTCGAGCGTGGCCGAGGAGTTGTTTTCAAGCAGTGTCGAGACCGCCTCACCCAAGGCAACGGCACTCGTTTTCAAGGCCGGGTTGAGCTCAGCGATGAGTTCTCCGAGTTGCGTGTCGCTGAGACCAAGATCGCGAACCGGCACCGATCCGAGGATCGGTTCGAGTTCGCTCACGGGCACTTCGATTACGGGCGGCGTGGCGGTGCTTGTGCTGGGGCTCACCGCCGGCGCCGCGGTTGCCACGCTGCTCCCGAGCACACCGAATAGCAGCGCGAGCGAGACCAACAGTGGCGCAAGCAGTCGGCGGATGGACAGTCCATCGCCTGGATGGGTTGCGAGCGATCCGAGTTGCGTGTGCACGAAAGTCCTCCTTGACTGGGTTTTGTGAGACCTATTAACCTCTCGATCCAGAAGCCAAAACTTTTTCATACGAATGTCCATTCGTTCTGATTGAATAATTTGCCTGAAACCGGGTGGCTTGCACCGCGTCGGCAAGACCCGACAAGCGGGCCCCCACCGACAGCGACAGACGTTCAACACGCCATCGGCCGCTGCGTGTCCACGCGTCACCGGACGCTCCGTGTCTACGCGAAGGAGACCGCCACGCTCGCTGAGGAGCCCTGCCCCTTGGTAGGCACGAACGACGCCTTCAGCGTCACTTTCAGGCGATCGTGTTTCTTGCGCAGCGAGGCCACCCCCGCCCGCGAGAGCCCGACCCTCAGCGTCACCCGCTCCGCCGCGGCGGACCTGTGCGAGCTTTGCGTGACGCCTTTGCCGCTCAACGCCACCTTGCCGGCCGCCGGCACCTGCACGACTATCGTCGCCACCTTGCCCTTCACCTTGTGGCTCAGGATCTCGAGTTTGGCGAGCTTGGCGTCCGCGGACTGCGGGGCCAACGCGGAAGACGATCCCACAACGGCGGGCACGAAGTTCACGACCAAGCTCGTGCCGGCGCCGTCACCGCCATCACCGCCTTTGCCGCCGGCAGTTTCCCCGGTCTTGTTGCCCTCATCGCCTTCCCCGGCCTTGCCACCGCCGGCATCTTCTCCGGTCTTGGCTCCTTCGCCATCTTCGCCGGTTTTGTCGCCGCCGGCATTTTCCCCGGTTTTGCCGTTTTCGCCGTCTTCCCCACTTTTTTCATTTTCGCCGGTTTTGCCATTTTCGCCGGTTTTCCCGGTGCCCTCTTCGCCGCTGCCACTTTTGTCTTGGCTTGCGGGAGTGAGCAGCGCCACGGCGAGTCCGCTGGCACCTTTGAGGACCCCGACCACCGGGCCTTCGCCGCCGAGCGTCGCCTGCAGCGCGGGCGTGGTCACGGGCAGCGATTCGGCGTCGCCAACATCGGCGGCGAGCACCTCGGGCGTCATCCCCGCCTGTTCGGCGAGCGAGCCAACGGTCGTCGGCGACAACGAGAGGCCACCCTGCAGTTCCTTAAGGATGCTGCTCAACGATTCCAGCTGTTCGCCACCGAGCGCACCGGCGAGAGGACCGAGCAGCGTGTGGAGCTCCCCGGAGGTGATCGTCCCAGCCGGTTCACCGCCGGCGAGGTTGTCGAGCAATCCGCCCAGCTGCGCAGGGCTCAGAGCTGTGACCAGCTGGCTCGGGCTCAGGCCCGGAAGCAACATGTGCAGCAGTCCTCCAAGCGGACCGCTCGATAGGCTGCCGACCAGTTCGCCGAGCGTGGCCGAGGAGTTTGTGCCGAGCAGAGTCGACACCTCGCCAGTCAGCTCACCAGAGCTCAATCCCAATCCTGGGCTCAATTCCGATAGCAGCTTGCCGAGTTGCGCTTCGCTGAGACCAAGATCGCGAACCGGGATCGAGGAGAGGATCGGACCGAGCTCGTCCGCTGGTACTTCGAACACGGACGCCTTCGTGGCTCCCGCGGTCTGTGGCACGACGGCCGCTTTCGCGCTTGCCGAGGCAGCCGGCAACGCAGTCAGCGCGATGACGAGGGCGAGCGACAGCAGCACGACGCCGCGATGAAGGACGTTCTCGTCGCGGCGGTTGATCCCTGGTTTGAACCGATCGAGTTGCGATCGCACGAAGACCCTCCTTGACTCAGTGATTTGCACACCCGTCAACGGAGGATTTCGGTCCTAAGTTCATGAACTAGAATTTTTTCATACAGACGTCCGTTCCTTCAGGTTGAATTGTTCGTCAAAGATCGGCTACACTGATCCCACCAGACTCGATGTACTCATAGGTCAGTGGAATCAACCGCGGCACAGCGGTATGTGTCGCCGAGTCGAAGGAGACTCTGCCGACTTACTGATTCAATCGACCGCGCCCGCGGCGGCCGTGCAGCACGAGGATCGCGAACACCACGAGGGGGCCCGGCCCCCTCGTGGCCAGTAGCCCTTAGGCGCGCTTCCCTCGCCCGTACAGCACTTTGAACAGGCCCGCGATCAAGCGCGTGGTGCGGGCCCTGTAGGGAAACATGTGCGCCTCGCGCTTGAGCGCCAGGCGCGGGGTGACGACGATCGCCTGCTGGGAGCAGTACTTGCGTATGCCGCCGGCGCCGTGTCGGGAGCCGAGGCCCGATGCCTTCGCGCCGCCCATCGGCAGCTCGAGCGCGGTGTAGTTGACGATCGCGTCGTTCACATTGGCCGCGCCGGCTTCCAGGCGCCGTGCGATCGCCTCGCCGCGCTCGGTGTCGCGCGTGAACACCGACGCACCGAGCCCGTAGGGCGACTCGTTGGCGAGGCGCACCCCCTCCTCGGCGTCGGCGATCTTCATGATCGGCAGCGTCGGTCCAAACGTCTCCTCGGTCATGATCTTCATCGTGTGGTCAACGTCCACCAGCAGCGTGGGCTCATAGAAGCGTCCGGCGACGTTCTCGACCGCCTTGCCACCGGTGAGCACGCGCGCGCCCTTGTCGACCGCGTCGACGACGTGCTCTGAGATCGTGTCGAGCTGCGGCGCGAAGGTGATCGCGCCAACGTCCACCGAGCCGGGCCCGTGCGGCGCGCCGACGCGCAGCTTGCGCATCTTCTCGGTGACCTTGCCGACGAACTCGTCGTACACAGGCGCCTCGACGTACACGCGCTCGATCGAGATGCAGGTCTGGCCGGCGTTCTGCATCGAGTAGTAGACCGCGAGGTTCGCGGCGCGCTCGAGGTCGGCGTCGGAGAGCACGATCATCGGGTCCTTGCCGCCCAGCTCAAGCGAGCAGGGAATCAGGCGCTCCGCGGCCGCCGCGGCGATCTTGCGCCCAGTGGCGGTGGAGCCCGTGAACATGATCATGTCGACCTGCTCGATCAACGCGGCGCCGGTGGGGCCACGGCCGGTGGCGACCTGGAAGACGCCGTCAGGCAACCCGCACTCGGCCAGCCCTTCGGCCAGCAGCAGCGAAGTGAGCGGCGTGACCTCGCTGGGCTTGAGAATCACGCTGTTGCCGGCGGCCAGCGCGGGAATACAGTCACCGAAGGAGTTGGTGAGCGGGTAGTTCCACGGTCCGATCACGCCGATCAACCCGAGCGGGCGGTAGCGCAGGATCAGCTTCTTGCCCTTCAGCAGGATCTGCGAAGTTTTGACGCGCTCGTCGGCGAGATAGTTGGGAGCCTCCTTGGCCCAGAAGCCGAACGCGCTGGCACCGTAGGAGATCTCGGCGAACTCGGCATCCTCATAGGTCTTGCCGGTCTCAGACATGATCGTCTCGACGATCCGCTCGGAGTTGTCGATCAGCCACTTCTGCGCACGCAGGAGAATGCGGGCGCGACCCTCGAAGCCAAATGCCTCCCAGTTGGGCTGCGCGGCGCGCGCGCGAACCGCCATCTTGGCGACCGCGGCCGCGTCGAGGTCGGGCACGTGCGCGACGATCTGACCCGTCGCGGGGTTCTCAACGGGAATCTCGGGGTGGGTGGGATTCCCATCCGAAGCCGCGCCGTTCGCTCCGTTGTGTGCGTGTGGTGCTAGCTCCTGCTCGACGGTCGCCATGTCGCTGTCTCCCTGCCTCGTTTCGCCTTTTGGCCGCTATATCCCCCTGTAACGAACAAGGCTACACCCGATTGGCCGGATAGCCAATGCACATCTTCTCTGTGTTGTTCCAGCCGGTGCATGCACCGGCTGGCCGGACGGCGCATGCGCCGTCCGGGACCATGCCGCATGCGGCATGGTCTTCCTCGGAGAAATGTCGGGAGGCTAAGACTCGCTCAGCTCTACCGTGGCGATCCCCACCGGCTCGACCGGTTTGTCGCCCCCGTCGGTGGGCACGCCCTCCAGCTTGTCGACGACGTCCATACCGCTCTGCACCTGGCCGAACACCGTGTGTTTGCCGTCCAGCCACGGGCAGGCCTCGGCGGTGACGATGAAGAACTGCGACCCGTTGGTGTTGGGACCGGCGTTGGCCATCGCGAGCGCGCCGCGCACGATCTTGTGCGAGTTGATCTCGTCCTCGAACGTGTAGCCGGGCCCACCGGTGCCGGTGCCCTGTGGGCAGCCACCCTGGATCATGAAGTCGCTGATGATGCGGTGGAAGTTGAGCCCGTCGTAGAAGCCGTCGGTGGCGAGCTTGCGGAAGTTCTCGACGGTCTTGGGCGCGTCCTCGTCGAACAGCTCGAAGACGATCGTGCCCTCGGTGGTCTGCATCGTGGCGGTTGACATCGCGGAGTCTCCTCTGGGCGTGTGGGTTCGATGTGGATCGGCGAGCCACGATAGCGAGCGGCGCGCGATTCAAGCGCGCCCAGCGATCCCGACAGCAGGCTTGCCCGCCGGCTCAAGCCGGGCAGCGGGCTGTCAGCCCTTGACGCGCTCCAAGCGCAGCTGCTTGCCGCGCAGCTCGCGCCCGTCGAGCGCCTCGATCACGCGTTCGGCCTCCGCGGAGGGAACCGACAGGAACGAGAAGCGCTCGAGCACGCTGACGTCGCGCACCGCCTCGCCGTCGAGGCCGGTGGCGGAAGTGACCGCGGAGACGATGTCGGCCACACGCAGGCCCGCCGCGCGACCGCCGCCGAGCATCAGCTTGACCGCCGGTTCGGAGCCATCGCGAGATATATGCGGCTTGGAGTGCCGGCGCGGACGCTCCTTGACCGGCGTGGGGGCTGCCTTGGCGCCCGGCTCCCACGCGGCGATCTTGGTGCCAATGTGCTCCTCGATCGCCTCCAGCTCGCGCTTCTGGCGCGCCTCCACGAACGTGATCGCGCGCCCGGAGCGCCCGACGCGCCCGGTGCGTCCGATGCGGTGCACGTAGGTGTCGGGGGAGGTGGGGACGTCGTAGTTGACAACGTGCGTCACGGTCGAGATGTCAAGCCCGCGGGCCGCCACGTCGGTGGCCACGAGAATCGGCACGCGCCCGCCCTTGAACGCCAGCATCACGCCGTCGCGCGAGCCCTGGGACATGTCGCCGTGCAGCGCGCGCACGTTCATGCCGCCGTCGCGCAACGTGCGGAACAGCTGATCGCAGCGGACCTTCGTGCGCACGAACACAATGGCTTGGTCGGGCCGCTCGGCGCGCAGCACCTCGATCAGCTTCTCGGGCTTGGCCTTCGCCTCGACGGGGAGCTGGAACTGCGCAACGGTGTCGATCGTGAGCGTGGTGGCCTCCACCTTGACGATCTGCGGGTCATACATGTAGCCGTCGGCCAGCTTGCGGATCGGGGGCGGCATCGTCGCTGAGAACAGCGCCGTCTGGCGCCCCGAGGGGGTCATCGAGAGGATCTTCTCGACGTCCTCGAGAAAGCCGAGGTCGAGCATCTCATCGGCCTCGTCGAGCACCACGAAGCGGCAGTCGTGCAGCACGATCGAGTTGCGCGAGATCAGGTCCAGCACGCGCCCAACGGTGCCCACCACGATGTGCCCGCCGGCGCGCAGCTGCGCCTGCTGGGTGCGGATCGGCGCGCCGCCGAACACGGCCACGACGTCGACCCCGCTGCGGGCGCCGTAGGTGCGCAGTGCCTGGGTGACCTGGATGCACAGCTCGCGCGTGGGCGTCAGCACGAGCGCCTGCACCTCGTGCTCGTCAGGATCGATGTACTGCACGATCGGCAGGCCGAAAGCGGCGGTCTTGCCGGTGCCGGTCTGCGCCTGGCCGATCACATCGCGGCCTTCCAACAACGGCGGGATCGCCTGTTCCTGGATCGGGCTGGGGGACTCGTAGCCGACGTCGCGCAGCGCGGCGAGTGTCTGCTCGGTGAGGCCGAGATCGGCGAAGGTCTTGGTCATTCGGCCAGGGAGCTTACGTGCTCAGGCCTCCCGGCCTGCCCACGCCCCTCCGCCACCCGCCGAACCTGTCCCGGCGCGCCCGCCACGACAGCTCGATCAGCGCGAGGGGTCGAGCAGCAGCTTTCCGGTGGTGCGCCGCTCGCCCATGTCGATGTGGGATTGGGGGGCGTTCTCAAGGGAATAGGTCGCTCCCACCAGCGCCCGCAGCTCGCCGCGGGCCGCTCTTGCGAACAGGTCCGAGAGGGCCTCCGCGAGCATCGACGGGCGCTCCTCGCAATGGAACAGGTAGAAGCCGACCACGGCGCGCGAGTGGCGCAGCAGCGAGCCGGTCCGCACCTCGTTGGGTTGCTGGGAGGCGATCCCGCACACCACGATCCGTCCGAAGTGGGCCAGCGCGCGGTAGGAGCGCTCGAACGTATCGCCGCCGGCCATGTCGAAGACGACGTCCACCTCGCGTCCCGCGTTTGCCTCGATCAGCCGCTCGGTGAGCCCCTCGGGGTCGGAGTCGACCCCCACGTCGGCGCCGAGCTCCAGCGCGAGCTGGCGCTTCTCCGCGTTGGAAGCCACCGCGATCACGCGGCCAGCGCCGAGCGGATGGCCGAGCTGCACCGCCAGCGAGCCGACCCCGCCGGCGGCGGAGTGCACGACCACGCTCTCCCCCTGCGCCACCCGGCCGGCGGTGCGATACAGGTGCCACGCGGTCAGTCCCTGGATCAGGACGGCCAGCGCCGTGTCGTCGTCGAGGCCCTCGGGGATCGGGAAGCTCAGCGCGCGCGGCGCTGTGACGTACTCGGCGTAGCCGCCCGAGCCGGTCAACGCGATCACGCGATCGCCCTCACGCGGGCCAGCGCCGCCGGCCGGCGCCCGCTCGATCACGCCGGCGACCTCGACGCCGGGGATCAGCGGCAGCGTGGCCTTGCGCACGTAGGAGTTGGTGCGGGTGTGGGTGTCGGCGAAGTTCACGCCCGCGCGAGTCACGCGGATCAGCACCTCCTCGGGCCCGGGCTTGGGAGTGGGCAGCTCGACGAGCTTCAACACCTCCGGGCCACCGAACTCGGTCATCTGGATCGCGCGCATCGGCGGTCAGGCTATATGGTCCCGCGCCATGCCAATCACCGTTGTCGGATCGATCGCCTATGACGCCGTGAAGACGCCCTTCGGGGAGCGCGAGCGGATGCTGGGCGGCGCCGCCGTGCATTTCGCCCTGGCCGCGTCGTTCTTCGACGAGGTGCGCGTGGTCGGACCGGTGGGCGAGGACTTCGGCGAGAGCGAGCTGGAGGTGATGCGCAGCCGCGGGGTGGACGTGTCCGACGTGGAGCGCGTGGCGGGCGGCAAGACGTTCTTCTGGCGGGGAGAGTACGGGTGGGACCTCAACTCGCGTGAGACGCTCGACACGCGGTTGGGCGTGTTCGAGGGCTTCCAGCCAAAGCTGTCGGCCGACTCGCGCGAGAGCGACGTGCTGTTCCTCGCCAACATCCAGCCCGGCCTGCAGCTGGAGGTCCGCGCGCAGCTGCCCGACGCGCGCTTCGTGGCGCTGGACTCGATGAACCTGTGGATCGACATCGCGCGCGATCAGCTCGTGCAGGCGATCGCAGGCGTGGACTGCCTGATCCTCAACGACGCCGAGCTGCGCCAGCTGACGGGCAAGCCGAATCTTCTGTCGGCCGCGCGGGAGATCCTCTCCTGGAAAGGCTCCGACGAGGAGAACGGCAACGGGACCGCGAATGGCCCAAGCGTGATCGTGGCCAAGCAGGGGGAGTACGGCGCGGCGCTGGTCACAAGCGAAGGATTTTTCGCGCTGCCCGCATACCCGATGGAGAGCGTGATCGACCCGACCGGCGCCGGCGACACGTTCGCGGGAGGGTTCGTCGGCTACATCGCCGCGCATCCGGACGAGCAGCTCTCCGACGAGCTGCTGCGCCGCGCGATGGCGCACGGCACCGCACTTGCCTCCTTCAACGTGGAGGAGTTCGGCACCGAGCGCGTCGAACGCCTCACGGGCGAGGAGATCAACGCCCGCGTCGAGGAGCTGCGCGAATTCACTCAGTTCAGCGGCGCCCCGCTGAAGCTGCGCGGCTAGGCGTTGGGGAAGCCCGCGGCTTCCAAGCGCGGCACGAGATTTGGGATGAACGTCGGCGACAGTGCTTTGGCGGCGTCGGCGACCGTCCCGGTCGAAGGCAGCGACGGCAGCACCGCGTTATCGCTGAATTGGTCTTGAATGAAGCTGAGGTGGCTGGCCTCGTTGGTTGCCACCTTCGCCGCGATCACCCTCAGTTCGCCTGAGCTGAGCGTTTCCACCGCTCCCAGATATGTCTGCACGAAGGCGGTCTCCAACGCAACGCCGGTCTTCAGCAGCGCGTGCCCGCTAACGAGCGCGCTCGCAGGGATTTTGAGTTCCAGCCCGGTGGGAGTCTTCGAGCCGAGCGCTTTTTCAAGTAGAGCCTTGTGGTCTTGCTCATTCTTGAGCGCCGCCTTGAAGTAGTCGAGGTCTTCGAGCTTGGGGTGCTTGAACGAGTGGAAGTTCTTGATGATCGCCGAGTAGACGAATACGGCGAGGCTCTCCGCCGCATAGGCAGCCTGAAGTGTCGAGTTGTCGCTGACGCCGCTGGAGGCGGCAAACGAGATGCCGGTCACCTGGCCGATCACGGCGCCACCGGCCACTAGCGCGATTCCACCCTTGGCGCCGTTGCGCAGGAACTGCGAGCGGCTCACGCCGTTGCCCGCCGAGCGTGCGCGATCGAGGTCGATGTCGGACTGATCGGGGAAGCTCACTTGAGTGCTCATGGGGGGATCCTCACGTTGTTGAATGGACTCGATTGGCGCCCCGGCGAATCCGCCGGCGACGCTTGGGTGTTCTTCGCACCCGCACACTCCCTGGATCAGCGATCCTTGTTGACGGGCGGCGCAAGCGCGATTGTCAGCTCGGAGAGCACACGCGACGCCCACCGCGCCCGCGCCTGACAGAATCCGCCGCGATGACTCAGCCCGCTCCCTCCTCGGTGCTCTCCGACGGCACGATCCTGCGGCTGGTGGGCGATGGGCACATCAAGATCGACCCGTGGGATGAGGGGATGGTGCAGCCGGCGAGCCTCGACCTGCGCCTGGGGGATTCCTTTCGCGTGTTCCACAACCACAAGGTCACCGCGATCGACCTGCGCGACCCGCCGCACAACCTGACCGAGCAGATCCGCGTCGAGCGGGACGAGCCGTTTGTGATCCACCCCGGCGAGTTCTGCCTGGGGCGCACGCTGGAGCACGTCGAGCTGCCCGACGACATCGTGGCGCGGATCGAGGGCAAGTCGAGCCTGGGACGGCTCGGCTTGATCGTGCACGCCACAGCCGGCTTCTGCGACCCGGGCTGGAAGGGGACGCTGACGCTCGAGCTCAACAACTTGACGCGTGTGCCGATCCGGCTGTATGCGGGCCTGCCGATCGCGCAGCTGTCGTTCATGACGCTCGACGCGCCCGCGCTGCGCCCCTACGGCGACGCCAGCCTCGGCAGCAAATATCAGGGCCAGGTCGAGGCGACGGAGAGTCGCTACGGTGGAAACAGCTAATGGAGGCGCAATGAATGACGACACCCTGACGGTCACCGACAACCGCACAGGCAAGACATACGAGCTGCCTGTCACCGACGGCACGGTGCGGGCCATGGACCTGCGCCAGATCAAGACCGGCGAGGACGACTTCGGGCTGATGGCCTACGACCCCGCCTACACCAACACGGCGGCGTGCCGCAGCTCGATCACCTACATCGACGGCGAGGCGGGGATCCTGCAGCACAGGGGCTACTCGATCGAGCAGCTGTGCGAGCACTCGACCTACCTCGAGGTCGCCTACCTGCTGATCAACGGCGCGCTTCCCACCACCAGTCAGCTGGAGGAGTGGATCTATGAGATCACGATCCACACGTTTGTGCACGAGAACGTCAAGGACTTCATGCAGGGGTTCCGCTACGACGCCAACCCGATGGGAATGCTGGTCGCCTCGGTTGGGGCGCTGTCCACCTTCTACCCCGACGCCAACAAGATCCACGACGAGCAGGTGCGCGCGATCCAGATCATCCGGCTGCTCGCGAAGATGCCAACGCTGGCGGCGTTTGCGTTCCGCCACAACATGGGCCAGCCCTACGTGTATCCCGACAACGATCTCGCCTACGCGGGCAACTTCCTCGGGATGATGTACAAGATGACCGAGCTGAAGTACCAGCCCGACCCGCGGCTGGAGCGCGCGCTCGACGTGCTGTTCATCCTGCACGCCGACCACGAACAGAACGCCTCCACGAGCGCCGTGCGCTCGGTGGGCTCCACCCAGGTGGACCCCTACTCGGCGGTGGCGGCGGGCGTGGCGGCGCTGTACGGGCCGCTGCACGGTGGGGCCAACGAGCAGGCACTGCGGATGCTGCGCAGGATCGAGTCGCCGCGCAACATTCCCGACTTCCTTGAGAGCGTGAAGGCGGGCAACGAGCGCCTGATGGGCTTCGGGCACCGCGTGTACAAGAACTACGACCCGCGCGCACGGATCATCCGCAAGCACCTCGACGCGGTGTTCGAGGTGCGTGGCACGAGCCCGCTGCTGGACATCGCCACCGAGCTCGAGAAGCGAGCGCTGGACGACGACTACTTCACCTCGCGCAAGCTGTACCCCAACGTGGACTTCTACTCAGGGCTGATCTACGAGGCGCTGGGCCTCCCGGTGGCGATGTTCCCGGTGATGTTCGCCATCGGGCGCACCAGCGGTTGGATCGCGCAGTGGCTGGAGATGGTCGAGGACCCCGAGCAGAAGATCGCGCGCCCGCGCCAGATCTACACGGGCGAGCGCGACCGCGAGTACGTGCCGATCGATCAGCGCGGCTGAGCCAACCTCCCAAAGCCGAGCGCTTTGATTGGAGGTTGCGGGACAACCTCCAATCGTCGGCGCCTACAGCACAAGCGTCGCCCCGTTGCGCCGCAGCCAGTCGCGCTGCTCGCGCCAGCCGGGGTAGCGCCGCTCGACCAGCGCCCAGAAGCGTGGCGAATGGTCGCGAACGTCGAGGTGGCACACCTCGTGCCACACAACGTAGTCGAGCACCGGCTCGGGGGCCAGCAGCAGGCGCCAGTTGAAGCTCATCGCGCCGCTGGCCGAGCAGGAGGCCCAACGGGTGCTCTGCGCACGGATCGACAGACCGTTGTGGGACGCTCCGATCGACTCCACCGCCGCGTCCAGGCGCGCGGCGATCTCACGCCGCGCGAGCCGGCGATACAGGCGCTCCACCGCAGGGCGGTGATCTCCCACGGGAACGAACAGCTTCTCCCCGTTCATGTGAGCGCGCGTGCGCCCTGGCTGGGGGACGAGCGTGAGCGGGGTACCCAGATAGGGGACGGTGTCGCCCCGCTCAGCAATATGCGCGAGCGTACGGTGACCCTCCGACAGCCGCCGTTCGATCCACGGCGCGAGCTCGCGCACGGCGGCCGCGGCGGCGCGCTCGGAGGCGTGCGTGGGCAGCACCACCTCGACGTCGGTATGGGCGCGCACGTTGACGCGCACCCGCCGCGCGCGCTTGGAGCGGCGCACGGTGTACTCGATCTCGCCCGCCTGTCCTCCCTTGTGGAAGGCCTGTCCCCCGTCGTGGCGGTCGTGGGTGGTGCCCGTGAGGGTGCTCACGCCCGTGAGGGTATGACGGCGGACGGCGCGTTATGCCCCGCGGCATCCCACGGCCGTGCCAGCTTGAGCGCTCCCAGGATCGCGCGCGTGGCGGGGGAGCGGTTGAGCGTGTAGAAGTGGATGCCCGGCGCGCCGGCCGCCAGCAGCTCGGCGCACTGCAACGTTGCGTAGGCCACGCCGAAGTCGATCACCGCCTCCGGCTGGTCCTCGCGCGCGTGCAGCTCGCGGCGCAACCCCTCGGGTATCCGCGCGCCGCACATCCTCGTCATGCGCTCCAGCTGGCCGATCTGGGTGATCGGCAGGATGCCGGGGATGATCGGCGCCGTCACCCCGGCAGCGCGGGCACGCTCGACGAAGTCGAAATAGAAGGCGTTGTCGAAGAACAGCTGGGTGATCAGGAAGTCCACGCCGGCAGCCGCCTTGGCGGCCAGGTGCTCGACGTCGGCCGCGGGACTCGAGGCGTGGATGTGGGTCTCCGGGAAGCAGGCGGCGCCGATCGCAAACGGGTAGTCGGCGCGGATCAGCTGCACCAGTTCGCGTGAGTACTCGAGACCGCCCTCGGTCTTGACCCAGTCCCGCTCACCGGCGGGCGGGTCGCCGCGCAGCGCCAGCACGTTGTCGATGCCCGCGGTGCGCATCTCGTCCAGCGTGGCGCGCAGCTCCTCCACCGTGGCGCCCACGCAGGTGAAGTGGGCCATTGCCTCAAGGCCATAGTCGTCCTTGATGCGCTTGACGATCTCAATCGTCTTGGAGCGTGTGGAGCCGCCGGCGCCGTAGGTGACCGACACGAACGAGGGCTCCAGCGTGCGCAGCTCGGCGAGCGCCGCGTAGAGGTTCTGCTCGCCCTGCGCGGTCTTGGGGGGGAAGAGCTCGAAGGAGAACACCGGCTCGGGGCCGGCAAGCAACTCATCGATCCGCATCGCCAAAGCCTAACAGAGCTGTGTCAAGGTTTGATGGCTCCGGCGCCTGACGGCGCCTACGCGATGGCGTTCTCGCGCACGGTCCAACGCTCGGGCTCGCCCGCTTGCCTGCGCCCCGGTATGGGGTGTGCCTCCTCCTGAGGAGCCCGCTCTCCCGCAATCCGCTCCGCTTGGCCAATCGCGGCCAGGTGGGTCAACAGCGCGAGCGTCTCGCTCAGCAGCCACGGGCCGCCGTGGGTGGAGAGCTCGTCGGCGTCGTAGATGAGCGGAACGGTCTCAAACACGGTCAGCGGACGCTCGGAGATCGCCGAGCGCGTCTTGCCGAGGCGCTGTGCGACCAGCTCGCGGTTGCCTTCGATATGGGCTAACACGTCGGTGAACGTGCGTCCGTGGCCCGGCAGGCACAGGCGCGCCCCGAGGCGCTGCACCACGTCCAGCGATGAGGAGAATTCGCCGACCGGGTCGGGCGAGTAGCCCATGTCGAAGAACAGCGAGATACGCCCCAGCAGATGGTCGCCTGAGATCAGCAGGCGCCGCTCGGGCTGGAACAGACACACGTGCGAGGGGGCGTGACCGGGCGTCTCGTGCACCGTCCACGGGCCGAGGTCGGTGTTGACGACGACTCCGGGGAGCAGCTCGCGGTCGGGTGCGATCACCGCGGCGATGCCGGTCTCGTGGTCTTTGCGCTCGGCCGCGAAGCGACGCAGCGGCTCCTCCGGGACGCCGCTCTGGCGGGCCACCTCAATGCGCCGTTCCAGTGCCGCGTCGGGGTCTTCCACGAAGGCCGACATGTGCTCGTATTTGGGGTGCATCCACAGCTCACAGCCCGCTCGCTGCACGATCGTGGCGGCCTGGCCGTAGTGGTCGGAGTGGGCGTGGGTGCACACGACCAAGCGCACGTCCTCGACGACCAGCCCGCACATCCCAAGCGCCCGTTCAAGCTGCACGATCGAGCCGGGCTCGCCTGGTCCCTCCGGGGTGTGGTAGCCGGTGTCGAACAGCACCACCCCGTCACCGGCCTTCACAGCCCAGGCGTTTCCGTGCGGCACGCCGGGCCACGGCAGCGGCAAACGCAGGCGATAGACGCCGGGGAGCACGCGCTCGCCCCTTCCAAGCTCGCGTTTACGGGCCGGCTCAGTCACCGGCGAGGAGACTACTCCCAGACGATCGCGAGCGTTTGACACGAGAGCCGTTGCAACGGCGCGATCCCCAAGCCAATGCGGCTCCACTCCAAACGGCGCGAGCCCTAGACTCATGATCACGGGGGCCGGTCAAAGACCGGCCGGCAAAGGAGACAGCATGGCCGACGACGACGGAGCTCAGACCAGCAGGGCGGCAGCCAAGGTGCAGGAGGCGGCCGCGAACATCCACAAGGCGGCCACGGCGGGCAAAAGCGCCGCGGGCAGCGACACCGAGGCGGTGGCGCGACGCTATTTCGACGCGATCGGCGCGCACGACGTCGATGCGGCGGTCGCACTGTGGGCCGAGGGCGGGCGCGAGAACGTGCGCGGCCAGGTCGACGTGACCGCGCCCGAGGGCGTGCGGGATTTCATCGGCGGGATGGTCACCGCGATGCCCGACATGAACATGGAGGTGGTAAACACCACCACCGAGGGCGAGCGCTGCGCGGTGCAGTGGAAGATCACCGGCACGTTCGCGGGATCCGAGCCATTCAACGGCGTGATGCCCACCGGCGCCCCGGTCGCATTCGAGGGCGTCGACGTGCTCACGGTGCGCGACGGGCTGGTGCAAGCCAACGACGCGTTCCCCGATGGCCTGGGCTTCGCGCGCGAGATCGGGCTGATGCCTCCGCAGGGCTCCACCGCCGAGCAGGGACTGATGGGCGTGTTCAACACAAAGACGCGTGTCACCAATCTCGCCGCGCACGACGCCGAGCTGGTGGCGGAGGGCGTGTGGGTGGTGCAGGGCCAGCCGGGACGCTGCAACGTGTATCTGATCGAGGACGAGAGCGTTGGCGGCGTGACGATGTACGACGCGGGTGCGCGCACGATGGTGCGCGCGGTGGCCAGCGCCGGCGCCAAGCTCGGCGGGATCAAGCGGATCGTGCTGGGACACGGCCACACCGATCACCGTGGCACCGCTCCCGCGCTGGGCGTGCCGGTGCTGTGTCATCCCGAAGAGATACAGGACGCCGAGGGCAGCGGCGGCTGGCGCTACTGGCCGGAGGGACTGGTGGGGTTGCCAACTCCCCAGCGCCAGATCCACAGGATGGTGCATCGTTTCGCGTGGGACGGCGGCCCCGTGAAGATCTCCTCCACGCTCAGCGAGGGCGATGAGATCGCGGGCTTCAAGGTGATCCACCTGCCGGGCCATGCCCCGGGCCAGATCGGGCTGTGGCGCGAGTCAGACCGGCTGGCGCTCGTCAGCGATTGCTTCTACACGCTTGAAATGTGGGGCCGCGACCGCGACCCGCACGTGCCGGAGGCGACCTACAACTACGACACCGAGCAGGCCAAGGCGAGCATCCGCAAGCTCGCTGAGATGGAGCCTGCGGCGGCGTGGCCGGGGCACGCCAAGCCGGTGACCGGCGATGTGCGCTCGCAGCTGTTGAGGGCCGCGGAGACGATGTAGACGGTGCCGAAGCGCAACCGCGCGCGCGAGAAGCTGAGCGCCCCCAGCAGCGACTACACCAACGAGCACGGCGACACGCTGACGCTGCGCGGCTCGCTCACACCGGGCGCACGGCGCGACTACGCCGAGACGCTGGCGGGGGCCGGACGGCCCGCGGCAACCCAGGAGGACGCGTGGCAGCGCGCGGTGGAGCTGCTGTTCGAGCGCCTCGCGGTGCGCTGGACGATTG
>JBAWFB010000054.1:0-2648 GCA_049591495.1 Solirubrobacteraceae bacterium
CTCGTGTGCGCGGGAGGGACCGGAGCCGCGCTGGCGGCGGGGCTGTTCAACATCAAGCGCGCGCGCGGCGTGCACCGTCCAGCGCTGGCTCTGCCGATCCCACTGCCGGGACCCCCACCCGTCCGTCCCGTGACCCTGCTGGATGTGGGGGCCAGCGCGCAGGCACGCAGCGAGCATCTGGTGCAGTTCGCGTTCATGGGCGCAGCGTTCGCAAGCGTGGTGCTCGGAGTGCAGCGTCCACGCGTCGCTCTGCTGTCAAACGGCGAGGAGGCCGAGCGCGGCAGCGAACTGGTCGTGCAAGCCGCAGCTGAGCTTTCCGAGCGCTGCCAGGATGGCGTGGTGCAATTCATTGGCAACGTCGAGGGCGGTGACATCGTTGGGGGCGCCGCGGATGTGGTCGTCACCGATGGGTTCACCGGCAATATCGCGCTGAAGCTGATGGAGGGGGTCTCCCAGACGATGCTCGGCGCGGTCAGGGACGCTGCCGGCTCATCGGCACGGGGCAAGCTCGGCGGGATGCTCTTGCGTCCATCGCTACGAGCCTTTCGCGATCAAATCGACCCCGAAGGGGAGGGTGGGGCGTACCTGTTGGGGTTGCGCGGCCTGGCGGTGGTCCCGCACGGACGCTTCGCCAGGCGCGGCTTCGCACAGGCGATCGTGCGCGCCGAGCGAGGCGCACGCGAAAACGTGGTTGGCAGGACACACGCGGCGCTGAGCGACGCGGGTGCGTTGAGGAGGACCCCCGCGTCCGCCGATCCGGCTAGCCTGCAAGACGAATGAATCGCGAGCAAGTGTTCGTCCTGATCCAGGCCCACCTGGCCGACGAGCTGGACATGGATCCCGAGCAGATCTCAGAGCAGACCCGCTTCAAGGACGACCTGGAGGCCGATTCGCTGGACCTGTACACGCTGGTGCAGGAGCTGGAGGACACCTACGGCGTGCGCATCTCAGACGAGCAGGCCTCAGAGATCCTGACGGTCGGGCAGGCCGTTGATTTTGTAGTGGCAAACTCAAACGATGAGTGAGGTGGGTACGTATGGCGGCGCGGGGCGGCGTCCTCGGTCGCTTATGTGCAAAGCACACTGCGCTCCCTGCGTCCTGGCCCAGCTTGCCCTACGTACCCACACACCGGCTACGGAGGACGGCGATGCTGCATGGACCTGCTGAGATCGCTGCTGGACGAGCTGCCCGAGGATCTGGCGCGGCAGGTGTTCACGCACGCGTCGTGGACGGAGCGGCGCAGCGACTCCTACACGCGCCTGGCGTTTCTCGGCGACAGCGTGCTGGCGCTGGCGGTCACCACGCACCTGTATCCGCGCCTGGAGGCCGAGCGCTTCGGGGCGGGACGACTCACGAAGATCCGTGCGCAGGCCGTCTCGGGGCACTCGTGTCGAGAGGTGGCCGAACGTCTGCACGTGGGGGAGCGCATGCAGGCGGCCGCGCCGGAAAGCGGAGAAGGCAAGTCGGTGGGCTCGCTTCAGACCGAGCGCGTGCTGGCGTCGGTGATCGAGGCTGTGATCGGAGCGTGCTATCTGCACGCCGGCTACGAGCGCACGGCCGAGGCAGTGGTGGAGGCGTTCGCACCAGAGATCGAGCACGCCCTGGAGCATCCGGCGGATTTCAAGTCGGCGCTGCAGGAGACGCTCGCCAGGAGAGGGGAGACGGTCGAGTACGAGGTGACCGACGAGCACGGCCCGCCGCACGATCGTACCTTCGTGGTGGTGGCGCTGGTGGACGGCAAAGCACTCGGGCGAGGCCGCGGGCGCAGCAAGAAGCACGCCGAGCAACAGGCGGCCAACGAGGCACTGGAGAGCCTCGCAAAGGTATAGGTCCATGCATCTGAAATCGCTCACGTTGAAGGGCTTCAAGTCGTTCCCCGATCGCACGAAACTCGATTTCGGGCCGGGCGTGAGCGTCGTGGTGGGGCCGAATGGGTCCGGCAAGTCAAATGTCACCGACGCGCTGCTGTGGGCGATGGGCGAGCAGTCGCCGCTGGCGATCAGGGGCCAGTCGATGCAGGACGTGATCTTCGGCGGCGGGCGCGGCGTGCAGGCGCGCAGCGCCGCCGAGGTGGAGATCGTGCTCGACAACTCCGACGGCACCGTCGATCTGCCGCTCGCGGAGATATCGATCGTGCGGCGGTTGGACCGCTCGGGGGACGGCGAGTACCGGCTCAACGGCGCCCGCTGCCGTTTGGTGGATGTGATCGAGGTGCTGTCGGACACCGGGTTGGGCAAGGAGACCCACTCCGTCATCTCTCAGGGGCGAGTGGAGGCGATCGTGACCTCCAAGCCGCGCGACCGGCGGCTGCTGATCGAGGAGGCAGCAGGACTCGGCAAGCACCGCAAGCGTCGCCGCCGCGCGCAGCTGAAGCTGGAGCGCACGCAGGAGAACCTCGACAGGGCACTGGACGTGGAGCGCGAGGCGCGCACCCGTCTGCGGCCGCTCAAGCGCCAGGCCGAGGCGGCAGAGTTGCACGAGCGCCTCGAGCACCAGATGCTGCAAGCCCGCTTCGAGCTCGCGCGCGAGGCGGTCAGATCGACGGGAGAGCAGCTGGTCGAAGCCGAGGAAGGCGTGCAAGCAGCACGCGCCGCGCGCGAGCAGATCGAGTCGCGCCTGCAGGAGGTGGTACGCAGACGAAGCGGGGC
>JBAWFB010000055.1:0-1744 GCA_049591495.1 Solirubrobacteraceae bacterium
CGGCACCGCGCAGGTGGTGAGCCGGGAGAGAGATTACTCGATTCGGGCGCCGCTGCCCAGGAGCCGCGACGAACTTGCCCTGCTGGTGCAGTCATTCAATGAGATGCTGGAACAGATCCAGCAGCGCGACCGCGCGCTCGAGGATTCACGCAACGAACTCGAACAGCGGGTGCGCGAACGCACCGCCGAGCTTACCGAGGCCAACAAGGAGCTGGAGGCTTTTTCCTACACGGTGGCTCACGACCTGCGCGGACCGCTGCAGCACATTACCAACATCGCGTTTCTGCTGGACGGCGCAAACTCCGCCGGCCTGGGTCCAGAGGAGCAGGCGCTGATGGGGAAACTGGTGGAGGGCACCAGCGGCATGGCGGCGCTGATCGACAACCTGCTGAATCTTTCCCGCGCCACCAGCGCGCCGATACGCCGCACCGCCATCGACCTGAGCGTGATGGCGGAAGCCATTCTGGACAGCCTGCGGGCGGACGACCCATCGCGCC
Organism: Solirubrobacteraceae bacterium; assembly: GCA_049591495.1. Classification (GTDB taxonomy): domain Bacteria; phylum Actinomycetota; class Thermoleophilia; order Solirubrobacterales; family Solirubrobacteraceae; genus Palsa-744. The sequence continues at coordinate 498 of JBAWFB010000055.1, forward strand.
AGCCGCAGCTCAGCGTGGCCACGGGCGCGCGGGCCATCGCCGACGAAGGGCTGATGGGGGTGGTGCTTGAAAACCTGCTGCGCAATGCCTGGAAGTACACGTCGAAAATTGAAGAAGCGCAGATCGAGTTCGGCTTCGCCGAAAATGGAGAGGGAACGGTGTACTTTGTCCGCGACAACGGGGCCGGTTTCAATCCGCGCTACGCGGACCGCCTGTTCCGGCCCTTCCAGCGGCTTCACTCGCCGAACGAATTTCCCGGCACCGGCATCGGCCTGGCGACGGCGCTGCGCATCGTGGCGCGCCACGGCGGCAGGATCTGGGCCGAGGGGCGCGTGGATTACGGGGCGGCTTTCTACTTTACGCTGCCCTATGACGGGGAAGAGTAAGCAGAACAGCCGGCGGGTCCGCACCTTGCGGCACGGTGCGCCAGAGCCGAAAAGCTCAGCTCCCGGCGGGCTTCCAGCGCAGAATCGGCTTGCGGGCCGCCTGCACCTCGTCAAGCCGCGAGACACGCGTGGAGTGCGGCGCGGTCTTCACCAGCTCCGGCGTTTCTTCGACTTCGCGCGCAATGGAGCGCATGGCGGCGATGAAAAGATCAAGCTCTTCGAGGGACTCGCTCTCGGTGGGCTCGATCATGAGCGCGCCGGAAACGATCATTGGAAAGCTGACCGTATAGGGATGGAAGCCGTAGTCGATGAGGCGCTTGGCGATGTCGCCGGTTTTTACGCCCATGGCTGCCTGGCGCTTGTCGCTGAAGACAACTTCGTGCATGGAGGGCGTGTTGTAGGGCAGATCGTACACGTCTTCAAGCTTTTTGCGGATGTAGTTGGCGTTGAGCACGGCGTCTTCGGTGGTCTGGCGCAGCCCGTCGGGGCCGTTGGCCAGAATGTAGGCCAGCGCGCGGATGAACATGCCGGTGTTGCCGTAGAAGGCGCGCACGCGGCCCACGGAGTTAGGCCGGTCGTAAGACCATCGAAGTGAGGTATTCAAGTTTCCTCTTTCAAACAAAACTCTGTCATCCTGAGCGGAGTTTGGCGCGTTCTTTGCGACAAACGCAGTCGAAGGACCTGCGGTTCCCGGTTGCCCCAGGTTCGGATTTTCGGACCTGGGATCGTTGCACCTGGATGTACGAACTAACACTGGAGTAGGAAGAAACGGCTCCAGAAAGGCCTTGCAAGCTACTGGCCCGGAGCCTGGTCCGCCGCCGCCGTGGGGCGTCGAGAAAGTCTTGTGCAGGTTCAGGTGCA
>JBAWFB010000056.1:0-1620 GCA_049591495.1 Solirubrobacteraceae bacterium
GGCCAGTTGCTGCTGGTTCTGGCCCAGCCCGGCGGCGGATTGCCGCAACTGGCGGAAACTGTCCACGAGCCGGGCAATCGCCTGCCCGATAATTTTCGCGTTGCGCACCGCGTTGGTGTCGGCCGGGTTCAACTCCGCCGCGCTTTGAAAATCGTTCATGGCCCGCTGCCATTTTGTCAGCGTTTTCCCGTAAGCCGCCAGCGCGCTTTGCACCGCTTTCATGGCGGCATGCATTTCCCGATGCACGCCGTGCCCGGCCAGATACGCCTGCACCATCTGCCGGACATCGTTGCCCGCCAGCGCGTCTGCCGCATTCTGAATTGCCGCCACGGCCGCTTGATTCACCGCTTGGCTGCGTTGGCCGGTCGCGCCGGCAGCGGGTGACTTTTTCAGTTCCGCTGTCCCCTGCCCAAACCGCACATAGCCCAGGTTGAACAGCGCCACCGGCTGCACCGGCTCGTCCTGTCTGGCCAGGGAAGCTTCCAGCAACGTCTCCGCCTCTTCCAATTTTCCCGCATGGAGATCCTGCGTTCCCGCGTTGTAAAGTTCCCGCGCATCCGCCCCGGCCATGAACGACGTGCTTGAAACGTCGGAAACCACCGTGTCATTGGTGGCACCAAAGGCCGTCAGACAAATTGCAAAAAACAAGAACCACGAACGACGAACATCCAACATTGAACCTCCAATAACAGAGGCACGCCTGCCCCCTCCAACATTCGATGTTGGACGTTCAAGGTTCGTTGCTCGATGTTTCCCGTTCATTTTCCGCCTCGTTTTCCCCGCCGCGTCCCGATCAATGGCTCGGCCACCAGCAACACCAGCATCAGCCCGACCGGAACATAAAAACGTTCAATGCCCCGGCTGCGTGTGCGCTTTAATTCCGCCGAGCGGTCCAGCGTCTCCACCGCCGACTGCACCCGCGCCAGTCCCTCGCCCAGCGGCCCCAGCGGATAATACTCGCCGCCCGTCGCCCGCGCGATGGCCGTCAGCGTTTTCGCGTCCAGATGGCTGCGCACCACCTCGCCCCTGGCGTCACGCACCAGCACCATCTGGCCCGCCGGATTGCGCATTTGAATCTCGCTGCCGCCGGGCGTGCCGACACCCACCGTGAACACTACCACGCCATTGGTCGCCAGCCGGCGCGCTTCCGCCACTCCGCCGTTTTCAAGGTCTTCGCCGTCCGTCACCAGCACCAGCAGTTTGCGGCGACCGTCCTTGGCCATGCCTTTGCTCGCCTCCGCCAGCGCCAGCCCGATGTCCGTGCCCGGAATCGGAATCGTGTTTTCATCCACGGCGGTCAGCGCGTCTTGAAACGCACCGTAATCCAGCGTCAACGGGCATTGCAAAAAAGCGCTGCCCGCAAACACGACCAGCCCGACGCGGCCCCGGCCGTGCTGCCGCACAAAATTTGAAATGGCCAGTTTCGCCCGTTGCAACCGGTCGGGCTGGACGTCCGTGGACAACATGCTGTAGGAACCGTCCAGCACGAACATCACATCCTCGCCCAGAAACTGGCTGGTGGCTTTCCACTCGCCCCATTGCGGGCGGGCCAGGGCAATGCCGGCGAACACGAACACCAGCAACAACAAAAATTCCTTGAATCGCCGCCGCGCCGGGCTG
>JBAWFB010000057.1:0-1619 GCA_049591495.1 Solirubrobacteraceae bacterium
TGCAGGCCGAGCCGCGCCGCGTGGTACACATCGAACTGGAGGCCTACGCGCCGGTCCGAGCGCGACAGCACCTCGACGGCGAGCTCGAAGCTCGGGACGCAGTACCCCGGCGCATCGAGAGGATTCACCGTCTCGAGGAGCGGGCGCGCTCCCGCCGCGCCGAGCACCTCGGCCGCGAGGGAAAGGTGCTCCGTGAGCTGCTGCAAGCATTCGACGTGCTCCTCGGGCGCGGCGCGGCCCGCGAGGACATTGATGCAAGGGGTCCTCAGCGCGTGGGCGTACTCGGCCGCCCGGTCGAGCTCGGCGCGAAAGATCTCCCGGTGCTCTCGCCGGCACGCCATCCCGGGGGAGGTCCGATCGGGACCCATGGGCGCGTTGATGAGGATGACCGGCATGCCCGCGCCGTCCGCCGCGCGGGCCAGCGTCTCGGCCGGGAACTCGTAGGGAACCTGGATCTCCACCGCCTGGAAGCCAGCATCCCGCGCCGCGGCGAAGCGCTCGAGCAGCGGCAGCTCGCGGAACATCAGGCTCAGGTTGGCGGAAAATCGGATCATCGGGCGGGCGGAGCCACTTTATCGGACTGATGTGCCGGGTTCACCGTCAATCAGTAGCCTTCCCGCAGATTGACGACGGAGAGCATCTTGTCGCCCGCCACGTACCGGCGCAGGTTCTCTCGCGCGACGATCCAGCGGGTGACGTCCGGTAGATCCGACTGACCGGCAATATGAGGACTCACGATGAGGTGAGGCGCGCGCCACAGCGGGTTGTCCGGCGGGAGAGGCTCGGGCTCCACCACGTCGAGCCCGGCCCCGCCGAGTTGGCGCGCGTCGAGCGCTCTCGCGAGATCGCGGGTCACCACGCTCGCTCCTCGGGCGACGTTGATGAACAGCGCCGTGGGCTTCATCACCGCGAAGAACTTCGCATCGTAGAGTCCCGTCGTCTCGGGCGTGAGAGGCGCCGTGTTCACCACCACGTCCGCGCGTCGCGCGAGCGCCAGCAGCTCGCTGGGTTCCCCGACGTAACTCACGAAGTCCGGCCCCTGGTGTCCGTGCTCGCGCGTCGCGATGACATTCATGCCGAGCGCGTGCGCTCGCTGCGCGACCTCCGTGCCGATGCCTCCGAGACCCACCACGAGCATCGTCTTGCCGAAGAGCACCTCCATGTGGGCGCGCCTCACATCCCCCTGGTTCCAGCGCGCCTCGGCCGTGTCCTTCGCGAACACGTCGAGCCCATGTGCCAGGGAGAGGGTAAGCGCGATGGCATCCTCGGCGATGGCGGCCGAGTCGATCGCGCGCATGTTGGTGATCAGAAGGTTCCGCCGGCGCACGGAGGGAATGTCCACGCAATTCTCGACGCCCGCGGCGAGCGAGAGGATCCAGCGCAGCTGCCGGGCGCCGTCGATGATCGCGCGGTTGCAGATCTGTGGGTTGAAGCCGACTACGACGTCGGCATCGGCAGCCTCGGCGATCGCGGCGGTGAGATTCTTGGCCGCGTCGACTTGGGCCTGCGGAGCCACGCGGGCGAGCGCATCGCGCTCACCGGCCGTGCGCCGATCGAACGCGAGAAGTACGATCTTCCGCGGCGGTCGCCAGCCCTTGCGCTCGCGCACCGGGTGGGGC
>JBAWFB010000058.1:0-1639 GCA_049591495.1 Solirubrobacteraceae bacterium
CCCCAACGGCATCTTCGTGGTGACCGGCCCGACGGGTTGCGGCAAGACCACCACGCTGTATTCCTGCCTCCGCCGCGTCAACACGATTGATTCCAAGCTGCTCACGGCCGAGGATCCCGTCGAATTCGACATCGAGGGCATCATGCAGGTGGCCATCAACGAAGCCGTGGGCATGACCTTCGGCAAGGCGCTGCGCTCCTTCCTGCGCCAGGATCCGGACATCATCATGGTCGGGGAAATGCGCGACATGGAGACGGCGCAGATTTCCATCCAGGCCTCGCTCACCGGGCATCTGGTCTTGAGCACGCTGCACACCAATGACGCGCCCGGCGCGGTCACCCGCCTCGTGGACATGGGCCTGGAACCGTTTTTGATTTCCTCCACCATGATGGGCGTGCTGGGGCAGCGGCTGTTGCGGACGGTCTGCACGGATTGCCGCACGCCGTTTGAACCCACCGAGGATCAACTGACCCTGCTCAACCTGTCCCCGCACGACCTGGGTGAAAAAGTGTTTTATTATGGTCGCGGCTGCAACACCTGCAACGACACCGGCTACAAGGGCCGCAAGGGCATCTATGAACTGCTCCCGGTCAGCGAGCCGATCCGCACGCTGATCAACGAACGCGCCCCCACCATCGTGCTGCGCCAGAAGGCCGTCGAACTCGGCATGGTGACCTTGCGCGAGGACGGCTTGCGTGCCATTTTCGAGGGGCTGACCACCATTGAGGAAGTCGTAAAATACACCTGACGTTATGCCAAAATATGATTATGTGGCGCTGGATTCCCGGGGCAATGAAAGCAAGGGTTCGATTGATGTCACCAGCCAGAACGAAGCCATCGGCCGCGTGAAGGAGATGGGGTTGTTCCCCACCAAGATCACCGAGGCCGCCAAGGTGCTGGACAAGGCCGCGCAAAAGGCGGCCAAGAAGTCAGGCAAGTCCCCGGCCAGGAGCGGCAAAAAGGGCGGGGCGATGAACTTCCAGATCAAAATCCCCGGCCTGAGCGGCAAGGTGAAACCCAAGGTGCTGACCACCTTTACGCGCCAGCTCGCCACGCTGGTGGACGCCGGCCTGCCGTTGCTGCGCGGCTTGCGCGTGCTGGAAAAGCAGGAGCGCAACGTAACGCTCAAGGGCATTCTTGGCGAACTGGCCCTAGCCATCGAAGGCGGCAGCACATTTTCCGAGGCGCTCGCGCAACACCCTAAAATTTTCAACCGCCTGTTCGTGAACATGGTCAAGGCTGGCGAGCTGGGCGGCGTGCTCGAAGTCGTTTTGAAACGGCTGGCGGAATTTTCCGAGAAGGCGCAGAAAATCAAGGGCAAGGTCAAAGCCGCGCTGTTTTATCCGGTCGCCGTGATGGTTGTCGCCATCGGCATTTTGATTCTGCTCATGGTTTTCATCGTGCCGCGATTTCAGGAAGTTTTCTCGAACATGGGGTTCACCTTGCCACGCTTCACCTTGTTTGTGCTGGGAGTCAGTAACATGATAAAAAATCACATCCTGCAAACATTTGGAATCATAGTTGCGTGCGTCATTGTTTTTATGCTGATCACCCGCAAAACGAAAATCGGCCGGCGCATCTGGGACAAATGCAAACTCAAGATGCCTGTGCTGGGTCCGGTCATCAGCAAGAGCGCCAT
>JBAWFB010000059.1:0-3675 GCA_049591495.1 Solirubrobacteraceae bacterium
CACCCGGATCGGGCGCGGTGCCTGTGTGCCAGCCGAGCGCTTCATAGAAGCGTCGAGCGCGCGCGAGGTCGCGGACGCCGAGGGTTATCGCTGTCACGCGCTGGCGCATCGCCCTGAAGGCTAGTCGCGTCCGCTCAGGTAGGCATCGGTCAATCGTTTCGGCGCCCGCGCGAGCCAGGCCTCGGTGACGAGCTCCTCGAGATCGCCATCCGTTAGTCGGTCGAGCCTCGCGAGCACGATCGGAGAGCGGTTGAAGTGGGCGGTCGTAAAGAACAGTCCGGGCTGCGCTTCAAGCAGCGTCTGCTTAGCGACCAGGTGCTCGACGCGCGCGGCCAGGATCGGTCCATCTGGCGCGGCGTCGCCGAGTGCCTCGACTTCCTTCGGTCGCAACGGTCGCTCCCAGGCGAGCATCTTGCCGCCGACCTCCCAGCGACGTGCCCCGCGCACGACACGTTCGCTGCTCTGTGGCAGCGCCAGCGCGATTCGGCTCACATCCTCCCAGCTGGACACCTGGCCCAAACGGTATTACGCCCGTAGGTGGATTGCAGCGCCTGCCTACGGTGGGGTACCGCCATACGCTCGAGGAGCTAGGCAAGCAACCGGGGACACTGGGCGTCATCTTCCGCAAGGCCCAGAACAAGATCCAAGATCCAGCGAAGCTGAAGCGCCTCGTCTCGGATCTAATCGAGAACGAGCAGTGGATGACGCTCGACGTGGATGTGAAGGGAGATGCGTACGAGGGTCTGCTCGCCAAGAACGCCGAGGATGTCAAGTCGGGGGCTGGCCAGTACCTCACCCCACGAGCATTGACTCAAGCGATCGTCGAGGTGATGCGACCAACCGCCAAAACCCGGATCGCCGATCCTGCTGCCGGCACCGGAGGGTCCTGCTTGCCGCCTATGAGCAGATGAAGTCCACCCGGCTTGATCCCGATGAGAAGAAGTTCCTCCGAGATGAAGCGCTGCGCGGCTGGGAGATCGTCGAAGACCTTCAGGCTGCACTGGATCAGTTCAGCGAGATCGCGGCTACCTTGTCCGTGCGCGGCAGCTCAAGCGCAGATTGACCGTCGCAAACTCTGCCTCGGCAACTCATGCGCCTGCGCGAGCGCCAGCTGTCACCTGCCCGCCGCCGAATGCTATGGCGAGCCCAGCCGTCCGCAGCGAGACCTACAGTCGATGGGAACATGTGTTCAGGAGGCGCTCGCGGCAAACCTGGTGCTGCTGCGCGATCACGGCGTGGACGACGAAATCCTGAACCTAGTCGTCGAGATGGCCATGTCGCAGAATATGGATGAGGAAATCACCGCTGCGATCAACTACCTTGCATCGGGGTTTCTACTGGCGCTGCTGTCGTTGGGGGAGTAGGTCACCAACCACCCGCGATTTGCTCGAATTGCGATGGCTAAACTCGCCACGCGTCCATGACTCGGAAGCGCGACATCAAGCAATTTCGGCAGGCCAGTAAGGAGGCTGGTTTGACGGCCGCTGAGCGCTTTGAAGCCAGCGATGCGCTGCACGCCGAAAAGGGATTGGGCGGTGGGCAGGAGGACATGAGCTATGGAGAGCTGCTGGCTTGGCTGCAAGAATCGAAGGAGTCATGGCGACCGTCGTAGCCCTAGATGCCTCACCAGCAACCGTCCTACGTTCGATGCGGGGGTCGATCGTCGACGCGCGCGTCGGCTTTCCAGACGTCCTTCATGTTGAAGTTCGGGATTCGCACGGCGATCTCTGGCGTCTATCAACCCAGGATGCCGAGTGGTCGCCGGCTGACCCAGCGCGGCTGGTTGGGCGCTTGATCGACGATGCCAACATCGATGAGAACTCGGGTGAGCTGCGCTGCAGGCTCTCCGACGGCTCATTGCTCGACATCAAGCCAGGTGCTGCCGAAGCAGACGACGACCCGCCTTATTGGGAGCTGATCAGCCCCACGGGCGTCGTCCTGGAGTTCGGCCCGGGAGTCCGCTGGCAGATCAGCGGCGTCGATGTTCCAGCCGCATCGCGTCGCTGACTGCAGAAACCTACGAACCACGCACATCAGTCGAGGAAGATGGCAATCTCATCCACCGGTGCGCGCTCGGGGATGCGCTGGTCCTGCAGTGGATTCCCAAGATGGAGCAACCCGACGATCTGCTCGTCGGGAGCAATGGTGAGAGCCGCTCGTACGGAGGGCGAGTCGAGCAGAGAAAGGGTGCGCCAGTAGCCGGCGAGTCCGCGGGCGTGTGCGCCGAGCAGAACGATGTAGGCGGCGACCGCGGCGGCGAGCAGGTCGTCGCGTTGTTGTGAGCTGTCTCCCTGGAGCTTTGCGCTGGCGACGATGAGTGTGGGTGCACGTTTGAGCTTGCTCGCCGACCCTGGCTTGTCCAGCTCGGCCTCCTCGGCCAGGCGCGCGCGGGCCTGTGCGCCGAGCACGCGGAAGCGCCACGGATTGGTCAGATGGTGGTTGGGTGCCCAGCGGGCGAGCTCAAAGAGCTCTCGGAGGGTCTTGGCATCTACCGGCTCGGCGCCAAACGCCTTGTGTGTGCGCCGGCTGCGGACGGCTGTCTCGAGCTTCATCCCCACTCAGGTTTCGATCGTAACCAGCGTGCCGATCGGCGTGTAGGGCCACACTTCCGCGGCGGCCTGCAGCGGAAGCTCGACGCAGCCGAGGCTCTGCGGGGTCCCGAACGACGCGCGGTCGAAATTGTGGATCGCGTCGCCTTTGTTGAAGTAGCTGATCCACTTGATCCCGGGATCTTCGTAGTGGGAGCCGTCGGGATTGGTGCCGCTCATCGTGCCTTCGGGGATGTGCTCGAACACCTCGAACGTGCCGAGTTCGGTTTCCGCTCCGGCGATGCCCGTGTTGGCCGCTGAGGTGAGGACCGTGCGCCCGTCGTGCCACAGCGTGAGTACCTCCGGGATTTCACGGTGCACGTACACATAGGTGTAGCCGGTGCTGTTTGTGTTCTTACCGCTGATCGCATCGCCGAGCAGTAGGCGCCACACCGTGGGGCCGGCGAGCCCGTCGACGGTGATGTTGCTGGCGTTCTCAAACTTCATCACCGCTCCGCGCGTGATCGCGCTGAGCTGGGTGGGGCTCCACATCGCTTGCAGCTGGTGGGGGGTGTTGGCGTAGCGCCAGCTGAAGCTCCCGCTCGGCGGCACGACTGCCGCTTGGGCCTGCGCGCTGGGCGTGCGTGCCACTTCGGGACCCGTTGGCTGCCATTGGAGAGGCAGGTAGCCGGCCTGGGCGAGTAGCTGCTGCAGGCGTAGCGTGGAGCCGCTCGGCACGTTCCACGCGACTTGGCTGGTCGTGCTCAACCCGCCGCCGGAACCACCGGTCACCGAGACCGTGTGCGGTAGCTGAACGTGCAGTTGGGAGCCGAGCGGCGCTCCGAAGCCCGATGGGGTGAACGCGAGCGTGTGGCTGTTCGTTTCGTGCCACTGCCCGGAGGTGGCGGGCACGATCTGCGGGCGAGTCGAGCCCAGCACTTCGTTCACAGTCTTTGAGAACGTCAGGTAGATCGTGGTCGCGGGGCCGATCGAGCTGCCTGCGGCGGGCAGGGTGACCATCACCGGAGAGCTCGACGGTGGGAACCAGCTGACCTGCGTGGGGGCCCCGACTGACTCCCAGGGACGCGCGGCGGCCGCGACCTCGGTGGCGCCCGTGGCCGGCTGTGTGCCCAGCGACACCGAGCTC
>JBAWFB010000060.1:0-21278 GCA_049591495.1 Solirubrobacteraceae bacterium
GACATGCTCGCCCGGGGGATCGACAACGACATGGAGAACCTGCGCGATGTCGTCAGCGAGATCGCCGCAATCGAGCTCAACGATGGGGTCGTGTTTGACGTCGAACGTATCTCGCTGGTCACAATCCGCGAGGACGCAAAATACGAGGGCATCCGAGTTCTCGTGCCTGCGAGCCTGGGTGGTGCTGTCTTGAAGCTGCGACTCGATCTGTCATTCGGTGATCCAGTCAATCCTCAACGCATCGACTACCCAACACTGCTTGACGATACGGGCATTTCGTTGCTTGGTTACCCCTTGGAGACCGTGATCGCGGAGAAGGCGGAGACGATGATGGCCCTCGGTGACGCAAACACGCGCGACCGCGACTACGGGGATGTCTACCTCCTGTCGGGTATCTACGCACTCGACTGCGATCCCGTGCGGAACGCCCTGCTGGCGACTGCCAAGCATCGAGGTCACGAGGTACGACCGCTGGGACCATTGCTCGTGACGCTACGCGAAACTCGTCAACAACCGTGGGCTGCATATCGTGCTCGTGTCGGTCTGCCGGGATTGCCCGAGAGCTATGCCGAGGTTGTCGACGCGGTGGTCGAGTTCCTCGACGGTCTGCAGGCGGACGACGGCTCTTATTGGGATCCGCGCCAGCGTCGCTGGGGATAGCGAACCGGACGGTCGGCTGAGCAATTATCAGGAGTTGTGGATAAGAAGGTGGGGCATCAGGCGGCGATCTTCTCGTCCGCTGGAGGCCGGTGGAACTCGACCACTCAATCCTGACCGGCCAGGGACTGCGCGTAGAGTGGTTCTCGAACCGTGCGTGAGCCGAGCCGAAGTGGCTGCGGCTCGTTTCATCGGAACATGCGAGTCTGCTGCATGGCGGGTTGGAGGCGTCCCTCGACTAGGTCTTGTAGGCGGGCGGGCTCTCCGTCTCGTTGGTTCATCTGGCGTGCGTAGATTTCGAGGGTGAGGGCTGGGGTTGCGTGCCCGAGCTGGTTGATGACGTAGGGCGGTGACTCTCCGATCGCGAACAGCAGCGAGGCGAACGTTCGGCGCAGTGCGTGTGGGGTGATCCCGTCGGGTAGCGGGGCTTCGTCTTGCTGTTCGAGTGTTTCGCTGGCGCGGGCTATCGCTGGTTGCAGAATCCGTTTACGGACGTTGGTGGCGGTGACGGCTCGCCCGGTGCTGGTAGCGAACACCAGCTCGTTGGCTGTGTGCTCACCGCGAGCCTTGTGCTCGCTGAGCTCGTCGCGGAGGACCGGCAGGAGGTTGATCCTGCGGACCCCGGCGTCTGTCTTTGCTTGATCGACGCGCAGCGTCCCGCGGGCGAGGTCGATCTCGCCCCAGTGCAGAGCGAGTGCCTCGCTGATGCGTAGTCCGGCGAACACGAGCGTCGCGATCAACGCACGGCGGTAGCCGCGCCTCGGCTGGGCTTCTCGGTCGAGCTCGCCGGCAGCATCGAGTAGGGCCATGATGTGATCCGTGCGATCGAGCCATGCGCGACGGGGCTTACTGATGGGCAGGCGCCTACGGCGGCCATGCGTAGGGTTCTGCCCGACGAGCCCGTACTCGATTGCCAATTCGAAGATCGCTCCGAGCGTCAGCAGTGTTTTGTTGATCGAGTCGGCGGACAGGGTTCCTTCGCCGAGCTTGGTTTGGCGGTAGCGGTCGACGTCCATGACCGTGATCTCGTCGAGTCGGGTCGACCCAAAGGAGCGCAGCAAATGTCCGAGACGCCATTGCAGGCTGGCATAGCTGGCGGGCGCCAGGCCGGTCCCGCGCCGTCCTCCTTGGACCTTCTCGCCCGCGAGCCAATCCTCGGCGAAGTCCGCCAACTTCGGTGGACGGGGGCCCGGAGCGTGTCGACGGTGCTTCCGCGGCGGCTCCCAAATCCCTCGGCGGACCCTGAACATCAACAGAGCCATCTCCCGTACTGCCTCCTCGCGCGATTCCGCTTCGAGCGTCAGATATCTTCGCTGACCCTGGTAGCGAAAGCGTGCGCCCCAGGACGTGACCTCTCCCGTGACACGTGAGCGGTTCTCGCACAACTGCCCTGTCGCACGCCTCATGAGCAGGTGATCGTCGCTCCCTCCTCTGGCGGCAGGCATCCCCCAGATGCCGGAGCACGCGTCGCGCTTGCCGCGACGATTGACGGTGGACGGTGGGAGCACAGCGAGAGCTGGGCCAGGGATGGCGTACAGTGATTGAGCCGAACGGTCGAACCGGCGACGATCCCGCGCCGTGCAGCTCAGAGCAGCGTTGAAATAGACACCGACCGTCGAAGTGGTGCGGCGGCCGGGTTTTTGGCACTCAGTGTCGAAACGTCCGTGCAGATCCCGGAAGATGCGGGTATATTTGGGCAGTCGTCCTCGGCACATAAACGCCGAGTCTGGAAGAAAATCCCCGTAAACCAGAGGATTCTGGTCCGCTCTAAGGTATCCCACGGGATCCTTTGCAAGCAGGAGGTCACCGGTTCGATCCCGGTTGGCTCCATGTAGTCATAGTCAACGCGAACCGCTGGCACAGACGATGTCGACGTTCGGTGCCGCGATGACCAATTGGTTAGCGCGCCGAGCAGTTTCGCCCACTAAGACCATCGTCTCCCGTGGAGCTTTCCGTCGCGGTCTGATGGCCCGGGTCATGGTCACTCAAGCAGCATGTCCTGCCGTGCGCGAATCTGACGTGGGGCTGGATGTAGCGCCAGCGCCTCTCGGTCAGCTTGACGCTGCGATCCCGCAACTAGACCAGCTCTAGCTACATATCACCGTGCTCGTCCGCTGCGCCGGCCAGGCAGTCTCGCCAACCGCACTGAGAACTATCGTTAGAGCATGACGAACACAGAGGACTTGCTCAACTTGGCTGCAGACGCCGATTATTGGGACTTTGCTATCCGAATGGGGGAAGGCGCCGAACCGGACGAGAGCACACCGAACATTTCAGCACGATTCTTCAACACGGTTGTGCACTTCATCGCACCGACAGACGACAAGCCCGCCTGGCGGATCGCCGAGCAGTGCCTAGACTCCAAGCAGCCAAACCGCAAGCGCACCGTTGGTGAGGTGCGAGCGGCACAGGTGATTGATTTGGTCCCCGGCAGCCTCGAACGCTGGGTTCTGCACGCCACACAAGAAGTTGCCGACTCCCTGCTGTCGGCGGACGAATGGGTAGACGACCCCGAAGAGGCGGTGCAGTTGCACGGGCATGGCCTGCGGCTTCGCTCGGAGTGGGAGCAGGCCCAAGCTCATAGTCATCGATGGCGAGAACGTTTTGATGGCCAGTACGGTGACATCGTCATCTACGAGCTGCGTGACGATGAGCCCATAGTCCACGAAAGAACCGAACATGACAACACGCCGGCCCTCCTCATGGGCAATGCTCGCGAAAACCTGCACGTGATTTTGATGGCACCCAATATTACCCAGCCATGGCGGCGCTCATCTCCGGGCCACGTCGACGAATATGGAAGGCGGATATCCGTCCAAGAGACGCTCGACTATGCAGGTGAAGAGCACCACGATTGGGTGATCGAACAGACTGCACTAGCACTCGGCGACACCCTCGCAGCGCTGCGCGAGGTTCAAGACCGTGCGCTCGGAGGACATGACCCACAAGCCCTAGCCAAGTTGACACGGCTCGCGGACCACGCTCGCGCCCTAGCCGAGGGCCTCCAAAAGCCTCTCGCCTGATTCTGGCTAAGCGACGACTACGCGGCGGCGCTGTGCGGGGCGCTGGGGGCCGGCAGGGCTTCTAGGAGGGTCCTGGGCAGCCTGGTACTGGCGTCCCAAACCTCGATGGCCACTAGCGCGTGGGTGGTGCGATCATAGTCCCGCAGGCCACCGGGGACACGCTCGCTGACGACATCATCGGACTCGCCGGTGGGGAGCCAAGCGATGTCCGCGTCGCGATCATAGTAGGCGTACATGACTCTTCTCAGATTACCGTGCTCGATCCACTAAAGCGAGTCCACACGCCAGGCAGACACGATACGAGCGGTTGTCTCGTTGTCGCCGGCAGGGTGATCGTAGACAGCTTCAAATCGGACTCCGTATGTAGTGATGCCTTCGATGAGCCAATCTGCCTGTCCGTCATTGATCTGGCTTCCTCCGTGTCCGTCGCGAATAGCGTTCTCGACATCGGACTGGCTCAAGTGCCGCTCGTCAAGCCGGAGCAGGGCATGAGTAGTCCAAATGAAGCGTTCGATCGGCACAGAGTGGAATTCTAGGTGACCATCCTGCGAACCAGAGCGCATAACGATGCACGAAAGCGTGATGCCTCAACTACACAGACCCCTACGTCCACGTGTTTGAGTCCGCAGCACACTCAGGAAGCTCGCGATGCACGGAATAGACTTTCGGCGCCATGCTCGTGGAACGAAGCAGGGACGAAGCACACGGCGAAAACAACCGCCACCAACAAACATCAATGAGCGAGTAAAGCTGCGCTGGAGCGCTAACGAAGCCCAACCGGCGCCAACCACCCATCGCATAGCCAAATTTGCAAGCAGGAGGTCGCCGGTTTCGATCCCGGTTGGCTCCATTCGGATAGTTGTCTACGATGAGGATGCCGGGGACCGCCGAGCGGCTGCCGTGGGCGCGGCGTAGGGGAACCTTTTCCCGCCAGCGTTTAGCGCCTGCATACGGTGATGGCGTCCGCATAGCCGCTCAAGTCGTAGCGCCCATTTGGGCCCCAGGAATCAAGCTGGCACTCCATCCGCAGCCCGCGTTCGACCGCAAGGGTGGCAAACAGATCGCGTGACATCGGGGAACGCCAGCCATGGCGGGACAGCAGTTGGCCACGATTGCGTCCGTCAGAGTGATGCACAACCGCGACACCACCGGGCGTGAGCACACGCGCGATTTCCTCGAGATAGCTTGCTTGATCGCGCGGCGCCACGTGCACGAAGACATCGAATGACCACACGGCGTCGATCGAGCCATCCTCTACTCCAGGCAGATCATTCCCGGACGAGAGGACGTACTGGATGCGTACGTCACGGCCGAAACGCTCTCGGCACAGCTCGAGCGGCCGCTCACTCACATCCACGAGCACCAGGCGAGAAGCGCACGCCGCAAGAGCCTGCGACCAACGTCCGGCGCCCGGCCCTATCTCCAGTACAGCGGCTCCGGCTGGAATCCAGCGGGCAAGCACGTTCTCGATAAGTGCCTGCCCCCATTGGGGCGAAGCATTCCACTCCTCGCCGCGGCCGCCCCAGTCGTAGTCCGACCACCGCCGGTGGTTATCGAGCGGCGAGTTCCCGTGCCACCGCAAGTGCGCCGGACCGAGCACGCGGCCTCGCTGCTCGGCAATCAACCGGTAGTCCTCGACCGTATAGCGCGCAAAGCGCAGAAGCGCTCCTCTCATGATCTCCCCCCCTTGGCTGTACGACTAGCACCAGGTTTGGGCTGGCCAATCGATGACGGTCGTTCCAACACACGGAACAGTTGATTGTCGCAGACGATATCTCAGCAGAAAGCCGCATCCAGGATAGTGCACAGTGCGGCCACTAGCTTTCGCGCGCTGGGTCAAGGGTGATATTGGCTGTGTGGGTTCGCCGCGATTGGTGATCGCGGTATTTGCGTGAATCGGCGAGGGGGTGCGCTTGGTGGCCGCTGCGGGTCCGGCGGGCTGATCAGGCGCCGTCGTGCGGCAGGCTTTCGTGTGCGCCGTGAGGAGCGGCTGCGCGGGCGGGCGGCAAGCTAGGTTGCGCCGTCGTGCGGCATAGCTAAGAAGGCCGTCACCGCCCGCGCAGCCTTACGCGAGCGTAGCGCCGATCCGTCGTATGGGTGTTGTGTTTGAAGGAGTCGCCAGCACAGCCGGCGGGCGTTACGTGCGAGCGCGACGCGTGCCTGGATCGGGCGGAACCCGCGAGCCTTGAGCTCCTGGTCGCGTGCGCGGAACGCTTCGCTGCTTTGGCTAAGCCCCCAGGCGATGCCCATCAGCGCGTCGCGGTGCTCGGGCGGACAGCAGCCAGGAGACGGCTATGGATTTGGCGTCCCGCTGAGCCGAACCCAGCTTTGTTCTATACACCAGTGTCTTCGCTCACGTCACGCAACCGACTCCGCGCACGAATTCGCCTGAGCTGCCTGGCCGTATCGCCGACCTGCTCCTCCCTTCGCTCAACGGCACGTCGGGCGAGCCTATTGGCTGCCTGAAGTAGGTCTTCGGTCTCGTCCTGGAATAGCAAGCTCCAGCGCAAGCCCTTTCGTTGCTTCGACCCAGACTCACGCTGGATTAGATTCCTCTCGGCAAGGCCTTGGAGCTTCCGATTGACAGCCGACTGGCTGTGATACGGGGCGTAGTCCAGCAGCTGATCCTCGGTTCGTTCGGCATCAAGAAGCCCGAGCAGCAACGCAGCGCCCGGATGCCTCAGGGCGTCGATCAAAGATGCCGTCTCCTCGTCCATTTATGCTCTATGCATTATTTGCATAGAGGCGTCAGAAAGCAAGTCAGCCGGCAAACGCTAGGCTGATTTGGTACCGAGGAGGACATATGCGCGACGACTATCAGCTTGAGGAGGTTTCCGGCGCCGTCAGTCTCGGCCTGCTTGCTAGCGACATCGTGATCGCTACTAGCAAGATGCTGCGAGGCGCAGGCCCTTCGGCCCGCGACCGCACGGCGCTTGAGAGCGGAGAGGCCCTGTTGCGCTCGATGAGCACGCCGCTCGACGATGTTCGTCCTCCAGTTCGTCTCGGCCACCTTGGCTCGAAGAGCAGTGCCATCGACGCACTCCACGCGATTCAGGTGCGCGTGCCAAGTGGCGACGTTCATGAGTACGTGAGACCTCTCGCCGACGCGGTCTGCGCTGTCTTGGGCGGAGCCCCGATCGGTGAGCACGTAGACGAGATCGAGTCCGTGCGGGACCTCTTTATGTCGCTCAGCGAGATGGAGGTCTCACGCGTCACGAACCTGTCTCGACCGACTCCGGATATGCCGCGTTGGCTGGCCTCGACAGCGAGTTCGCGTTCCTAGTCGCCGCGGTCAGGCGGTCCGTCGACCTGCTCCGGACGCACCCGCATTGCACGGGTATCCAAAGCGATGAGCGTGGCTCTGCCCTACTCAGCCATGTAGAGCACACCCTGACCGGTATCGATGCGAAGCTAGATGACGCGCTACGCAACTATCCTGGCGCGACCGACACCGAGAAGGCCGAGTACATCAAGCAAGCTCGTCTTCTGAACTCGTACGCTCGCTTCATGCACAAGGCGGTCCCGTGGATCTCGGCAGCGGCCCATCCGCCGCTCGCTCTTGGCGCGCTTTACTTCATCGATGAAGTCGGCCTGAGTATCTGCGGCTCGAGGCCAGACGCAATCCCTACACCGGGCATCGACTTCTCAACTGAGTGGTGGCCCTTCCGAGTTCTTCTCACCGCACTCGGACTAGTGGAGCAGCATGGACCAACTCCGGTAGTCCTGAACTTCCCCGAGCTTGAGTCATTTTCCCATCTCCTACTACCCTTGTACGGGCATGAGCTGGGCCACACGGCGGTAGAGGCTAATCAGCTAGCGAAACAGGTACTCGACGCGCACAGTACTGATAGTCAACTTTCCAGAGAGTTCAATAGGGTGCGCGACGCGGTGGCTCACGCTTCTGGACAGACGCAGCGCGAGGCGGGTATAAGTCTCGCGTGGCGCCTCGACTGGTGGATTACCGAGATGCTCTGCGATCAGTTGGCCATCCAAACTCTCGGGCCTAGCTTCTTGTATGCGTTCTCATCGTTTCTTCTCGGAGACGCGTGGGACGACCCGGGAGAGCGTCACCCTCCCACGTGCATGCGGGTCGCGCACCTAATTGAGTACCTCGAGAAGTCGAGCTGGCTCGCAAAGCTTCACAGCCGCACGCCTACAACGGTGGGTTGGCTCGTTGACGATGTCGCCGGGACGCGACCTAAGCCGAACGATGAAGCGACCGTGTTCTTGCTTTACGCCCTCAACCGTGTGCGAGACACGATACAGACCGAGACCAGCGCCTATCTCGGTTCTCGGGTTTATGCGACAACTGACTTTGACAGGGAGATCGACGACATTACCGAGCTCACCGAACACGACGCCCTTCCCGCGCAGCTCCCCAACGGAGAGGCTGTCGATCGCCGAACGACGATGCTCGCGGCGTGGCTCTCGGTCCTCGAATTAGCGGATAGTGCCGATACGCTTGCATCGGCGCCGGCGGATATTCAAACGCAGGCATTCTTTGCGAAGGCGATCGAAATGAGCGCGCTGTTGGCGGCGTGGAAGGTCACATCGTGACGTTGCTACGTAAGGAGGATCTAGTCGAGGTAATGGCACCGACGACCCCGATGCATAAACGCTTGGTCGTTACCCCGATGCTCGACCCAGACGTGCAGGTAGGCCCAGCCAGCATCGATCTTCGCTTGAGCAGTGATTTTCTACTTGCACAGAGAGTCGAGGGTTCTGGGATCGACCCGGCTGACGACGACGAGCGTGCCATCGAGCGCTCTCAGGAGCGAGCAACTGTTGCACTTGGTAAGCCCTTCTGGCTTCATCCTCAACAGTTCGCCCTCGGCGCGACCCTCGAGTTCATCCGGATGCCGGCACATCTCGGCGCTTACGTCGTAGGTCGGTCTTCGTGGGGCCGTATTGGTTTGATTGTCGCGACGGCGATCATGGTCCAGCCTGGCTACCATGGGGCGCTTACGCTAGAGCTGGTCAACGAGGGTGAAACGCCGATCGCGCTCTACCCAGGTTTGCGGGTGGCGCAACTCACGGTTCATGCGCTTGCGGAGAGAACAGGCTTTCCGTATGAGGCGCACGCGAAGTATGTCTCGCCGATCGGGCCGGAACCACCAAAGCTAGCCTGGGATGCGAGCGAGGTCACTCAGATGAAGCTTATTCACGACCATCTCAGCAAGCTCTAGTCTACGATCAGTTGGTCCGGGACGGGATTCCTCCCAGAGGAGGGACGAGCCAGCGGTGACGTGTGGAGGACAGAGGTGAGCTGATTACCTAGGGTCGAGACGGCCACCTCCCAGGGGCTAGGGAAGGATCGGATCAGACGCTCTGTGGTGCCACCGGCCACCTAAAGCCCCGAGAACCTCTGCATCGAGCTAACACCGCCAAACACGACTCTTTGTACCGCGTTGTCAAGCGACATCGTCCGCCGACTACCGACACAAAGCGGTTCGCATTGACTTCGGTTGCCCCTGTGAACCGGCTCAACATGAATCGCGAGTACTTGAAAAGGTTGGGTCCACTGATCGTTTGAGTGTGCGCGGATTGTGTCTATCAAGCTCGAGGTGTTGTGACGTCGTGCGAGGTAGGGAGGACTACACTGCGCTGGGTATGCGGCGCAGGTCGACGCCGCAGCCATGCTCGCTGAGCTTCCGCTACCGCCGGGGTCGAGCGAGTCCTCGACCGATCGGCCAGAAGCTGGCTCGCTGCTTACCACTCCAGCGGCGAGGCCACCTGGGACTCCCAATACTGTGGACGAACACGCCTGGTGGCTCGTCCACAGCATCCACGCCGAAGCGCTCGCCTACGTCCACGCGCATCTCCCGCCAGGCACCACACAGCAGGAGTCAGGCAATGGCCTTGGGGGACCGAACGTCCCTGAAAACGCTTTCTCGGGATTCACCTGGCCGGGTAACTCCGGCACACTGGTTGTGTGGGCAGCGCGACTGGCGAACGGATCAACGGCGCTGCGGGTGGACGCGCAAGTCGTGTGGGTCACCCCCCAGCGTCCGAGAGGATTCCCGCCGGCGCGCATCTGCTCAGGATCAGCGTTCACGAGCCAAGCGGCGCAAGTACCGGGATCAGGTCTATGCGGGCGAGGCTCCTAGGAAAGCTGCCCTCCCGTGTCACCTCGATTGTGCGGATCGAAAAGATAGTCGCGTTGTTGAACGAACTCCGCGTACACCAGCCTGGCTTAAGGCACTGTCCGTTCGGGTTCGGCGGGAGCGTTCAGCTCCGCTTCTACACCGGTCCGAGCGCTCCCCCACTGGCGGTCACGAACATCACCGCCGAAGGTTGCGGCGGGGTGAGCCTGACGCTCGACGGGATGACCGAGACGGAACTCGAAGGAGGATGGTATTTGGTCGAAGAGATCAGCCGAGCACTCACAAGCAGACCAGTACCTGAGAAAGCCAAAGCCGACCACCAACATCACCGTTTAGCGACACCTGCCCGCCAGGAAGCCGTGCGCAGCGGTTCGCATTGAGTCGGGTTGGCCCCACTGAACTTGTGTGTGCGCAAACCACTGGTGCGCCGACGCGGTAGGTGGGCGGGATTTCGTTGCGGCTGTTGATTTGTAGCTTGACGATGAGGATGGTTAGGAGTGCTTTGGTTTGCTCGGACTCGCCGTGCGCAATGATGTGGTCGAGCCGGCCAGCGACGGCGTGCAGTGCTTGCGTGTCGGGCGCTGCGGGTGCGTCTGCGGCGAGTTCGCGGGCGAGTGTTTCGTCTTGCTGTTGTAGGGCTCCCAGGCGTGTGTCGGTGCGATGATGCGTTGCTTGAAGCGGGCGGGGTTCAGGTTGCCGTCCTCGTCCTCGAAAGCGTCTTGGTAGCACTCGATAGCGCGTTCTGTACGACTGATCTCCTTGGCGAGCGAGGCTCGCCGTTCACTGATCGCGGCGCGGTCTGGATGCCATAGGCTGTGACGATGACCGGAGGCGCCGATATCGCCACGGTCGCGGCGCTGATCGGAGACCGCACACTCGCCCGCTTCTGCTACGACCACCTCACCGCGCTTGGCGATCGAGCTAGTGGACGCGATGACCACAACCGGCTCATAACCCTCACGGGGGATCAGTTCGAGCTGACCGACCAGGGCGTGTTGTGGTTCGGGGAGCTCGGGATCGACGTAACCGGACTGCGAGCTGCGCGGCGCTCGTTCGCCCGCGCCTGTCTTGACTGGAGCGCGCGGCCGCCGCACCTCAGAAGCTGAGTTATTCGTTGTAGCGGCGTACTAGGCCGCTGACGCCAGCGAGGAATACGGTGGCGAGGAGCCAGCCGGCGATGATGAGGATGGTGGAGAGGTCTTGCGGGATGCCCGGCTTGGCAATCCAGTATTCGCGCTGCCCGAGATTGATGACCGGCAGTAGAAGGTCGAGCGTGTATATCGCTGGAGAAAAGTGCGGATTGTGCAACAGCGGCTCGTGCGGCTTGACCGCTTGATGCCCGCGATAGTGGAAGTAGCCGAAGCTAAGGCCGAACAGAGCGACGAACCAGTACAGGGCGCGGTGTGGGCGGTAACCGTACCCGATAAGCGCCCAGGAAGCTAGGTTGAATATCCATGGCGCAGCGTTCAGCCAGTTGTTACGGATTGAGAGGCTTTTGCGTCGATCCCATTGCTTGCTGATGAGGATGCTGCGCCGGCTTGCTTCGTGGCCTATGCGAGCATAGTTTTCGGCGAGCTGATCGTAAAGTTGCGCGTGATAGCCATCCCGATCGCCACGCAGCCATGCACGTCGCGCGAGCATGGCATTGTCACGTCCCCAGGATGTGCCGGAGGCTCGTTCTTCGCGCCAGCTACCGTCTTTGTTCTGCTCTCGTGGTCCGCCGAGCTGCCCGAAGCGCAAGCCGTAAAGCGCATAGCATTTGTCTGTCCACGAAGCCTCGTCGTCTTTCAAGTACCCGACCGTCGCGTTAATCAAGTTGATAATCCCCTCGGCCGGCGGCTTCGGTTTGATAGCGAGCGCGCGGTTGATGTTTGCGGCCTCAAGATGCAACGACACACCTGGACCGTCGCTAGTCCCCGTCTCCGCGTGGGATGGTTCAGTCGCCTCGCCTTCGAAGCGGAGTTGTCCGCCTACCTCAGCCCGGCGCAGGCATATCTGGCCTTCGATAACAGTGTCAGGCCCGAACGCTAGTCGGCCGTTGACTTTGATGCTATCCGCGAACAAAGCCATTTTCTTCGGATTTCTGAGCTGTCCGCCGCTGAAGTAAAGCTGCCCGCCTACCTGCCCCCAAGCGAAGCGCACTTCCCCAAAGGCGACAAAGGTTATGGTCTGCTGACTATCGGGGACAGCGAGTCGCCGAGCGTCAAAGTCGCTCCTTGCGCCACCGCAAAGAACGTCTCCCGCAACGCGGATGTCGTTCGCCGAGAGCGCAATCCCATCGCGGCCATGGAAGTGACCGCCCGTGCAGTCCAGCCAGGTCCCTACTTTCGCTGCGTCGAGTGACACCCGATCCAACGCCACAAATCCTTGGTTCAACTCCACGCTGGTACGGATGGTCATCTCTCGCCCGTCAAGCTCCTCGTTGAGCGTGCAGCCAGCCAGGTGTAGCGACGCGAGCTCACACCCTCGTAGCATCAGTGGCCCTTCAAGCGAGCAGCCGTCAAGCATTAGCGGACATGCGAGGATCATCCTCATGAGGTCCAGCGAGCCGATGATCCGCGCTCCGCGGACATGCAGGGTTCGTACGCTCGTGCCCGGCTCCCGCGCCCGAGTAGCCACCTCAACGATCACAGCCGCTGGGATCGTGCGATCCTCCAGCCAGGTGGCGCCGAACACCGACTGGTTATGGGTTTGATCGTCAGAGGACAGATCGAGCGGAAGCCCTCGGCACGCACACTCATAGAAGCGCTCGATCAGCGCACCAGGATCAGGCTCGTGCTCCATCATCCGGGCCGGAGCATAACTACGCCGGGGCGGCACCGTCGGCATCGTTCCAACTCTTGGAGGGCGCTAATACCTCCAATACGTCGTGTCAAGCTACCCTGGCGCGCCCTGGCTGGCGCGGGAGCCATGTGCCGATCAAGCGACCCCAACAGACGGCGCCACGATTAGCGCATAGTTTGCGCACAGCCAAGTTTCGCCCAGGTAATCCGACTCGATGCGAACCGCAGGTACGCGGAAGGTCGGGTTCGATTTGATCGCGTGCATCCACGCGGATTCCGTCGATCATGGCTTGGGGTACCCCCCCTTGACGCGCTTGCGGTCGCTGTCGTTGAGCATGGTGTGCAAGTGGCCGCGTAGCGTGTCGAGGTCGGCTGTGCAGACGCGCTCGGGCTGCTCGTGGTGCTCCCGCTGGGTGGCGAGCTCGCCGGCGCGGCGCTCAAGTGCTTTTGCCTGCGTCCTTCGCGGACGGCTGGGACGTTCGCTTCGACTCGAGCGCCGCGACACGAAGGCCGAGCGCCAGTCGGGAGACTTCGCCGTCAGATGAGAGCCGGGATGACTTCGCCCGCGAGGCGCTCGAGCTGACGCTCATCGTCCACGAGCGGGTTGAGCAGGATCAAATCGGCGCCGGCGGCCCCAACCGCGCGGATACCGGCCGCGCACTGCTCCGCGGTGCCGGCGAGCATGTGCTCTGACCAGTCGCCGCCGCCGTAGTGATGCCTCAGGGCGTCCTCGAGGCGCTCCCGCGCACGGGCGGGGTCATCCTCGACGTGAATATAGAGACGCTTGCCGAATCGGAACCGCTCGACGTCACGGTTCTGCACAGCCAACTCCTCCTTCACCAGCGCCACTTGCTCTGCGAATCGCGCGGTCGTCTGAGATCCAGCACCCATAAAGCCATCCCCGTGTCGCGCGGCACGACGCATTCCGGCCTCCGCGCTGCCCCCGAACCAGACAGGCGGGTACGGCTTCTGCACCGGCTTGGGCTCCATCGCCGCTCCGTGGACGTTCCAGAAGCGCCCCTCGAAATCGATCTCGCCTTCGGTCCAACAAATCTTCATCAACGCGAGCGCCTCGTTGAAACGCGCGACCGGCTTATCCGGGTCAACGCCGAAAGCAGCGAACGGGCGCCAACTCCCGCCGGTGGCGACACCGACCTCGACGCGACCTTGGCTGAGGCAATCGAGCGAGCTAACGGCCTTCGCCAGGTGCAGCGGGTTGTGCAGCGGTAGAACGAACACTGCACACCCGAGCCGTAGCTGCTCGGTGCAAGCCGCCGCATAGGTGAGCGTCTGAAGTGCCGCGAGGCTGCCCGCCGCGCCGATCACTTGCTCCTGCACCCATCCGCTTTCGAACACGCCGAGCTCCTCGATCCGGCGAAGATGTGCACGAAAGACCTCGCCGTGGAAGCGACCGCCGCGAGCATACTGGGGGATGGAGATAGCGAATCTCACGGACACCGAGAGCTTATTAGCGGGCACGACGGCTTGCGCTGACCCCACGTTGTGTTCCAGCCGACCTCGTCGAGCAGCGCGTCAAGGCGCGCGAGCGGGCCAACGCATCGCCGGAGGGCGAGAGCGAGCACGCCTCCGAGAGATCGCCCGCGCGGGCCCGCCGGATAGACCGGCGCACACAACCTGTAGGCGGGCGATGGGGAGGCCGCGCAGCGGCTAGCGCTGTCCGTTGCGCCGGTAGGCAATGGCGTCGAGCCTTGCTGGCGGCTTTCTATTCCGCTTCGTTGAGCGACATCTGCCCGCCGGGAAGTCGCGCGCAGTGGTTCGCATTGAGTCGGGTTGGCTCCATTCCTACGGCTGTCTGAATGGCGGGGGCTATGCAAGAAGCCGCTCGTACTCCAGCATCGGAAGCCGAAGCCAGGGATGGATCTTAGGCAGTACGGATTTTTCCTGCCATCTGTTCCTCTCGTAGAAGCGTCGAGCACGCCTATTCCCTTCTGGCACCGTCAGTCGCATCACCGTTGAGGACGGAGTAGTTGCCTCTCGCAATGTGCGGTCGTGTAGGGCGCTCGCTACACCGGCGCCCCATACAGATGGACTCACCATGAATAGGGACAGCACAGCTGTCGGGGCTTGCATCCACACGCTGACACCGACGATACGCTCGCCCATATACGCCACGATTCGGTGAGACACCAAGTCATCCGCACGCCAGCGATCCCGCTCACGAGCCTCCATGTCATGAGGCAACAACCAATCCGCGCACCAATCGCTATACGTGCTCATCGCAGCGCGAACCACCTCGATGACAGCCTGTTCGTCAGTGGCGTTGGCCTCACGCAACAGCAGATCGGCAATCCCGTCTGCTCTCACGCCATCAACTCGATTCGGTTGCACCACGGGTCTTGCGTGTAGAACCGCCGAACACCGGGTATGGCCGCGTCCCAGGCGACTTGCTCACCTGCTCGTATCAGGCGCTCCGCCAGCGCATCAAGTTGCCCATCAGCCACACGAAGCGCGGGATGCGCCTTCCGCGCGGGCGCGAACCCGTTCTCGACCCCGACATGCAACTGCTGCTCTCCGCAACGAAACCAGACTCCGCCCCTGCCACGCAACATCTCGGGCTTCTCGATCTCAGCCAAGCCCAACAGAGCTCCGTAGAAACGCCGCGCGTCCGTCTCGCAGCCCTCCGGCGCGGCTACCTGCACATGATCGAGCCCAACTATGCTCACCGCGTCAAGGTAGCTCACCCACACTACGACTGCCCTCGCCCTGCGATAGCAGCCCGGCTGATAGCCGTGCAAAACGGTTCGCGTTGACTTCGGCTAGCTCCATGCGTGTCCCGTCTCGAACCGCACGCCACTACCACCGGATGCTTCTGCGGCAATCCACAGCACACCGCTGCGTCGGCGCGACCAAGCGCTGAGCCTGCCTCGATGTACCGCCGGACACAGCCCCTAAACGCAGAGATCGTGCGAGAATCGAGCTATGTCCGCGAGTGCGGAGGCGCCCTCCCTGGCCCGGCCTGGTGGTGTCTCATACCTGCATATACCCACCAGCGACCCTCGCTCAACTGCCGCCTTCTACGAGGAGACATTCGGCTGGAGCATCCGCGATGCCAACACGGATAGTCCCGCCTTTACCGACGGCACGGGTCATGTGATCGGGCACTTCGTTACCGATCAATCTGTGGCCGGCGAGTCAGGCGTGCGTCCCTATATCTACGTCGAAGACGCACGCAGGACCGCCGAGCGGATTGCAGCTAACGGCGGCGTAATCCTCAAGGAGCCATTTGCCGAGGGTCACCTCACGGTCGCCATCTTTGCTGACCCAGCGGGCAACGTCCTCGGCGTCTGGCAGTTCGGCTCCTCCTCCTGAAGCGCTCATCCAAACACCTGGGCAGGACGTTGGGTTGAGCAGTGTGTGAGGGCGTGGTGGTGGTCTACACCAAATAGCTTTCAAGACCTGTCGGGCAGGACGAAACGCTCGATCGCCTTGGCGAAGCCGTCCTCTTCGTTGGATGCGGTCACTCGACGGGCAGCGCGCTGCACCTCGCGGCTGGCGTTGCCCATAGCGATGCTCAGCCCCGAATGAGCGAACATCAGGACGTCGTTGGGCATGTCCCCGATTGTTGCGAACTGCTCGGCGGGGACACCGAGCCGCGCGGCGAGGTAGCTGACCACCTCGCCCTTGTTTGCTTGAGGGTGCGTGATGTCCAGGTAGTACGGCTGCGATTGGGCGGCCGACGCGTGGTCACCAAACGTCTCGCGCGCCTTTTGCGTGGTTGTGGCCACAAGCTCGTGGTCGTCTGAGACACCAACGATCTTGGCTATTTTCGCGACGCCATCGAAGGTTTCGACGGTCGTTGGACCGAACTGAACAGTCGACGCCTCGCGGGCCACATGGGCGCCCTCGGGGTCTCGCACGAGCCAGTCAGCGCCGCTATAGACCCAGACGTCCAGCCCGCACTTGGAAAGCAGCTCGATCGCCCGTACCGCGACGGCCTCGGGGAGCAGCTTCTGCGCTAGCACCGACATGTCCGGCTGCACGATCAGCCCGCCGTTGAAAGCTGAGATGGGCGTGGCGAGTCCCAGTGGCTCGATCAGCATCGACATCCCGCGGGGCGGCCGCCCGCTGGTTACCGCAAAGGCGATGCCTTGATCGCGTAGGCGACTTACCGCCGCCACCGCGCGGTCGGTCAGCACCTTGTCTTGGGTCACTAGTGTGCCGTCCACATCGGCGAGCACGACCCTGACCGGTGGTCGGGCCATCTCAGCTTCCTGCGCTGCCGCTTCGTCTCGTTATCGCTCGATCTTTGTCAGGCCGCGAGCCTCCGGCGCGCCTTCTGTACTGAGGGCAGTGCGGCCTTGGCCTTGGCCAGGGGCCGCGCCTTGATATCGACGCTTGCTGGTTTCGGGGCGATCGTGATCTCCTCGCCGGTCGCGGGGTTGCGTCCCTTGCGCGCCTTGGTAGCCGGCTTTACGCGTACCGTCAGCTGTACTAGGCCTCCGATACGAACCTTCTCGGCATTCCCAATCTCCTCGAGCACGATGTCTTCGAGTGCTTCAAGGATGTACTTGGCGTCGGCCTTGGTCATCTCGGCGCGCTCGGCGAGTGCGCCTGCGAGCTGTACTTGTGTTAGTGGCATAGAAATTCCTTTGGTCGGAAACGATGAGAACGGTGACGCTACCGCAGTGGACATCAGCGCGTTTGCTCGTAGCGGTCGTGTTTGGCGTCGACATCCTGAGCTGCGGCAATTGCGATGCTACGTCCGCGACCTGACGGACACCCGACAGAGGTCGGCCGGGCAGCCGGAATGCTCACAGAGCAGATGAGCGACTGACGGTGAGGGGCGGCGACACGCGCAAGGACGGGCCGGTAAGTTCCGTTGCTCGCCCGAGGGGATCGGAGGGTCTATGTCGTTCGCGGAAGTCAATGCTCAGCGCATCCGGTTTGATGACACTGGAGGAGATGGTCCTCCAGTGATCCTGTCTCACGGGTTCCTGATGGACCGTGAGATGTTCGCGCCTCAGGTTGACGCTCTAGCCAGCGAGTTTCGTGTCATAACCTGGGATGAGCGAGGCTTTGGGGAGACGGAGTTCGACGGCAAGCCGTTCACTTACTGGGACTCGGCCAAGGACTGTCTGGGGCTGCTCGACCACCTGGGTATCGAGCGAGCCGTTCTGGGCGGCATGTCGCAGGGTGGTTTCCTGTCGCTGCGCGCGGCACTGTTGGCGCCCGAGCGTGTTCGTGCGTTGGCGTTGTTCGACACTCAGGCCGGTGCCGAGGATCCCGAGCGACTGCCGGCCTATCGTCAGATGCAGGCGACCTGGCTCGAGGTCGGGCCGGTCGATGATCTCGCCAACGCAGTGGCCAGCCTGATCGTCGGCGACCCCGTGTTGAGTGAGACCTGGATAGCGAAGTGGCGCAAGCTTGACCGCGAGGCCCTGCAGGCACCGTGCGACTGCCTGATGGAGCGCGATGACATCACCGAGCGGCTCGGGGAGATCGGCTGCCCAGCGATTGTCTTCCACGGCACGGCCGACATCTCGATCGAGATGGAGCGCGCCGAGGAGCTCTGCCGCGGGCTGCCCGGCTGCTCCGGAGTCGTTCGGATCGATGGCGGCACCCACGCTTGCAACCTGACGCATCCCGCTGAGGTCAACGGGCCGCTGCTTGACTTCTTGCGATCCCTCTGACGCCCGCCGTCACTCCAGCGGAGCGTTCGTATCCACACGGTGACCGCCTCATCATGCCTCTTATACCGACGCTTCGGTGGGTGCATAAAAGCGAGCGAGGTGCCACGGCCAATCAGCAACCGCGCTGCCCCGCTCGCTCATATCTCTTACACCTATGAGTCGCTCAGCTCAACGTCGCCGCGCTAGTGAAGGCGACGATGCCTTTCCCTGGTCGGCGCCTTAGAGGGCGTTTCCGGGGTGCTGGGAGTTTCCCCAGGCGACGATGTTTCGGTTGACTTCTGGTGTTTGTGTGAGCCGCCGGAGCCGCCAGCCGCGCCTGGGGTTTCTGTGGCTTCGGCTTCCAGGGAGCCGCTGGTTGATTCTCCACCGCCCGAGCCCGTGGCCTGCCCTTCTGAGGGCTGGGAGCTGTTGGTGGAGTTTTCCGGCGCCAGCGCTGCGATCGGCGCCGGTGTGACTTCGATCGCAAACGGCTGGCTTGCGGCGGCGGCGTTTAGGGGATCGCCAGGTACGAAGATCCTCAGGTTCTTCGTACCCGCGTCATAGAAGCGGTGTTCGATCGTGTAGGTCGAGCTCTCGCTGATCTCCGCGACCTGAATCACGTGATAGCCGGGGCCCTTGGCGTCCTTGCGCTCCAGGTAGACGATCCCTCCAGCATGCCCGGGCGCGACGGCACCCGAGAACGTCACCGGTGCGCCCGCCTGCACCTGGGTCTGGGAGACCTGGGCGGTGAGCAGGTACCTGACGCCCTCGTACAGTGCGGCCGAGCGCTCACTCCCACTCTGCACTCGGTAGAAGCTGCTGTTACCAGGACTCTCGGGACCGAAACTGTAGACACCTTCGGTGTTGGTCGTGGTCTGAGCGATCGGCGCATAGCGCTGGCCGGTGATGCGCGAGTACAGAGTCACCTGCTGGCTCTGGTTGTCCGGGCCCGCGAGCGTCCCGGAGATCGTCATCGACTGCCCGAAAGTGATCGGATCGGTCGAGGAGCTGATCGTAAGCGCTGGGTTCTGCGCCTGGGAGATCTCGTAGGTGAGGACGTTGGAACGGCTTGAAATATTGATCCCGCCGCTGCGCACCAGGACCCTGATGTCTGCGTCCCCGGGATAGCGGAAAGTGTGCATGATCGAGAACGTCCCGTCGCTCTGCACCACCCCGCGGTCGATGGCGTGCCATTCATCGCCGGTGAGCGCATTCTGGCGCTGCAGGATCACGCGCGCACCGACATCCGCGGGATCGACCGTTCCGCTGAACGTCACGGCGTTTGTGGGCCCGGTATACAGCTGGGTTCCTTCCGCGGGGCCGGACAGGTTTACTTCCGCTTCGACCAGTACCTCGCGGCGGGCGCTCTGCGCACCGTGGGAGCGGACTAGGAAGAAGCTGTGAGTGGTGACTTCGCCGCCGGCTTTTTCGATCTCGTAGAAACCATTGGCATCAGTGGTCACGCTCTGGACGTAGGTGAGTCCGGGCATGCCGCGCATATGCTGGAAGAGCTTGACCGTCTTGTCCGCCGCGCCGGCTGGGCGCTGGCAGGAAAGCCGACCCCAGATCGTGATCGGGTCGTTTGCGACGATCACCCTCGGCGCCAGGTTAATGCTGACGCGACAACGTCCGGATGGACTTGGATGCTTGAAGGCCAATGCGCTGGGTGGCGCTGTCGCGAGCGCTCCCGTCAAGGCCGCAACGGCCGGGATGAGCCTTAGATAACGCATGACGCGTCGTCCTCCCTTGTGAGTGGATGTGGACATCTGCTGCTGAGACCATCCGCGGGGCCGAGAAGTTGGAAGGTTGTGAGAAAAGTTGGCTGCTGCTCTCGCGCGGCTAGCTTTTCTTGCGCTTGTGCTTGCCTTCAGTACCGGTCGCTTCGGCGCCCGACGCTTCGGTCGCAGTGGTGGTGGTAGTGACCGGGGTCGGGCTCTGCGTGGTCTGAGTCGAAGACTTCGGCACGGTGGCGGCGGCTTCGCGCTGTTCGCGCTTCTGCTGCGCTTCTAGTTCGCGGCGTTCTCTTGCTTCTTTGAGTTCCCACGCCTGGCGCTCGCGTTCTGCGCGAAGCTGTTCGCGGCGTTCCTTTGCTTCCTGAAGTTCTCGCACCTTGCGACGGTGTTCTTCGCGGAGCCGTTCTCGGCGTTCCCGGGCTTCTCTGAGCTTTAGTGCCTTGCGGCGGCGTTCTTCACGCGCGAGTCTGCGCTGTTCTGCCTGGAGGCGCCTACGTTCGGCTTGCCTGCGCCGAAGCAGACTCTGCTGCTGTCTTTCCAGTAGGCGGCGGTGGCCAATCGCCAGAGCAGTGGGGGCACTCGCGCCACTGTGGGGCTGGCTGCCATGTCCACTTGTCCCCTGTGTGCCAGTCGGGGTTGCGGCGGCGCTCGTGGCTGGCGAGGACGTGAGCGATGGCGTCTGCGGACTCTGAGGGGGAGGCCGTGAGAGTGGATCCGACAGTACGGCTTCGCTCGTCGCGGTGGCGACCGCTCCAGACTCGCTCCCGATTGCGCCGCTCGAGGTGGTGCCCACATCCGCACTCAGTGTCAAGGGGGCTGTCGGCGACAGCGTTTCCGGCTTGGCGCCCAGCGTCCGGGATGAACGCTGAGCGCGGTCGAGGTGCGCGTGCGCCGAATGCCGGTGTTGTCGATAAGTCAGGTGGTGGGCAGTGGCGACAGCACCGGTTGTGGCGAGCGCGACGATGGCGCCGCCGACGGCTACTTTGGCGAGCACGCCGCCTCCCACCACAACACCCGCTCCACCACTACCGGCGGCGGTCGTAGCTCCCGTAGCCACCGTGGATGCCGCTGCGCCGACATTCACTCCTCCGCCCGCGACGGCGCCGGCTGGAGCCGCTGCCGATCCAACTACGCCACCGGCTTGGCTGGCGCTGGTCGCGGCCTGCAGCGCGCCGTGGGAGAGGATCTTCGCCGCCAAGCCCGCACTTGGCAGCACCGGCAGCGCAACCGCCAGCGAGCGTCGTTGGGTCGCGAGCGCCTCGTGGAAGTCGCGGCAGCCGACGCACAGCCTGAGGTGGCGACGTAGCGGCCCGCGGCGAAGTTCGCCGGCGCGCGCGACCGCCAGTTC
>JBAWFB010000061.1:0-2369 GCA_049591495.1 Solirubrobacteraceae bacterium
TGATCAATCCGCCATAATTTCCTGTGGCGTTGTTGTTGCCAACCGTCAGGGTAACTGGCGAACCGCCGCCGTTGGTAATCACCAGCAAATTCAAATCGCTGCCCGTCACGTTGGGATCGCTGGACAAGCCGTTGAGCGTTTGGTTGATTCCATTCAGGTCAAAAATGGTGGGGGCGATTGCTCCGCCAAGAACATAGGCCGCTCCCGGAGTAGTCATGATGAAATTGCCATAACCCGCACCATTGGGAATCTGTCCTGAAGCGCCCAGCTTCAATGTCCCGTCCGCATTGGTCGTGTTTCCCGTCCAATTGTTCGCGTTGGCCGTGATGTTTGATAAAATAATTGTTCCCGTGCCTGCGCTGTTCGTCGTGCTAGTGCGGTTGAAACGGATTGCGTAATTGCCGGTGATCTGGCCGGCAATCGTGCCGCCCGTCGTGCTGCTGCCCCGCGAGGTGATGCCTGCGTCACCCGTCAGCGTGATCGTGTTGGTCAGCACCACATTGGCCGTGGCCATGCGGATGGCACCCAGATGGCTGGTGTTGTCGCTTTCGAGGCCGCCAAAACCAATGATGCTATAGGTGCTCCCATAAGTGCCGGCAGCATTAAGATAAAGTTCAGCGCCATTGGCGGTCTCGGTGATTGGATTCTTATTGAAGGCACCCGCGTTGTTCGCGCGCAACGTGCCGTTGGTTACGAAGATGCTGCCGACAAAGGTGTTGGCCGAACTCAATTGCAACGTGCCGGTGTTATCTTTGATAAGTGTGCCCGTTCCCGACATCACCCCCGACAATATCGTCTGCGCGGAACTGTTGTAATAGAACGTCCCGTTGTTGGTGATGGCACCCGCATAAGTGCCGCCGCCCAAAACTCCGGAACCGGTCACTTCCAGCGCGCCCGCGTTGATGCTGGTCCAGTTGGTATAGGTGTTTGCACCGGCCAGCGCCATCGTGCCGCCGCCGGTCAGGAAGATGCCGGTATCGTGCGCGCTCGTGCCGTTGATGAGCGAGCCGGTGACATTGAGGTCAATGCCGTTGGCCGTTCCCCCATTGGTCACGTTAAAAATGGTTCCGCCGCTTTGGGTGGGAACAACATTCAGCGCGCTGATGGTGGACGCAACAGGTCCGCCAACGGTGGCCACTCCGTCATCCAAATTCCATGTGCCGTATGTGGTGTTAATCGAAGTCCCGCCCATGGCCAGCGTGCCACCGTTGAGCGTCAACCGGCCGCGGATGTGACCGCTCGTGCCCGCGCCGCTATCGGCGGTGCCAAGCCCGGTCAATGTGCCGCCGTTGTTGATGATCACCGGCAAGCTGCCAATGGGGCTTGTGGAACCAGCCAATGCATTATCATTGTTGACCTGGACAGTTGCACCGTTGTTGATTGTCAGACTGCTGCTGGAATACAAGCCGTTGCTGTTGCCGCCGGTGTTAGCCAAAGCGAGTATTCCCCCATTTACCGTCGTCGCGCCGCTATAGGCTTCAGCATTGGCGCTCAACGTCACCGTGCCGCTGCCGTTGTTGGCCACGTTGCCCGTGCCGGAAATGACACTGCTCACTACGAGCGCGCTGTCGCTGCGGTTAAAGACCAGCGAACCATTGTTGGTGATAGCTCCGGGCAGGCTGCCGTTAGCATCGTTGTTGCCCAACTGCAATGTGCCAGAACCGATCAGGTTGCCGCCACTGTAATTATTCACCCCGCTGTTATCCACAATCAGCGTCCCGGAGTTGGTTTTGACCAAACTCGTGGCACCGCTGATATTGCCGCTGCCGCTTAACGTATAGACCTTGCTGGCATTGCTCACCGTCAGGCTGGCTGGTGAAAGCGTGCCCGTCAGATTCACCGTCGTCGTGCCCGTTGCCGTGTCATCCAATGTCACGGCGCTGCCGTCCTGATAAAAATAAGGCGTCACACCGTCAATCGTAGTCACCCAGTTGGAAGTAAGCAGAATGTCCCAATTGCCGGCGTTCACGCCATTGGTCTCGCCGGTCCAGGTAATCGGAACAATTGCCGCTGGCCCGCTCAACAACACCAGTTGAATCGAATAAGGATAAGTCGTGTTGTTGGTCAGATAGCCGACCGGATGACCCGGCGCCGAAAAAGTCACTCCGAGCGTGGTTAGATTATTGTTCAAGTCAACCAAATTAGGATCGGCGGAACCGTATTTAATAAGTGTGATGTTAGACGGATAAGTCATTCCCGGCACCGAGGTGATGTTGATCACATTGGTCGTGCCGCGGGTGGTGAGGGTGCCCGTCAAGTTGATATTGGGCGTATTCAAATTAACAGGGAAAATCATCGTTGTGTTGCTGATGCTCAAACTGTTGAGGCTCGTGACTAGATTAGTGCCCAAGTTAAGCGTGCTGTTGGTC